>JAFNJA010000100.1:0-4404 GCA_017601265.1 Candidatus Brockarchaeota archaeon
GGATGTTGGCCCAGAAGTAGATCGGAATTGGATCGGAAGGCGCGTGGCAAGTTACGGGCCGCACGCTCTGTACGTAAAGCAGGAAGCCGAATCGGTTCGAGCAGTCCACCGAGACGTGCCGGACGAGCAGGCCGCTTTTTTCACCATAGCCGAGATCGTGATGAACGGCGTCCGGAGGGGCAAGGTCGAGTGGGGCGACTCTGCCGCGGTATACGGAGCCGGCCTGCTCGGGCAGTTCGCGGCGCGGTTCTGCAGGCTCTGCGGGGCGAGGCCCGTCTTCGTGATAGATGTCGCGAGCAGCCGACTTGGGCTTCTGCCAGACGATCCGATGATAGTGAGGCTCAACCCAAACGATACGGATGTCGTCTCCTCCGTTGAAAAATGGACCAGGGGAAGGAAGGTCGGGGTTGTCTTCGAAGTGACCGGCAACGCTTCCCTCATACCGTCCGAGTTCAAGATCCTGAGAAGGCAGGGGCGCTTCGTGGTCCTGAGTAGCCCTCGGGGAGAGACCCGCTTCGACTTCCACGACCTTTGCAACTCGCCTAGCTTCACCATAATCGGCGCCCACAACAGTTCACACCCGACTCACGCCACGCCTGAAAACCAGTGGACGATGAAGAGGCACTTCGAGCTTTTCGTGGACCTCGTCGCTGATGGCGAACTGGACGTGGGCTCGTTGATCACCCACCGCGTGCCCTACAAGAGAGCCCCTGAAGTTTACGAGATGCTACTCAAGGATCGCTCGCAAGCCATGGGAGTTTTGTTCGAGTGGAAATAGGGCATCGTTTCCTGCCCCCTAAGGAGCGATGCATAAATCCAATGTCCCTTTCCGCCTAGAGTCACAGGAACATGGATATCGACGGCGGCCCCGATCCGATGAAGCCTACTGAAGTTGGCTCGTTGGTCAAATAGATCGAGGGATTTTTTCAAAGTAGCGAGGAACCCTGAAATTAGATGGCGTTTGCCAACTTATGCGCAGGCGAGCTTTCGCGGGATCTTTGGAAAAAACCGCCCAGTCCGCTTACGGTAATCCCTGTATTGGTCGCCAAACCTTTCGATTAGCAGTCCTTCCTCATCCTTAGTTATGCGCACATAACCGGGTATGGAAAGGATTGGTATTGTCGAGAAGACGTTCGGCCAGAGAATGAGCATGCCGAAGAACATCATGAAGTAGCTTAGGTAGGATGGATGCCTAACAAAACGGTACGGGCCCCAAGTGACGAGCCTATGGTCCTCGGCCATAGCCCAAGAAGTAGCGTAGCGCCCTCGAGCCTGAACGCTCCAACTGAAGATCGAAAGGCCTAGTACGATCAAGAGAAGGCCGATCGAACTCGTACATTTGTCGAAAGGTACGAGGACATCTAACGTGAAAGCTCCTTTTCGTACAGCGTTCGTGAAGGCGACGAGGGGGTAGAGCAGGCACTCGCCCCAGAATGCCAACGTTCCGAGGGCCGCTACCCCAACGGCCAAGTTTTTGGGAAGAGGGCGCTCAGCGTAGTAACGCTTCGCAACCGTCCCTCGGCCTGAGCTCAACATGTTGCGGACGTTGATTAGAAAGAACGTCAAGACCGAAAAAGCCAATACGAGGGCAGAAAAAACCTCGAATTCCAAGGTAAAACCACCATCAGCTTGGTTCATGAAATGGAGCTGGGCGAATCTATTTACCATTTCGATAGAACTCTAAGCGCCCTTCCAACCGATCTGCCTTTGAGCAATCCCGGACAACCTGAACTTTAGGCGTCAAGAACGGTCGCTTTCCGGCTCTCTCGTACGCCCCTACCCTTGTATCCTCTGCTTGCTCAGTTCCATTGCGGATTGGCCGTCCTTGGGCAACGGCCTGATCCTGATTGCGAAGCGAAATGGTTCCGGTTTGATCTGGTATTTGGGCAGGGTGGCTGGCCCGCAACTCGCCCCTCCTAACCCCGACTGCTTGTAGTCGACGTTAAGCGTTATGTCCTGCCTCTTGTTTAACTCGAACGTGTGTTTCGCATTAGCAAAATCATCGGCAGTGTAGTAGTGGGCGCTAAATTCGAAGAGCGGCATTCCTACGATCAGAATCCCTTTGCCTTCATCGTCCGTGAGCGATGCCCAGCGAACGTCCGTCTTGTTCCCATTCTCCTGGGGCTTGATGTAGGGCACGTACTGATCCTCTACGCTTCCGCTATACATGCCGACGGGCGCCCCCTGCTTGCGGTCGCAGTAGTTTTCGTGAGGCCCCCTGCCGTACCAGGCTAACCTGTTGTAAATCCCTGGAACTGTGAATCTCAATCCGACTCTTGGAAGCGGGGGAAGCTTCTCGCTTGGCACTATCTCCGAAGCTATGACCACGTCTCCGCTTCCGCAGATGTTGTAGGTGAAACGGCAATCGAAGCCGTCCGCAACTTTCTCCGCTCGTGCGCGCGTTCGCGCGATTATGCTCACGGCCTGAGCGCTCGTTCTTTGGACCTCGACCCTCAAAACCTCGTTCTCGACCCGATCGAGGCCGAATTCCCGCCAAAGGCTAGCGAAGCTGAAAGCGTCGTTGTCCGTGGGAGCCCGCCAAACGTTCAAGCAAGGCCCTTCGCTTATCAGATTCGAACCCATGTACTCGAAGGACGATATGCCCGCTTTTTCCTTGGAGAATACGAGAACGAAGTCCTTCCCGGAGACCTTTGCGTCCCTTGCCGATTCGCTCAGCCGGAGATCCGGCATTTCGCTGGGTTCCAGTGCCGGACCAGGTTGCACGTCGAAAGGCACCTTGATCTGCGTCGTCGCTATCTCGTATCCCCTTTCCGCCCACAAAGTACCGTTTGAAAGCTTGGATCGAAAAACGAGCCAATATTCCGCGCCAGGCTCAAGCTTTGTGGTGGGAAGGGGTACGCTTACGGCCTCGCTTCTTCCCGGTTGAGTATGGAGCTTCGGAAGCTGCCCACCGCCGATCACCTTGTCGTCCGCAAAAAACTCCCAAAAAATATCCAAGCCGCTCAGGTCTGAGAAATCGTACTTGTTGTGGATCCTGAAAACTCCGTTGAGCGGATCGACTGGCTCGACCTCGACTGGCTGGAAAATTTTCTTGCACTCCCACATCGCCGGGTGCGGCTTGCGGTCCGGCCAGACGAGGCCGTTGATGCAGAAGTTGAGATCGTTGGGTTCGTCCCCGAAATCTCCGCCGTACGCCCACCATTCCCGCCCGTCAGCGGTTTTCCTGAGCAATCCCTGGTCGACCCAGTCCCAGATGAATCCTCCACACAGGCGTTCATGCTTTCTTATGGCCTCCCAGTACTCTGCCAAGTTCCCGGTGCTGTTCCCCATCGAATGGGCGTACTCGCACATTATGACGGGTCTGTCATCCTTGGGATCCTCCGCCAACGAAACGAGCCAATCTATGGTCGGGTACATCACGCTGATTACGTCGACTATCGGAGAAATTTTTCCTGCGAAGCGTATGGTTCCTTCGTAATGGACAGGCCGCGTTGGATCGTGGCCGTGTATCCAACCAGCCGCTGCGTCGTGGTTCGCCCCGTATCCGGACTCGTTCCCCAGTGACCACATGATGACGCATGGGTGGTTCTTGTCCCTCTCCACCATCCTGACGCACCGATCCAAGAAGGCGTTAAGCCATTCAGGGTCGTTTGCCGGCTCGTTGCGGGGTTCTCCGCCCCAGATGCTCGCCAACCCGTGGCACTCTATGTTCGCTTCGTCGATCACGTATATTCCGTACTTATCGCAAAGGTCGTACCAAACAGGATCGTTCGGGTAATGCGAGGTTCGGACCGCGTTAAAATTAAACCGTTTCATGAGCTTGATGTCCGCCAGCATCGATTCAGCCGTGACCGCTTTTCCTCTCGTGTCGTCGTGTTCGTGCCTGTTGACGCCCTTCAGCAGGACCGGCACCCCGTTGATCAATATTTTTCCGCCCTTTGCCTCCACTTGCCGGAACCCGACGTTGCAGCTTTCTACTTCGAGCACGCGTCCTTCCCGGTCCTTCAGGACCAAAAGCAGGACGTAGAGATAAGGGCGTTCAGCCGACCATTTCGCGGGACCGCGGACCTTCTGCTCGAAGTGGGCGAGGTCCTCGCCCATCGCCCCTATTTCCTCGATGGTGCGCTCCAATGGCTTCTCGAAGGCTGGCCTGCCTTCGGCATCGAGAAGCATAATCTCGACGGCAATGCCGGACTGTAGGAAGCCGGAGTAGTTCCTCACCTTTGCCCATACCTTAAGGTCCGCGTCGGCGTATTCGCCGTCAAACTCGGTCCTTACGCACGCATCCCTGATGTGGACGTCCGGCGTAGAGAAAAGGTAGACGCCTCTGTATATGCCGCTCATCCTCCACATGTCCTGGTCTTCGAGGTAACTTCCGTCGCTCCAGCGCATCACCTGGACGGCTAATGAATTCCTCCCCGGACGGGCGTAGGGCGTGATGTT
>JAFNJA010000100.1:4414-7374 GCA_017601265.1 Candidatus Brockarchaeota archaeon
GAACTCGGCAGGCAAACGGCTGTCCTTGCTGAATCCGACCTCCTCCCCGTTCACCCAAGCGTAAAAGGCCGAATCAACGCCGTCTAAAACAAGGAAGACCTGCCTCCCAGCCCACGTGTTGGGAATGTCGAAAGCGGCGCGGTAAAGCCCGGTGGGATTGTCGTCGCGCGGAACGCGCGGGGGATCCGCGTCAAAGGGGTACCTGATGTTCGTGTAGATCGGCTTGTCGTACCCGTGCATCTGCCAGCTGCTTGGGACCGGGATGGTGCTCCACCCGGAATCGTCGAAATCGCCCCTATGGAACCCTTCCGGAACAAGCCAGGGGTTCCGAACCAACTTGAATTTCCAGTCGCCGTTGAGCGACAAGTACCAGGGAGACCTGCTCGGATCTCCGGAGATCGCCGTTTCAACGTCGGCGTAAGGAATTAAACGGACGTGCGCCGGTTCCTTGTTCCTCCCAACCACTTTAGGATTTTCCCAGTCAGGAACGCGTTCGAGACTCCCAACCATTCCACCCTCACCGCTACAATCGCCGTGAGCCTTCTAAGGTTCGTGCTTAAATAACCTTCCAAATCGGATTCGAGCTCTGGGTGCAAAGTAAACAAGTCCGCCCTCAAGCGGAGGCCAAAAACGATTTAAGACGTCTATTGAGTTGGGCAAGGTAGATTAACTTGCCTAACGCAACGCCAATCTACGCCATAGGGACCGATTCCGTGGTAAGTTTCGCTTCCGAGGAGCTGGCTCGATACCTTGGGAAGATCACGGGGATCGAGCACCGCGTTGAAACCGCGAAGTCCCGCCTTACGGGAAAAGGCATCTACCTGGGCACCAAGCAAGCCTTCGAGGGATTCGGTTTACAGGTTCTGCAGGCCAGCGGCGGTTCTGAAGACGCGATCGCCTTGAAAACTTCTGGAGACAAACTCCTGGTAGTCGGATCGAACCCAAGGAGCGTTCTGTTCGCGGCTTACCGTTACCTAGAGCGTCTCGGGACGGAGTGGCTTTGGCCGGGAGAGGATGGCGAGATCCTGCCCAGGCTCGAAGAGGCGAAGACCGACGGCTTCGATCTCGAGGAGATGGCCTCTTACTCCCACCGGGGGGTGTGCATCGAGGGCGCCGTGACCCCTGAGACAGTGATCGAGTTCATCGACTGGATGGCCAAGCGCAGGATGAACGAGTTTTTCTTGCAGTTCAAAACTTCGCGGTTCTTCTACAACAGGTATTATGCGAGGCGGTACAACCCGCGCGCGAAACCATCCCCCAAGATCTCCGTGGACGAGTCTCTGAAGTTTGACGCGAGGGTAATAGAAGAGCTGAAGAGGAGGGGTATGATCGTCGAGAGGGTGGGCCACGGCTGGACCTGCGAGGCCATAGGCATCGAAGGGCTTGGATGGGATCCGGAGGAAAAGCCGATATCCGAGGGGCAGAGGGAGCTGGTCGCTTTGGTTGACGGCAGGAGGGAACTGTTTGGCAAGATCGCGGTGAACACCGAGCTGTGCTACTCCAACCCCAAGGCTTTCGACGCTCTCGTCGACCACGTGGTCCAATACGCCCTTGAGCACCCGGAAGTCGATTTGCTGCACTTCTGGCTCTCTGACGGGATGAACAACCATTGCGAATGCGAAGGTTGCGCGAAGCTCTCCCCATCCGATTGGTACGCGAAGCTCGTAAACGCCGTTTCGCACAGGCTGGGGGAGGCAAAGTGCAAAACCAAGGTGGTTTTCCTCTGCTACGCGAACACCCTCTGGGCGCCCAAACAAGAGGTTGTTGACGACCTTTACAAAAACACCGTGTTCATGTTCGCGCCAATATCGCGCTGCTACCTACACAAGCTCAGCGACGCGAAGTGCTCAAGCTCCAAACCTTTAGAGCCCGCGCCTAGGAACCGGATGGTCCCGCCACGGACAAACCGCGAGTTCGTGCAGCTCCTGAGAGGTTGGCAGAAGACCTTGAGGTCGGATAGCTTCCTCTTCGACTACCACTTCTGGAGCGGGTTCAGCTTGGACTTCCTGGGCGGGGACATCGGGGACGTTCTTTGGAGAGACCTTCGCGACCTGATGGAACTCGGATTGAACGGATTCCTTTCTTGCCAAACGCTCAGGTCGTTTTACCCCACCGGCATCCCCATGGCGATCATGGCCGAGACCCTGTGGAACAACAAAACCGAGATCGAGGGGGTAAAGGACCGGTACCTGAAGGCCGCTTTCGGCGAGGATGCGCCTTTCGTCTCGAGTTACCTTGGGAAGATATACTCGCTCGTTGGCGCGAAAAATGGGCACGGGCATGTAGACCCCTTGTCGGCCCTTAGCTTGAAAGTGGTTCAAGAACTTCTTGAGTACGTCAAGGAAAGCCGCGCCAGGATCGAAATAATCGCTTCGAAGGGGACGGGAGCGGCAAAGAAATCCGCACTCTACCTCCTCCACCACAACACGTACGTGTCGCTGCTTCTCGAGGCGCTTTCTCGCTACCTGAAAGGCGAGAAGGAGAAGGCCGTTGAAGAGGTAGAGGGAGCTTTGAACCACCTGCTGTCCACGGAAGACGAGATATTCAAGGTCGCTGACGTCTATATAATGAGCAGCGCCCTCAACGAAATTTCTTCGAGGATCTTGGCCAAAAAGCCGCTTTCGGCGCAGGGTTCTTGAACCCGTAGTCCGTTTCGTGTAAGGGCTTTCACGCCGCGACACCTTCGCTCGGCCTCGCCGCTGGAATTACCACGTTGAAAAACGGGCGTTTTTACCTGCGATAACCCACAAACGATATTTATTGAAGAGGAGTTTCGTGGCGGGCTATCCATGGACCGGTCTTTCAGAGGCAAGGTGAGGTCCCTACTGGAGGAAGCCAAGTCCCTGGAGGTGGAGCACGAGAAGAGGATCCAAGCAGCCAGAGCGCGCCACGAGGCCGCTTGGAGGTTTGAAAAGCCCGACAGGGTACCGGTCACTTTGAGCTTGGATCCGGTCTGGTCT
>JAFNJA010000100.1:7459-7786 GCA_017601265.1 Candidatus Brockarchaeota archaeon
GGAGTCAAGATTGGCAGATTGTGGGACGATCCAAAGCTTTTGGTCGAGTGCGAATTGAGGGCTTGGATCGATTCGTTCAAGGAATTTGCAGACGACAGGACCTTCGTAATCCCGGACGCGGTGGGGCCTTTGGGAGGCGTCTTCCTCCACCCGTCCATAGTGGGATGCAGGACCGTCTTTCCGGAAGACGATTTTCCATGGATCGACCTGAGCCACAGGGTCTTCGACGAAAAGGAGAAGATCGACGATTTCGTGGCGCCCGAAATACCCAGCGCTGGCCTAATGCCCGAGATCCTGGAGAGGGTGGAGGCCATTGAAAGGCTCGTG
>JAFNJA010000101.1 GCA_017601265.1 Candidatus Brockarchaeota archaeon
GAGATGGCGAGCGACATAATATACAACGCGAAGGTCCAGAGGCCGGCGGTCTGCAACGCCGCCAAGAAGCTGCTCGTGCACGGCTCCGTCGCCCCAGCCTACCTTCCCGAGATCGCGAAGAGGCTCAGAGGGGCTGGCGTGGTGCTGAAGGGCTGCCCCAGGACCAGGGCGTTGGTGGACGGCGTGGCCGAGGCTTCGGAGGAGGATTGGTACACCGAGTTCCTCGACATGACCCTGGCGGTGAAGGTTGTGGATTCGGTCGAGGAGGCGATAGAGCACATCAACAAGTACGGCTCGAAGCACTCCGAAGCCATAGTCACGGAGGATTACCGGAGGGCCCAGGCTTTTCTCAACGGAGTAGATGCCGCTGTCGTTTACGTCAACGCTTCGACCAGGTTCACGGACGGCTTCCAATTCGGCTTGGGCGCCGAAATAGGCATAAGCACGCAGAAGCTGCACGCGAGGGGGCCGATGGGCCTCAGGGAGCTGACAACAACGAAGTACTTGGTGAGGGGCCAGGGCCAGGTAAGGAAGTGAAGCCGGCACCGCGTCCTTCACGCGTACTTCGAGGATAGTTCTTTCGAGCGCTTGGCCGCCTCGGCCACGGCCTTTGCCAGCAAGCCTTTGAAGCCGCCCCCTTCCAAAACCCTGATGCCAGCTTCGGTCGTGCCGCCGGGCGTCGCCACCGACTTCCTCAACTCCTCCGGGCTCCTCTTCGTCTCGAGCACCATCGAGGCAGCGCCCAAGAGAGTCTGGGCTGCGAGGGCGACCGCAACCTCCCTCGGTAGGCCCGCCTCGACCCCCCCTTCCGCCATCGCTTCGATCGCCATGTAGGCGTACGCGGGGCCGCTGCCGCTGAGGCCGGTCACGGCGTCGAGCATCTCCTCGTCGACCAAGTACGCCTTGCCGAAAGAGGAGAAGATCCTCTCCGCCGTCGAGAGATCCTCCTTAGTAGCGTTCCTGCCCGGCGAGAAAGCGGTAGCCGAAAGGCCGATCAGGCAACATTGGTTCGGCATCGCCCTCACGACCCTCGCGCCTTCGGCAAGCATTTTCTCGATCGCCCCGGTCTTTACGCCAGCGGCTATGGATATCACGAGGTGGTCGGGCGTCACGAAAGGTTTCAAAGACGCAAGCGCTTCCGCCATCTGCTGCGGCTTCACGCAAAGCATTAGCACCTCGGCTTCCCTGGCGACCCTCGGATTCTCCTTGAAAGTAGCCACTCCCGCCTCTTTCGCGAGCTTTTCCCACTTCCCTTCGTCGACGTCCGAAACGAAAATTTCCTCGGCCGTAACGACCCCTTTCGCGAGCAACCTTTTTGCGATCGAGGAGCCCATGACTCCGGCTCCGATAATCCCCACCTTCATGCCATGGCACTGGACGCGCTTACCCTTCTTAAGATTTGAACCTTCTCATGACAAAAGGCTCCGCTTTGCTTAAACTATAGGAAAAAAGAAGGGCTGAACCGGCAGCTCGACTAGCTTTTAGAACGGCGCGAAGAACCTGGCGATTCCCATCAAGCCGCCCAGGAAGACGATGAGCATGTAGCCGGCAAGGAACCCGCCCGCGATCGGGACGCCGAACTGCTGGTACGCCTTGCTCCCTCCGATGCGCAGAGTCAAGGTCTTGAGCACCCAGGCAACGAGGGCCATCGACCATATGCCGAAGAACAGGCAAGCGTCGCTGAAAGCCATCGTGAACCCGATAGGCTCGAACGGGAACCACACGAATCTTGCGTGGACGAAATATATGACCAAGCAAGCCAAGAAGCCTATCGCGAAGTTCGGTACCCACGGTTCCGTCCCAGGGATGCGGTTCCAGTTGCTTGGGTTCCCGCACCTCTCGATGTAAGAGTTGCTGTTCAGAGATTGGTATCCGGACCTCATGTCTCCGAACGTCCCGATCATGTAGTAATATCCGAGTATCGAGAATATGGGAACTATCAGCTGCGTGGCCATAAGGACTTTGAAAACGTTCCTGTTGCTCACCCCGGTAAGACTTGCCACCCTGTAGCTGCTGAACGCCGCCAGTATCGCGCCGCCGTTCTGGTTCTCCGGAGCGTCTATGTGGAACTCCGAGATGTAGGCGGCAAAGTAGTAGCCGGCCATCTGCGATTCAGGCACAGGAGCCGTAGGCCATATGAGAAGCCTGTAGAGCGCGTTGCCGTGCTCCGCAGAACGGATGTAGGTGCCGGTCATGCCCCAGATCCTCGCATTGCCGATCCAGAAGAGCAAGATCGTCAAAGGCATCACCAAGCCCGCTGCCAGGTCCATGCCGGCGGACATCGAGAGTGCGGTCATGACTACGGTCGACCCTATGAGCAGCAGCCAAGTCGTCCTGTAGGATGTCGGCTCGTCCTTCTCCAACTGCGCAACCCGGTCGGGGCTGAGCCTTCCGAAAGCCGCCTTCAAAGAATCGATTATGAACCTCCTGCCGAGTATCAGGTACGATATGCTGAGGGCCATCCAAGAACCGGTCGAGAAAGCCTCCCACTTGAAAGGAGGGCTGAACCTAACGCTCTCGGGTCCCCAGGTCCTGCAGCACCCGTTCTCCGTCATCAAGCCGGTGTAGTATCCCATCACGTACGCCGCCTGCATCAAAACCAAGTACACGAAGTACCAGAACCATATGTTGAAGAGGATGTTGAGCGGGGCGAAGTACATCATGGCCAAAACGAGCGGGTGCTTGTCCGTGTTCGTTATCCCGACTATGGCCATCAGCGGGGAGGTCGTGGGCATCAGGTATGCGCCGTGGCCGCAGGTGTCCGTCCTCCAGGCGAAGACGTCCGGGAACCACGGGAAGAAGTACGTCATCAGTATCGGGAACTGGAAGATCGCTCCGAGTATCAAACCTATACCGAAAGGCGTTATGTACTTCGACGGCATCCTTTCCGTCAGGGGAGGTATCCTGGTCATTATCTCGGTCGCCGCGCTCGCCTGCGGGAACGGTATCCTCTCCATGTCTATCCAATCCTTCCTGAAGAGGGTCGCCAACGAAACGAGGAAGAGGGAGAAGGAAACGTAGAAGATGTACCAGTAAACCGTCGGCGCGTACACCTCGCCCCAGTTCGCTCCACCCGTCCCCTGCCACAGGGCCCTGACAGTCTCGGTCGAAGGCGCTATGAATGAAGGTATGTACTGCGCGGCCCACTCGGGATTGTAGTTCCTGGCGCCCCATATGAAGCCGAATGCTTGCCCGATCGCCCCCGTACCTAGGGCGTACCAGCTCACGGTCGAGCCTATGACGTAGAGGTAAGTAAGGTTAGTGAGGTTGATCTTGTCCTTCAAAATCCCAGTCTTGGCAATAAGTACTGTGATCCAAAGCAGGATGAATTGCGTTGATCCGAGGCCTATGGCGCAAGCCACTACCCCCATGCTGTAGAACTGCTGCAACCCTCCTGAGAGGACGAAGCCGTAAGGGGCGCTGATCAAGCCGAGCACGACGCTTAGGACTATCACAGGGATCCAAGGTATCTTCTCTATCTTAGCTTCTGTAGTCGACAATTTTCACTCCTCACCTTGTTAAAATCGATTAGCAGGCCTTACCTATTTAAGATTAACTGATATTTTTCTCAATAAAAGATGATTAATGCCGCTCTGCGTACACAGTTAAGAGCCTGATTTCTAGTATCCGGATTCATAATGGGGAAGAAGAGATGAAAAAAGGAGGCGCGCTTTGCACTCCTCGACCCGGCTTAGAACGGGAACCAGAACTTGATGTGCGCTATGATCGTGCCCGGTATCAGGAGGCCCATGTAGCCCGCTATGAATCCGGTAACCACAGGAACACCCCAATCTTCGTAGAGCTTGCTTCCACCGACCTTCAGAGTTATGGTCTTCAGGATCCAACCAACAAGGGCTGACGACCAGATGCCGAACGACGTGCCAGCGTAGCTGACCGCGAGTGAGAAGCCTACCGGCTCGAACGGGAACCAGATGAACCTCGAGTGCAGGACGCTGAGCACGGCCGTTATCACGAAGCCGAGGAGGAAGTGGGGAACCCAAGGATCTGTGCCGGGCATGCGGTTCCAGTTGCTTGCCAGCGCGCTCCTGCTCAGAAGCGGATCGCACCCCCTGCTTCCCCAGTTGCCAGGTATCTTCGAAAGGCCGACCGTGAAGACCGTGTAGTACCAGCCGATCAATGAGAACAGAGGGAGTATTATGAAAGTCGCGAGCATAGCCATGAAGGTGTTCCTGCCGCTCGTGGATGTCATATCCGCCATTCGGAAGGCCTCGAAGGACGCTATGAAGTTCCCTCCAACTTGGAAGCCGTTCTCGGGAGCGTCGACCAAGAAGTTGGTGAACTGCGCCGTTAGTACGAAGTCGCGGTTCAACGTTTCGGGCGCCGTAGGCCAAAGGAAGAGCCTTGCAAGGGTTATGCCCTTGTCCGTCCCTCTGAAGAAGAAGCCCGCCATCCCGACCTGGCGCACGATAGCGAACCAGAAGACGGCAAACGTAAGCTGCACGACGATGGCCGAAGCTATCGATATTCCGGTTGCTAGGTACATTGCGAGTAGAAGTATGAACGAGACGGCCAACATGGCGTAGGTGATCCTGTACGGTACGGGCTCCTTCTCCTCAAGCTTTGTCCTATCCTCAAGGCTCAACCTTCCGAGCGCGGCATTGAACGTCTGGACGAGATACTTCCAATTGAGGACGACTATCAGCACGGTAAGGCCGAGGGTCGCGCCCGTCGATACAGCGATCCACTTGAACGGTTCCCCGAACGCCAGCATCTCGCCGCACCATATCCTCCCGCATCCGTTAAGAGAGGTTATGCCCGTGTAGTATCCCATCGTGTACGCGATCTGGGGGAGGATGATGATGCAGATGAAGTACCAGAACCATATGTTGAATAGGATGCTCAGAGGCGCGAGGTAAGCTATGGCCATGCCCAACGGATCTTTCTGGAACGTGGAGACGCCTACGATTCCCGCCAGCGGGGAGTCGGCGGTTATCCACTGCTGCCCGGAAGTGCAGGTGTTGGTCCTCCAGCCGTATATGTCCGGGAACCACGGAAAGAGATCGGACATCAATATGGGGAACTGAAAAGCGACGCCCAAGATCATCCCGATCACGAAGGGGGAGAACAAACTCGCGCGCTTCTGAACCGCCTCCTTCGGCACAGCTCTAGACAAAAGCTCGTAAGCCGCGACGACGTGCGGAAACGGGACCTTCTCGATGTCCACCCAGCTCCTCCTGAAAACCATCACCAAGGAGAGCATCATCACTGCGTTGAGAACGGTGTAGATCCACCAGAACATCATGCTTGGAAAGAGGTCCGCCCAGGGAACCGGCATTCCACCGGGCACTATCTGCTGAGCGATTTCCGGCGCAGGCGCCATGAACAGCGGGATGTACTCTTCCGTGGCTATGGGGTCTATGATCCTTGCTCCGTAATACACTCCCCAACTCGAGCAAGGTGACAGCCAGCCGACTCCAAAAGAGCAAACTAGCGAGACTATGTAGATGTAGGTTAGTGTAGCAGGGGTCAGCATGCCTCTGAACGGTTGGAATTTGCCCATCGCCCCCATTATCAGCAAGACCATGTAGGGCAAAGTGGTCATGCCGGACATGCAGACCGTCGGTACTCCGATGCTTCCGGTCTGCGCTGGCCTCCCGGTTATGCCAGCAGCCGTCGTGAGTTGCCACCAGGTTCCGCCGAATCCAAGGACGGCCGCGAAGATTACGACGAAAAGCCAAGGGACTTTTTGCACTTTTACCTCTTCTGTTGCCATTTTCCTTCTCCTACCAGCCCGATATATTATTTAATTATAAAACTTTCTATATAATTACAATATCTATGTTAGCCATATATAAGGACAGAATTCAATACGTTGTCCCGTTCAAAGGAGGCCGTGACATTGGTTCCAAGACTTAGGAAGGCCATCAACTATTGGTCTTTCCCCGGAGGATCGGAGGGGGCGAAGGACGTCAGGGAATGCCTCAAGGAGGCGAAGGCGTTCGGTTTCGAAGGCGTGGAGCTTTGCCTTTCCGAGAAGGGAGAGGTAAGCCTGGAGTCCGATCCAAAGGGATTGGAGCGCCTCGCCAAAGACGCGAAAGCCATGGGGGTTGAGATCAGCAGCCTCGCGTCCGGGCTGCTTTGGGGCTCTTCCTTGACGAGCGAAAAACCCTCGACGAGGAAAAGGGCCAAGGAAATCGTGAGGAAGCAGATCGAAGCCGCCTCGGCTCTAGGCACCGACGCCATACTCGTTATACCCGGGGCCGTGGACGTCTTCTTCATGCCAGGGGGCGAGGTCGTCCAGTACGACGCCGTCTACGAAAGGCTCAGGGAGGCTATCCAGGACCTTCTTCCCTTCGCCGAGAAGCACGGGGTCGCGATAGGCCTCGAGAACGTCTGGAACAAGTTCCTCCTCAGCCCCTTGGAAGCCAGGGACTTCGTCGACTCGTTCAAGAGCAAGTACGTGGGGATCTTCTTCGACACTGGCAACGTCATGCCCTTCGGCTACCCCGAGCAGTGGATCAGGATACTGGGCAAGAGGATAAAGAGGGTCCACGTGAAGGACTTCAGGAGGGGCGTTGGCACGGTCGAGGGTTTCGTGGACCTCCTGGAGGGTGACGTCAACTGGCCGGAAGTCGTGAAGGCGCTGGGAGAAGCAGGTTACGGCAGTTACCTCATAGCCGAGATGATCCCGCTTTACAAGCACTACCCGTTGGCGAGGATCAGGAATGCTTCAACCGCCCTCGACTACATACTGGGGCGGACGAGATCGTAAAAAGCTTGCGCGGCTAAAGCCTCCCCAATATGTCCCTCATGTACTCAAGCGCCATCTTTACTTGCTCGTCTATCCTATCGATTCCGGCAGGCTGGTGCATTTCATCGAGGCAAGGGTGGCAGAACTCGTAGCAAAGGTAACCTTTGTACCCTATCTCTTTAAGGGCCTTCACGAACCTTGGGTAGTTTACCAAGGGCTTCCCGAACTCGAACGGTAGCAAGCGGGGTTTCCCGTCGCCGCCCCTCTCGAACTCGCCCCCGTAATGCGAATGGACCTGGAGCTTGCCGACCTCCCTCACCGCCCGCTCCACCCACTCGTCGTCCTGCCGAGTCAGCAGGGGGGCGTCCAGGCAGACCTTCAGGTATTCAGAACCGACCTCCCTCACCATGTCCAGGACGTCCCTGTGGTTCCTGACCAAAGGAGCGTGGTTCTGGAGCGCAAGCACTATCCCGTCCTCCTTCGCGTACCTCACCGCTTCCTTGAGGCACGCTTTCGCGAAGTTCCACTTCTCCAACCTCGTCACGTCCGGGTAGTTGGATTCCGAGTACCTCCTGGTCATGTCGTACGTCGCCAAGCCGTCCCTGATCGTGACTCCGGGCCACGCGAGGAAGACGCGAACGTACTTCGCCCCAAGGTCCCTCGCGAGCCTTATCTGCTCCCTCAGCATAACCATCTGGTTCTCCCTCAGCTCCTCGACCGGGCTCGTGAAGTCCGTGTAGGCGCTGATCGCGGGAAGCTCCAAACCCTCGCTTTCGATCTTCTCCCTGACCCTCTTCCTGTCCTCCTTGCCCAAGTCGAGCGGGTTCGCGTGCGGCCTCTTCGCCCCTATCTCCACCCCGTCGAAACCCATCGATTTCGCCCTGGAGATGAACTCGTCCAGGGGCAGCGCTCCGCCCCTGTACCAAGCTCCAGAATACGTGACCGAGTAAAGCCCCACCTTCATCC
>JAFNJA010000102.1 GCA_017601265.1 Candidatus Brockarchaeota archaeon
ACGCCATTTCGTAAGGCACAGAAGTAATATACCGCTTCATTAACGGAGGGGGGAGAAGCGCATGGCGTACCTAGCCATAAACGGTGGTAAGAAATTAAGGAAGAAGCCTTTCCCAAGCTGGCCCGTCCACGACGAAAGGGAGGTCAGGGCCGTCGCGAAGGTCGTGAGGAGCGGCAACTGGTCCTACCTGGGGCCCTTGGAGCTTGAGTTTGCGGAAAAGTTCGCGAAATTCCAGGACGCGAAATACGGGACTTGCGTGAACGGGGGCACATCGGGCATAGAAGTGGCCCTTAAGGCTACCGGGGTCGTCGCGGGGGACGAAGTGATCGTGCCTGCGATGACGTTTTACGCTACGGCAGCGCCCGTGCTCTTCTGCAACGCTGTGCCCGTTTTCGTGGACGTCGATCCGGAGACCTACTGCATCGACCCGGCGGAGGTGGAGAAGGCAATCACCCAAAAGACGAAGGCGATTGTGCCCGTCCACCTAGGGAACAGGATGGCGGACATGGACCGGCTGATGGAGATAGCGGAAAAGCACGACCTCGTCGTCGTGGAGGACTGCGCCCACTCCCACGGGATGAGGTGGAGGAACAGGGGCGCGGGATCGATCGGGCACGCTGGCGTCTTCAGCTTCCAGCAGAGCAAGACCATGACCTGCGGCGAAGGCGGCATAGTGATAACGAGCAGCCCGGAGGTTAACGAGCTCTGCCACGCGTACGTGAACAGCGGCAGGTTCGATCCGAAGTTCGCGGCGGACCCGAAGAAGAAGCCCCAAAGGGTGTTGGGTTACAACTACAGGATCACGGAATTCCAGGCGGCGATACTGCTCGTGCAGTTGGGGAGGCTGGAGGGGCAGATAGAGAAGAGGGAATCCAACTCTGCTTACCTGAACAGGAAGCTCGAGAAGGTCGGGCTCCGCCCGCTGAAGAGGGACAGGAGGTTGACGAGGGAGAACGGCTACTTCTACTCCTTCAAGTACGACCCGGCCCCGTTCGGGGGAGCGGAGATGAAGCTCTTCGTCGACGCCATGAACGCGGAGGGCATACCGACCGGAAACATCGGCTTCCAGCCCCTCTACCAGGACGAGATGATGGCTTTCGACCCGAGGTACTTCAACGTCCCGTACGACTACTCGAAGGTCAGATGCCCGGTCGCGGAACGGGCGGCGCTCGAGTGCTTCTCTTTCAGCCATTCGATGTTTTTGGGGACGAGGAAGGACATGGACGACATCGCGTCTGCTGCCGCGAAGATAGCCGAGAACTCGGGCGAGCTTCAAAAGCTGCAAGTTCCAAGTCGATAACAAGCGCAAACGGGAAGGACCGCTTAACCTCTGCTGGCAGGCTGGTTATAGAGTCGAGAAGGCGAGCGCGAGCCCTGCTGCCGCAAGGACCAGGAGCGACCAAAGGGCCCTGCTCCAAAGGAATACCTTTCGGCCGTCCCACGCGAACCCCCCTGACGCCTGGATGGGTATCAGGTTGAAGATGGCGATGTAAAGGCTGGCAGCGCTACCCATCCTCACCGCCGCCAGGAACTTGCCGTTCATCGCGTGGGGAGACACGGCCCAGAACAGGGTCGCCAGCGCCAAGCTCGCGATTGGGCCAGATGCGTAAGTCAGGCCTGTTTCCTTTTTCGCGTCGTACCGGTAGTCCAACCGCTCGAAATACGTCGAGCCGTAAGAAGGCCAGAAAGCCCCGAAGACGGCAGCCAAAAGGAAGCTGAACAAGATGCCCGAGTCCCAGGCCCTGAAGGTCGTATCCAAGCCGAACTTCTTCGCGGCCAGGGCGTGCGCCAGCTCGTGGAAGAAGACCGCAACAACCCCAGCCCCAAGCGCCAAGGCCACGCTTTCGGCAGGCACGTTCCACCTGAAAGCTATAACAAGCCAAACAGCGGAAAAACCGAGCAAGGCCACGAGGACGTGCCTGATGGCGCCAGCTTCCGCCATCCTTTCATTCTCGCGGACCTTCTTCAGGAAGAAGGTGCCCGCCCCGAAGACGTAAAACTCGTCGAACCAGAGCCGCACGAAGTCGAAGCCAAGGTCCTTGACCTGCTCCCTGAACCCGATGGGGAAGAAGCCCCTGTGGATGAACATGTTCCAGGATGGCGAGTTGTACCTGTCCGCCGTGGCGTAGACGAGTTCGCATCCTTTACCTTTGAACCAGCAAAGCGCGGTGTCCAGCAAAGACTTTCCGACGCCCTTGCCGCGCTCGCCTTTCTTGGTCACTATCGCGTCTATGAGGCCGACCCTCTTGCCAGAATAGGGGAGGATCCTGAGGGAGACGCTTCCCACGATCCCCGCGCCGGAAACGGCCAAGAGCGTCGCCCCGCTTTTGAGCGAATCCCTGAAGGCCATGAGGAAGAAGAACCTGTCGACGAGTCCCAGGTTTTCGCGGAAAAGGTTTCTGACCTCCCCTTCCTCGCCCCCCAACATCTCCCTGACGACGATTTCCGGATCCAATCCTGGGCCTACCAACTTCTTCGGTTTACACCGCGCTTTGGGGGAAAATCCGTTAATATTGCTTGCCAACTTCGCATTCTTGTCGATGGAATCATTTATTTGCGCCGGTAGCAGGGGAAGCGAGGAGATTTGGCCAGTTTAAACTTGGCAGTAAGGAAAGCTAGGCCAGAAGACGTGCGTTCCTGCCTAGGGGTGGAAGAGTCGCAAGGGGACGACACCTTTTCGGAGCACGATTTCCTCGGCTCGATAACGGAACCGAACGCGATATTCTTGGTGGCTGAGCTGGACAAAAGCGTGGTGGGCTTCGTCCTGGGCTTCATCGTGCCGACGAGGAAAAAAGAAGCGATTTTGCACTCTACGATGGTGCACAGGCAGCATTGCGGGAAAGGCGTCGGCTCTTCCCTCGTCCGAGGTTTCGCCGAACGGGCATTTGAAAGAGGCGCCGAGTTGGTTTACGCCGAGGTGGAGGAAGGTCCGGACAAGTTCTACGAAAAGTGCGGGTTCGAGAAAACTTCGGTTTGGAATTCGATGGTTTTGAGGAAGGGCAAATGATCGAGAGCCTTCGATTCGATTGCGGTAGGATGGACCTCTGTCGCAGGCCGTTCCCCAAAGATAAGGCGAAGGAGTACAGCAAACGCGTCAAGTCTTTGCGGTTTACCCGTCGATGGAATGGTCCCAAGAAGGTTTGGGATCGCCCGGGTTGGGCAAAAGACAACCGTTGGGCCGAGAAGGTGCGCCACCAGGCGATCCTCTGCCGTAAGCGTTGGCGTTCCTGCTATTAAGCGTTGGAGGTACCTTGTGGGGGAGGGGGAGGTGGGTGAAAACGCGAAAACGAGCGATTTTCAGCCGAAGGCACTTCGTGGGCGGTTTGGCTTCCCCATCGAAGCGCGCGAAACGGCCATTTCAAGCTTTCGGAAGCCCAAAGCCTCGCTAGGTCATGCAAGCCCCAATATCGACTTCATGCAGGCGATGTCCTCCTCCGCCTCCTCCTCGCTCATGAAGCCCAGGCAAAGAGCAGAGACGCCTTTTCTGCTCAAAGACCATTCGAGCCATTCGCGCAACTTGCCTTCGTCGAACCTACCGCTCGCGAGGGGCTTGATCGCTATCACCGGCCTCTTGGTCCTGCCTATCGCGTTAAGGATCGACCTCTGGTTCGGGTTCATGTAGAACCCGGACTTGTTGACCGGAGTCACGAAGACCGAGACGTCGTAGCCTCCCCGGTCAACCATCCTGAGCCTTTCCCCGTTGTGGCAAGCAAGGCCCGGGACCAAGCCGGCCTCCCTTATCATCCCGAGGCAAGATTCGAGCCCCTCGAGCTTTCCCTTGCGCACGGGCCAGGAATCCGCCCAAGCTCCGTGTATGCAGCAGATGGGGGAGTAAACTCCCTTCAGCATCCCGAGCTGCTTCCGGGTGTCCTTGACCTCGCCTATGGTCGTGCTCACGAAGGTCATCCTCTCTCCCGTCTCCTTCTCGGCGATCTTTATCGCCTGCAAAAGCCTCGGCCAGACCGGCCCCAGAACCCCCGAGACGCCGAGTTCTATGCACCTCTCGAACACCTTGGCTATCCTGCGGGCAGTGTAGTACCTGACGATCCACCTGTCTCTTCCGCTGCTCGTGTGGGACCACCCGAGGAGGCTGTTGATGCCTATGAGGAGCTTCGGTACCTTGGCTCCCTCGATTTCGATCGTGGGAAATCCGCCCATCATCAACCCCAATGGCATGGTCGTGCATGCCGGACTTAAAACTAACTACTACAGCCAGTTACGCTAATGGTCCGGTAGGAAAAAAGCAAAAGTAGGAGATTTAGGCGTTTTTCATTCTCCTTGCACGTCGTGCATTGGAACCGCCACATGGAATGCCGACTCAATATTTGGTAACCGAATGCTTGCTTCAATCACCCTGCCCGAGATGGACGGAGATCTCGTTTTCGCCAGGTGGTATGGGCAGGAGCAACCACCTGTTGCCGAATTTTTCCACGACCTTGCCCCGGGCTCCGAGCCCGAGGGGTTCCCGATCCCCGATCGGGATCTTGGCGATCAAGCCATCCTCGTAGGAACAGCTGCTCTTGAACTTCAACACCCCGCCCTCGAAACGGGCGCCTTCGATCCTCGCCCTGCTCCTCGACGTCCACCAGGCGACGACCTCGTCCGCACCCAAATGAAGCACCTCGAGCCCTTCAGAGCGCGCGATCGAGAGCAACTCGTCAACGCACCTCCGGCATGATGGCACCCGGGCCAGGTATACCGGATGGTAAAACATGCACATCGTCGCGCCGTAATGCTTTGCGAGCAGCAGCGCCTTCCTCAGCTGGGGCACGTCTACGGTGCCCTCATCGAGCCCTTCCCAAGAGAAAGAATAGCCGACCTCGTACGAAGTGACGGGCAGCTCAAGGAAATCGATCCTTTCGTTGCCCCGCCTGAAGTTGCTCCAGAAGAAGTGCGGAAATGAAGTGCCGAACGAAAATCCGACCGTGTTCCTCGGGTCGAGGGGCGGCGACCTCCTGTGCGCGAAGGAGTTGTCCGCCATTATTCCCGCCTCCGCCATCCAGATCGCGGGCTCCGCCCACCCGCACCAGCGCCACCAATGGGTGTTGGCGCAGACGGGCGCGCTGCCGAACCTCCGGACGTAGAGGTCCGCCTGCCGCTTGACGTCTTCCTCGGAAAAACCGCCCGGGTGGGCGAAACCTTCCATGAAGTCGAAATGGAGCGACAGCTCCGTCCCGCGCTTCCTCAGCAAATCTTCCTCATCCGGGGTGATCGCGAACCGCCCGCCCTTGGGCATGGCGTTGATGTGGTACGGCAACCCCCTGCTAGCCATGAAGGCCGAGGCGGGAACTTGGATTCCCCCCTCCCCCTCGTCATCGCCCGCGTAATACAGGACGAAATCCGGCACCCTTCCCCCCTTTGGCGGCAACTGGTGGATCATGGGAAACGGCTGGACGCCGACGAAGTTCTGGAGAAGGAAGAGGAGTTCGTCTGTGTACGCGACCTCGGGTTCGTTGTTCCCTATGACCGAAGCGTCGCTGGTCCGCCAATACCCGTCCCCGTCGTAATCCCCGTCGACCGGCCTTCCCTGTTGGATGGCCCAGAACGTCTGGGCGACGTCGAATCCGAAGTAAAAAGCCCAGCCGCCTCCGCAGGATCTGGCAGTAATGTACGCATTTTCTCCGTCCGTTCCGATCTCTGCCGACGAGATCGGCTTCACCAACCTCAAACGCGACACCGCTATGAGTGGCGCCTCGGGATGGAGGGGGGAATGGACGCCGGCTGTGAACCTGCCCTCCTTCAGGTGGAAATATCCCGAGACGCTGAACTCGTCTCCCGGCTGCTCCATCAGCGTCGCTAAAGCGTTCCCGAAGATGCGATCAAGGCCTTCAGTGTTGCATCCGACCAGCGTCCCCCCGTTCTCAACCCAAGCCTCGAGTTCTAAAAGCAAGTGCGACGCGTCCATCCCGTCCAGGAACAAAACCGAGATCCCGTCGAGCCTTCCAGCGAGCCCGTCGGGCGGAATGGGCTTGGCCGTGAGCCCCATGCAGCTAAGTACTTCGGCCATGTACGCCCACCAGTAGTTGCGGCCTCCGCGATTCGCCCTTTCCTTCGCAACCTTGTCGAAGACGTAACCCGCGTCAAGGATCATCGCTCGATCTCCTCCGCCTCTTTGCGTCAACATGCGGCATCGACCGAAGGTCGAATTCGAATGCGCGTAAAGCCTTTCGGCTTGCCCCGGTCCGGCTACTTAGGGCTTTGCCTTGAAAATTCCCGCATCAGCGCCTCCCTGCCCTTCGCGTAGCTTTCGTTGTTCTTGGTCCTCGCGCCGCAGTCGTCCCACCAGACCGAGGGGCTGGGGCTTTCGAACCTGCAGATGTCGAGCGTGCTGGGAATCCTCTCGAAGATCAGCCTGTAGAGCTCTCCCGCCTTCAACGTGGCCCCGTATGTCAAGCCCAGCTTCTGGAGCGTGCGCAAGTCCCTGAGCTGGTTCGTCAATCCCCCGGAGCCCTTGACGTTCACGCACGCGTTCAGCCCTGGGGCCCTGTTCGGGCAGGGGGCGCACATCATCCAATCCGCCCCCTCCGCCATGGTGACGAGGGTGTCAGGCTCCTTTAGGGCGAGCTGCAAGAGTTCCGGGAGGTTGTCCTCCCTGTACGGCGGCCTCACTCCCGACCCGTACTGGCAAACGGAGCATACCAAGATGTGGGGGCGGACCCTTATCCCCGTTCTCCGCGCCGCGTGCATCGCCCTTAACGACTCCTCCTTCTCCCTTTCCAGCTCCTCCCCGCTCCTTGGGGCGATGATGGCGTTTATGCCCGCCTTCCTCCCCCTCTCGTAGTTGCCACTCCTCGCCATGGGGCAACCCTTCCACGCGTCCGAGCCGGACCCGGAGGAATCGTAACAGCATATCCCGGAAACCGTTTCAATCCTGTCCAGCAGCCTGTTGAAAAGTATCCTCGCCGTCACCGTTTCGCCTGGAACGAAATTGAGCCTCATGAGGATCTCCAAATCCCTCCTCCGGTTGAATTCGGCGCCCTCGGGGGTGTCATCCTCCGTCCCCGGGTCCTGGAAAGAGAACACGTCGCCAACGTTGCACCTTAGCGTGACGGGCGTGTCCGGGTTTTTCCTTACCGCGTCAAGCAACCTCTCGATCTTCCCGTTATTGGGCACGGAGCCGCCTTTGCCGACGGAGCAGATCGCGCACAAAGCTTGGTAGGGCCTGATCGTGATCGACTGACAGCCTCTTCCACCGTTCACTTGCTCAAACCCTCGTGACCGAAATCGGCGCCGTTTATAATCCTTGCTTCCACGTCGTCCGATAGGAACTGCCAGCGCTCACTCGATCCGACGCGAACGGGCATCGAAAAAAGGCGTCAAGACAAAAAGGTTCGCCGAGATTTCGTAACCATGGAGGTGCGCAACGCATTTATGGCTAACGAAACTTCGCGGCGACAGACGAACCATGAAGGTTTTCGTGTGCACGGATATGGAAGGGGTCAGCGGGGTCCACTCGAGGTTGGTTTGGGACGTGAAGAGCGAAATGTACCGATTGGGACGGAAGATGCTTACGAGCGACGTAAACGCCGCGGTGGAGGGCGCTCTGGAAGCGGGGGCGACCCGCGTGGTGGTGAACGACGGGCACGGCGAGCCGAACAACATCCTGCTGGAAGAGCTGAACCCGAACGCTGAGTACGAGTGCGGCGTGAGCGCTG
>JAFNJA010000103.1:0-3222 GCA_017601265.1 Candidatus Brockarchaeota archaeon
GATTGGAAGGGGGAGAGGATGAGCAAGAGCAAGGGGAACGTCATAGACCCGATCCCCATACTTGAAAAGTACGGGGCGGACAACTTCAGGCTCTGGAACGCTGGGGAGGTGAGCCTCGGATCGGATTTCAGGTGCTCCGAGGAAAAGATAGCTTCCACGTCGAAATCGCTCACCAAGCTGTGGAACGTCGCCAGGTTCATCTCTTCCTTCCCGACGGTAAAGAAGGCGAGGTTGTCGAAGACCGACCTTTGGATACTGGCGGAATTGGTTAGGCTCACGAGGGAGTGCATGGAGGGGTACGAAGAACTGAACTTCTTCGTGCCCGCGACGAAGGTGAAGCAGTTCCTCTGGGACCTTTTCGCGCCACACTACGTCGAGATGGTGAAGGCGAGGGCTTACGGGCGCGGATTTTCCAAGGAGGAGCAGGAGGCCGCGTGGTTCGCGCTGCACGAGTGCATGAAGGGGATCCTGCTGCTGCTCGCCCCCATCACCCCCTTCATCACCGACTACGTCTGGAGGTCGCTTTACGGAAAGAAGTCCATCCACGCCGAGAAGTTCCCCGAGCCCAAGTGGAAGACCGGGCCCGCGAAACTTACGGGCAAGATCACGGAGTTCAACTCGAGGGTCTGGAACGCGAAGAAGGAGAGGCGCCTGTCCCTGAAGGACCCGATAGAGATAGAAATTCCAGCGGAATTGAGGCCGTTCGAGAAGGACCTGGTCGCGATGCACAACATAAAGCTTGCGTGACGAATCCGCAAACCACGTCGAGGTTCGTCCGGAAGAAGGTTGTCGGGAAACCGTTTTCGCTCACAGCGTTACGCTCGCCTCTCCCCCGATCTCGTCGACGTATTCGTAAGGAGGGTAGCAGACTCCTCCCTTCCAGCCTTCCTCGGGCACGTTCCCGGACACAAACCCTCCCGCTACTACGGAAATAATGGAATTTGCCGCGCCCTTACTCAGCAAGACGTTCCAAGAAACTTTTACGCTATCGCCCGCCAAGACCGTGCCCAAGTTTATCCTGCTTGGGCCTTTCACAGACATATCCGCGGGCAGGAGGATCTCGGCGTAAGCATCCGATGCTGGATAATTGGACCGATCGAACGGTTCCGGGCAGGGATACGTGATTATGGCTGTCACCTTGATGGCAGAGCCGGCCGCCCTTTTGCCCGCCACGAAAAGCTCTATAGACCATGGAAGCATTATCGCGCCCCAGTAAGGTCCCGGGGAACCGTATCCTTCGTAGTTCCATGAATCTAAAAAGTCGGCAATGCTCCACGTAGTTGTTCCGTCCGGGTTTGCGACCTTGCCCAAGTCCCTGTCCCATGGGTCCATAAAGAACACAGTTCCATCGTCCTCGTCGTATCCAACCATGACGCGGTAATGCCCGGTTGGATCGTCCGGAGCTTATTTCATGAGCAAAATGACCGGAATGTCGGAAGCGACGAGCCTCTTCAATTCGGTCCACCAGGGGTTTTCCGAGGAGAAGGAAAAGGATGCGTAACCTTTGGCCCTTTCGGGAAAGCCAAATTTGGGAGCGTCGTGGGGGAAGAACCGTCCTGAAGCGCTGCTTAGGTGGCTGAAATGCCCGGTTCTCACGATGTCATACGCCCAAGTTCCCATCGAGGATGCGCGCGCAACGTCCGCGATTGCCTTCTGATCTACATCTACCCCCCAGTAGTCGAATACGATCTCGATCGAAGCGGGGCCGCAACCGAGGCCGTTGATCTGCTTGTGCTGGAGGACGCCGGCTATCAGATGGGACCTGGGCAAGCGCGTTCCAACCGCTTCGGCCAAGCTACCGCCTCCCTTTTGAGCCATGGCGCATCCTGCCAGATCGCTCATCCAAAATGTCGCCAATATCACGATCATCTTGACCTTTGCGCGTTCCTGCCTCGTGCCTCCCATCGCGCTTATCACGCATCGACGCGAGATGGGGCGGATTTATTTTTTCGAAAGGTTTTGTCAAGGGCCGATCTCGCGCGATTCGCCTTGACACAAACGGATCAAATCAAGAACGCTAAGGATCCTTCGAAGAAGCTATGGCGGATTGAAGCTCTGCCATGACGGTGTGGTTTGAATCAATCCCTGCTGAAGCTTGCGTGAACGTTGAAAACTAAAGCGCAGATGGCAAATGGACGAACGATAGGATAGTAAATGGCAACCATTATAAAGCGAGGAATTTCGCGGTTACACATGGTTCCGTCGCCAGCGGACGTCGCCTTCGACTTTCCACTGGCTTTGGTTCTTTTCGCCGTCATAATTTCTGCCGTGTTTTTCACGAGGAAAATGAAGAACGTCTGGGTCAACAGAAAGCTGATCCACCTTTCCTCCGCTCCCGCGGTATTGGTTTACATGTTCGCGTTCAAGGAACCGTACACGTTCTTCGCTTTCGCCGTGGCTTTCACGCTAGCTCTCCTGATCCCGCATCTCAGGTCTAGGGAGTTGAAGTGGTTCCAGGTGAAGGCCAATTTGGGCGAGGTTTACTACACCCTCAGTTTTTCGATCCTCTCCATAACCATGTGGGAAGCGAGCAGGATCCTGGCCGGGACCGCCATGCTCTTCATGTCGGTGGGAGACTCGGTCACGGGCATCATAAGGTCCAGGTTCGTGAGCGAAAGGAAAAAGCACTGGTCAGGCTCTTTGGGGATGCTTCTAACGTGCAGCGCCATAGGCGCCGCCACGCTGGGCGCGCGCGGAGTCGTTTTGTCCGCCTTGGCGACCCTGGCCGAATTCCAACCCTGGGTAGACGACAACTTGGCGGTTCCGTTTTCAACGGCTCTGGCCAATTTCCTGATCGCGTAGACGGCCTTTTCGAGGCCGATAACTTGGGCGTGCGATCGGATCTTGGGTCCTTCGCCAGGTTCGCGTACCCGGCGATGGGCTTTGCCGGATGCAAGGGCTTTTATAATTACGGTCGAGGCTTTGGCGGAGCATGTTCCAAAGAAGCTTGCTGAGCGATTCAGACGTCGGACCTCTTGCGGAAGGGGTTTTCTCGGTCCTCGAGAAAGTCGGCGTGCTGTGCCAAAACAGGGAGATCCTGAAGTCTTTGGACGCCAAAGGGGCGCGGGTGGATTACGCGCAAGGGACTTGCAAGTTCCCCAGGAAGATGCAAGAGGAATATTATGAAAAGATGCGCGAAGGAGGTCGCGAGAACGGCCGATCGAGCAGGAAATTCGTAGCCCCTTCCCTCCCCCAGTTGGAAACGCAGGTGGCGCAGTTAAT
>JAFNJA010000103.1:3232-7574 GCA_017601265.1 Candidatus Brockarchaeota archaeon
CCGGAACAAGGAACGGAGGGCGGGAAACAAGAGAGACTTCATAGACTTGGTAAAGCTCGGCGAATCGCTGCACCCCGATTCCGGCGTCGGCCACTCGCTGCTCCTTACCGACGTGCCGGCGATATTGGAACCTTTGGAGGCCGCGCTGGTTCTTGCCGAGTATTCGCGCAAGCCCCTTCCGGCTTTCGCGTGGAACGTCAGGCAGATAGACTACCTGGTCGAGATGGGCAAAGTCCTGGGGATAGAGAACTGGTTCGGTTGGGGCGCCATCTGCTTCGCCCACCCGTTGAGGTGGGACAGGGACACGGCGGACAAGTTCGTCCGCAGGGTGAAGTCCGGCTACCCCACGGGCCTCACCGCCATGCCGGTCGCCGGGGTGACCGCCCCAGTTACGGCCGCCGGGTTCGTAGTGGTCGCGAGCGCCGAGTTCTTCGCGACCTGGATGGCCGCCCTTGCTCTTAACGAGAACGTCGAGTTGGAAGGGAGCATGTGGGCAGGTACTGTGGACGCGAGGACGGGTTCTACAAGTTACAGCGCGCCCGACGCGATGCTTTACTCCTTCGCGACCGTAGAGTTTCTCAGGCGGTGGTGCGGAAAGGAGGTTCCGGTCGGAGGCGGCGAGTACTGCGACGCGAAACTCCCCGGCCTTTACGCCGCGCTTGAGAAGGCTTACAAGGCGATGACGATCGCCGCTTTCACGGGCCGCCACCCGCCCGTCGGCCAGGGGATGCTCGAGGGGGGCAAGACGATCTGCCCCGTCCAGCTCCTCCTGGAAAGGGATTTGGGGTCCGGGGTCAACGTTTACGCCAGGCACATCGACGTCTCGCCGGACAACATCGCGCTCGACACCATCGTCGACGTCGGCTTCGGATTGGGGAAAAATTACCTCCAATCCCGCCACACGCTGCGGCATTGCAGGGAATCGCTTTGGATTCCGGAACTCTTGGACAGGTCCGGGTGGAATGGGTTCGAAAACGAGGAGAAGATCTTGGAGAAAACGCAAAAAAGGGTTGAAGATCTCTTGGCGGCCTACGAGAAGCCGGAAATAGACGCTGGCAAATTGTCGAGGATGCGCGAGATCGCGAAAAGGGCTCGCAGGGAACTCCTGCGTTGAACGACCCGCTCGCAGAAATCCGAGCCTACTGCCGAAGGATCCAATGAACCTTTAAGGTTACAATTTGCATTAGTCACTTTCATAGCCCGCGCCGTTTTGGCCGCGGGCACCTTCGCGCTTCTTCCAAGAGCTGTAAACCCTGTGGTAGAGCTTTACTTGCGATTCAAAATCTTCTCGATGGTGCGACAACCCTCCCGAAAAGCCCTTGGGGATGTGGAGAAGCTCTCTTTTTCCGCCTCCTCGATCTTGTCGAAATTTTCTGAGATGACCTCTATTATGTAAACCGGTCTCATCCCGAGGGCTTTCTGGTAGACCTTCGGAAAGCTGTGGATCCTGGCGAGCGTCCCCCCCGCTTTCGAACCCTTGCTGCGCACGCAGAGGACCCTTTTTTTGTCTATGTGGTACAGGTCCAAGGATTCTATGAATTCGTCCACGAGTTCCTTCACGTCGGGCGCGTCGCTGTAGGTCGGCATCTTCCGCACCCTTGTTCAACCGCGTCTTTGCTTGGCGGGACTTCTCGACCTGTCGACGATGGCCTTTGGCAGGTCCTCCGCGCCCATCGACCTCGCGAACGCCAAGGCTTCCTCCAGCGTCGGTATTCCCGATTGGGCCCCCTTCCTCGTCACCTTCAGCGCGGCTACCAGGTTCGCGAACCTCGCCGCCTCCCTCGCCCCGCAGCCCAAGGAGATGGCGAAAGCGAGGGCGCCGTTGAAGGCGTCGCCGGCGCCGACGGTGTCCACGGCATCCACTTCGTACGAGGGTATGAGTTCGCTTCCCGCGGAGGTAACGAGCATCGAGCCCCTCTTTCCCAGGGTCACGATCACGTGCCCCAATCCCCTGTCCAGCAAGGTGCCGGCCGCCCTCAACATCGATTCGTCGTCCGCGACCTTGATCCTCGTTAGCTTCGCGAGCTCGCCCAAGTTCGGGGTCAGGAAATCGACGTTGTGGAGGAGCTCATCCTTCAAATCGGACGCGGGGGCGGGGTTGAGGATCGTCGTCTTGCCCATGCGTTTGGCGTACCTCATCGCGAATTCGGCCGTGGCGAGGGGGATCTCCAGCTGGGCAAGCACTACCGACGAGGAAGAGATTCCCCTCTCGGCGTACCTGACGTCCTCTTCGGATATCAGTCGATCGACCCCGGGCGCCACGGCGATCACGTTCTCCCCCCTCGCGTTAACGTATATCAAGGCGACTCCGCTGTGGGACCTCGGATCCCTCCTCAGGAAATCGGTTCTGATCCCGTTCTTCGCCGCGTTCTCGAACAGGCTCTCGCCGACGAAATCCCTGCCGACCTTGCTGACCAGGTAACACGTCGCCCCCATCCGGGACACGGCGACGGCCTGGTTCGCCCCTTTCCCCCCTGGAGCCATGGCGAATTCGCGCCCCACCACGGTTTCGCCGGGCTTGGGGAACTCGTCCACGTAGGCTGTGAAATCCATGTGAGACGTCCCCACCACGGCAACGGACGCCCTCTTTTCCATGTGCTGTGGAAAGTTGGACCATTATAAAACGGATTCTGAACGAAACCGTTGGCGCGCAATGCCGAAGGGGAGGGCCGTTCCATCAAGCCAAGGGCTCTTTTCTCGCAGCCTCGTACATAGCTATGATGTTGGGCACGGGAACGTCAGGTTGCATGGAGTGGGTCGGGCCAAGGATGAGGCCGGTGGGGCCGCAAGTCTTTATCCTGTGCCTGACTTCGCGCGCCACCTGCTCCGGCGTTCCATGCGGAAGCGTGCTCTGGACCCCTATCGTCCCGTCGAAACACAGTTCATCGCCGTAAGCTTCCTTCAGCTTTGCGGGGTCCATGCACTCCGGCTGGACGGGATTCAAAACGTCGACGCCGACCTCGATCAGGTCGGGTATTATCGGCTCTATCCAGCCGTCGCTGTGGAACATCACGAACGCCCCCCGCCTCTTAACCTCCCCGAACATCGCCGCGTACCTTGGCTTCAGGTGCCGCCTCCAGAGCTCCGGGCTCACGATCATGTTGTTCTCCGACCCCACGTCGTCGCCGTTGTAGATGAAGTCGACTCCCGCTTCGGCCGCGAGCACCGCTTGCCGGGTTGATATTTTGAACAGCTCGTCGAGTATCCGGGTTATTAACGGGTCGTCCCTGAGCATCCCGACCAAGAAACGCGGCATGCCGGTCATCTTCCATGCCGTCTCGAAAACTTGGATCGATCCTGATCCGACGTAGTAGTTTTCGTGCCGACGTCGGAAATCTACTATCTTCTTCTGGTCCTGTTCCACGACGCTTGGCCAGGGAAAACCGTCCAGATCCTCCACCTTGGAGAAAGGGTGCTTTCGGTAGGTGTACGTGTACGTGCGATCCGGGGCCCAGATCGTTTCCACGCGCCAGATGTTCGTGTGGATCTCGAACCTCCCTTCCCGCCCGATGGGCCACCCGCCCTCCTCGTCTCGCGGGACCGATCGATCGGGCTCGAGGGGGCTTCTCAACCCGATTCCGGGCGCGCCCAGCTCGTCTATGCCCAACGCCTTGCAGACCCTAAGGTACTCGCCCTCGCCCCTCCTGACGCCCAAAGTTTCGACCAGCTTTTCGTACGGTTCCGGACGTATCCTGAGGGCCAGTGGCACCCTGTCGACCTCTTCGTGGCGGACGGCGCGAAGGCAGCGTTCCCTTGGCGTGAGCATGCGCCTCCTTTTGTTAGCTTGCGATATAAGCTTCGGGAATTTTCAGGGGCCGGAGCAGGCCAACCCCGCAAAAAAGGGGGCTCCGAACGCTTTTCCGGGGCCGAGCCTGGCGCCGATCGAGTCCGTGCGTAGAAAAAAGGATCTAGGCGGCCGACCTCAGTTTCGCGGCTGAATCGTAAAGTTTGAGTATGTTCCTTATCGGGGTTCCCCTCAGGATGGTGTGGCTGGGCCTCATCACGTATCCGGTGGGCCCTAGGTTCTTGAGAGCGGATCCAACCTCCTTTTCCACGTCCTCGGCGCTCCCGAAAGGCAGCGTCCTCTGGACGCTTATCGCGCCCTCGAAGGCGATTTCGTAACCGTACTTCGCCTTGATCTTGAACGGATCCACCGCCTCCGGCTGGAGGGGCTCGAGGACGTCGACGCCGACCTCGATCAGGTCGGGTATTATCGGCTCTATCCAGCCGTCGCTGTGGAAGTGGAAGTAAGAGCCTCCGGCGTGCACGACGCCGGCAAGCTCCTCGTACCTCGGCTTCAGGAACTTCCTCCAGAGGGTCGAGGAGATCATCATGGTCGTCT
>JAFNJA010000104.1:0-1507 GCA_017601265.1 Candidatus Brockarchaeota archaeon
GCATAATGGGAAGCAACTTAACGTTAGTAATAAACATTGATAATTCAAAGATAGAAAAAAGCGGCGTATCTTACTCCGCGAACATCTCGAGAAGCGAGATCGTGAACACGAAGCTCGTGGGATGCACCGTGCAGGGGAGCAGGCTGGCATCCTGCACCGCCGTTGACAGCACGTTCAGGAACACCAATGCTACTAACTCCAAGCTCACCAATGCCAAAGTGGAGAACTCGAACCTCGAGGGCGTGGAGCTGAAGAACACCAAAGTTGTCGGAACCGACTTGGCGAACGTTTCGTTAGTGGACAAGACAGTCGCGTACGGCCGATCCATAGACACGAGCGAGACCGGGGCGCTCAGAAACATCACAGCCAGCAAGGTCGGAACGCCGAATTACTCCGGCAAAAGCACAGGCACTAGCGCGAGCGGGGCGGCGAGCACCAAAGAGACAAGTCCCAAGGAGGCCGAGGCCAAGACGAGCCAGCCGGTCGAGGAGCCGGCCAGAACGCAGCAGGTCCAGAAGGCTATAGAGAACGCGCCGAGCGGGGTCGTGCCCGCCGAGGTGAGGTGGCTGCTGAGGTAATGGGTAAAGCAGTCTCGACCCTGATATTGGCTTCGGTTGCCGTCGCGCTCGCTTTGGCTTTGGCGGCCTACTACCCGAGCTTAGTTAACCTTTTTACGAGGCAGGAGGGGCTGAGGTTCGATCACGCCTACGCGACGGTCAAGGACGGGCAGGCGGAGATAGTCGTACACTTTAAGAATGTAGGAGGGGGGAAGCTCACGGTAATAGGCTTGGAGGTAAACGGCATCGAGATGGTGCCGAAAGGCAAGAGCCCGTTCCCCATAGAACTGCCTTCGGGCACGAACGCAAGACTTGGGCTCCACGCCAGCTTGGATACATTCAAGCATGGGGTAACGTATGAGATCGCGATAATAACGGCCTCGGGAGGAAGGTATGTAAAGGCGGTAGTGGTGCCATGATGGCTCCTGATGATAACTTGGTGAAGGTGAATTTGCATGGCTAGGATCTTGCCCATTCCCGAGAGGATCAAGCTGTTCAAGGAGATCAACAGGGTGCACAAGGAGACGTATGGCTGGAAGATGATGTACAAGAATGCTTGGTACGGAGCCGGGAAGATCGATATCGAGAATGATGTTAGGCTCGATTACCACGGAAGGTGGGTTCCAATGGGCAGGTCAGAGGCAGGAAAATATTACTTCCAGAATGATAAGGGTAATGATATAACGTTACTTAGGGGAATCTTCTCTTGGCAAGCATACTACTTCTACCGCCTCAATCCTTACAGGATCATAGACTATAAAGAAGAGTTGGCAGATGAGGATTTCATATCCGATGGTTTGGGGAAGAGGATAAGGCCGGACGTTAGCCGTCCAGTACATTGCCTTGAGACCATGATCAAGGTGCAGCAGAGGAAAGATGACGGGAAGATCTGGATCTCATCTAACTGGCTATACCACCCAGATTGCTACGGATCTGGCCCGGGAGTTGGA
>JAFNJA010000104.1:1517-7530 GCA_017601265.1 Candidatus Brockarchaeota archaeon
TTTACGAAACTCTAGGAGAGGCCTCTGGGAAAGATGAGAAAATCGCCGAGAGACTTCAGGCAAACTATGAAAAGATTACGAATGCAAATAGATACGAGTTCAAAAAGGCTTTAGAAAGATACTTCATGGGAGGAAAGCTTCAATCCAAGTATTGGTACGGGGGCTATCTCTTCGCAGCTTCGAAGGAACGCAGGATTAAGACGCTAGAGCAGCTTAATAAGGCCATGGAGGAAGAGGATAAGCATTTCTGTAGCGCTTTAGAGGAGTTCGTAGAATGGTTCAGGAGCAACGGGCTCAACCTAGGGGAAAAGGCTGAAGAGAGCCTGAGGGGGAGGATGAAAAAGTTTTACGACGCTTACCTCTGCAGTATAGCCAAAAATTGGTGCAAGCTTCTGGTAGAGGAAGATAAGGTTGAGGCTTCCGATGTCTACCTTTGGTGGGGAGGGGAACCGAACAGTGATTGCTGCTATGCTTTCTTAACACTCTTCTTCGAGGTCGATCCTAATGATGTTGGCACACCCAGATTCGACGAGAAGGTCTCAAGAAACTTGAAGGCGCTCATCAACATAGCTGAGAAGGATATTCCATGGCTGTCATCCCATAGGGAGTATAGGCCTGACATCTGGAGAGCGATATTCTCGTAAGTTACGGAAGACCTTGAGGCTGTTTTTCTGCAACCCTTTTATTGATATCTGCAAGAGCATCGCTCAATCATACCGTCCTGATGAACCCCTTGTCTCATTGGCTCATTAAGAAGGTTGTCCTAGTAAGGAGACTAGTACTGGCCGAGGGAGCCGTCCTTCCTTGTGGAGTCGTAGGCCTTCCTGAAGGCCTTTAGGGCTATCGGCAGGGAAGCGGCTATGAAGACCACGAGTTTCACTACGTCCTCCGCAACGATGGGCGAGAGGATAGTCGCGTCGGCCATCAAGCAGCGCCTTATCCCGTCCAAGCTGTAGGTGAGCGGGAAGATCGCCCCTATCCAGGAGAGCTGCGCTGGAAGGAGGTTGAGGGGGTAAAGCACGCCGGAGAAGAGCTGGGTCAGCCAAGAGAAGGCCCAGACTATCGGGTCGCCCTGCTTGACCTTGAGGATGAGGGCGGCGCCTAGGATGCCGACGATCATGTGGCTCACCACGAGAAGGGCCGCGACCAGCGCTGCCGAAAGGAGCGACCAAGGGTTCGCCGTTATCTTGACCCCTATCGCAGCTCCCAGAGCCAGGGCGGCCAATAGGAAGTAGGACCCGATTATGAACCTGAAAACCGATTCCCCGAGCAAAAAGACCCTGAAACTCGTCCTTGAGGACAAAATCGTCTCCATTGTCCCGTCCCACTGCTCGCTACGTATGCTCTCCGAAAGCGTCGAAACCGAGGAGAAGACGTACTGCTGGAACGCGACGCCTATGACCGCGAAGGTGAGGTAGTCGCTACCGTATCCAGCTTCGACGAGGATCTCGGGCGAAATTATCTTCGAGACGAAGTAGTAGGAGGCCACGAAAGTTAAGGTTCCAAGCACGTCGATCGTGACCCAAAGCTTGTAGGTCCACCAGGTCTTGAAGTCCCTGGCCACGAATGCGGCTACCTTCTCGAGGACGCCCGCCTCCTTCGCGTCCTCCCGCTCCTTCCTCAGGAAACCGATGAGTTCTTTGGTCTTCACCTAACCCACCCGCCTAGTACGTCGCCATCGTCCCGTTCCTCCTTATCGTGTCGTACCCCCACTTTAGCACCTTGAGGCCGATGGGGAGCAGTATAACGCTGAAGGCGACCAGGACGACCAGGTCGTAGTAAACGTCGGGCGAAAACATGCCAGCCCCTCCCGTCAGGGTCTTCCTCAGGGCGTCGAGGGCGTAGGTGTACGGGAACAGCCTAGCCAGCGCGTAGAGGGGCGGGAACTGCTTCAGCAGGTCGAGGGGGTAGAGGACGCCCGAGAGGAACTCGTTCATCCCCGCGAGCATGAAAGTGACCGGGTCGCCCCTCTTGTGCACCATTACGATCCCAGCGGTTATGAACCCTATGGCCTGGTTCGACAGTATCATGAGCAGGAAGGTCACGAAAGCCGCGGTCAAGGTGGATAGGTTGATCTGCAGCGGGATCCTCAGGACGAAGAGTCCAACCGACAGGGTTCCTGCGAGGAAGAAAAGGCTGATGAGGTACCCCCTCACCGTCTGCCCCAGGAAGTAGGCCCCCATCTTTATCTGCGTCACCGCGACGGTCTCAAGGGTGCCTCCCCTTATGTCGTGCTGGATCGAGTGGCTGAGGCGGCTCAGGCAGATCCAGAGGTACTGCGACGTCGATATCCCCACGAGCGCGAAGGCCGCGTAATCCTCGCCGTAGCCCCTCGCCGCGAGCTGCGCCGGATCGACCTGGAGCCCCATGAAAAAGTACATCACTATCGAAGCGGCCGTGCTCAGGAAATCCGTCACGACCCAGTACTTGTAAGACAACAGTATCTTCAGGTTCGCCCAAATCACGGCGTAAACTTGACGGAACGTCGATTTCGACCTCCGGGTTTCCTCCTTGAAAAGTTCAATTATCGGCGAGGAGCTCATGCCGGCTCCCTCGTGAGCTTCATGTAGACGTCCTCCAACGTCGGCAACGCCCGCTGTATCGAGATCACGTTGTACCCCTTGCCCTGGAGGAAATCGGGTATAGACGCTATCGCCTCCTGCTCGTCGCGCACCTCGACCTGGATGAGGCTGCTGTCTTCGCCTATTTCCGCCTTGATGACCTTCCCGACCCCTTCGATGCTTTGCAGCAGGCCAAGCGTCTTGGGATCGGCGGTTTCCGATATCCTTACCTCTACGGCCTTTTTCTCCCTCATTATTTCGCTTAGCTTGAGGGGCGTGTCCACCGCGATTATCTTTCCGGAGTTCATTATCGCTATCCTTTCGCAGAGGCGCTCAACCTCGAACATGTTGTGGCTCGTGAACAGTATGGTCCTGCCCAACTCGGTGCTGAGGGCCTTGAGAAGTTTCCTGGTTTCTACCGCCGAAGCGGCGTCCAACCCGACGGTGGGCTCGTCCATGAGGAGGATGGGGGGGTTTGGAAGGAGGGTCCTGGCAAGCATCACCTTGACCTTCATGCCGGTCGAGAAATCCTTGACGAGGGTGTCCGCGTCTTCCTCCATGTCGAAGAATTCGAGCAGCGCGTCGATCCTTTTCTTGGCCACGTCCGGGTGGATGTTCTGCAGGGACGCGTAAAAACGGAGGTTGTCCCTCGCGCTCAGCCTCCAATACAAAGCCCTCCCTCCGGTCTCGCCGTGCAACCAACCGATGCTGGCCCTGACTTTATCGGGCTCCTTCACGACGTCGTAGCCGTTCACGAAGGCCTTGCCGGAATCGGGCAATATGAGGGTGCAGAGGATCTTGATTATGGTGGTCTTGCCGGCACCGTTCGGGCCCAGGAGGCCGAAGAGCTCGCCCTCCTCCACGGCGAGGTCGACATTGTCCACTGCCGCGAAAGGCTTCTTCTTGCCGTCCTCTTTCCTCTCGAACCTCTTCGTCAGGCCCGAGGTTTCGATCGCGTTCATGCCGCGCGTACCGCCATCATTCGGCGTGGAACCAATGCCGAGCGCCGAAAGTCCAAATTCGGCCGTATATCTCCGTTTCTGAACGGCCAAGCAGGATTCCGCCATCCTGCAGCCGCTGGCGCCCCCTTCGGAGCTTCTCTTCGCGCGCCTTTGCCGACTTGCCCCCTCTGCGAGCTGGGCAACCTCCCATCCTGACCCAGACCCAGACCGCTCGGGCTGGGCTGGCGGTGTCAACGCCCTTCAAGACGGCCGTGCTCGCGCCATCAGGATGCGGCCAACTCAAGCTGTTTTTCAAATTCAAAGGCAGCGGGCCCGAGGGGAAATTCAGACGCCGCGTTGGCACCGTTTGAACCCCTATATCTGCCTCCGCAGGGCAGCATCATATCCTGGATCTCCGTTCGGTCTAAGTGACCTAACACTAGACTACGGGCCTGGGCTATCCTTCATGGATTTTTTATGTTTAAGTCTTTCGGTTTTATTCGTCTCATGCAGATTGCGGAATTGCTGGGGCTGCTTGAGGCATGCACGCGGTTTGGAAGTTTCCCCGGGGTCGTCCTTTCACGGGGCGAGTCGAGGAAAAAGGCGTTGGTCGATGATCGCTTTGGAACAATAAGTACGCAGAGACATGGCGGACAGGTACGACTTGGGAAACAGAGCCGCTTTGGCCGAGTTTATAAAGCTGCCACTTGGTTCGAGGTATTTTTCTGCAAACGAAGCTTACGACGCCCTGAGGGGGCGGAATCCAAATAGGCAAAAGAGCCCTGTTCAGCTACCTGAGATGCGCGGAGGAAGCGTTCTTCGCTTTCTGCGCGGACATATTTTCCTTTAAAGACAAAGACGGGTTGAGATGCCCAAGGGAGGCTTGCTTCGCCGACAATTCATTTTTGAGCTTCATATCGTTGGAATTTTCGGGGGACATGGGCAGGTTAATGGAGAATATGGTAGCCATAAAGCCGAGAAGGGGCCTTTCTGAGAACGCACGCATGGAGACGTACTATTGGAAGTATTCCAAATGAAGGGAAATCGATTTCGTGTTAAAGAAGGGGGCTAACCGTCAAGCAACTGGTACAAGTTTGTTGCAACGTAGAAGGCGGCGAGACGAAGGAGGTGAAGCTGAAGCCCTTAACGGAGGGCTCCAAGGAGTTAAAATGCAATAACCTGCTGAAAATAACTCGGGACTACGAAGGTATGGAAAGGCGAAACGGCAAAGTGAACCTGATCCCATTATGGAAGTGTTATTGAGGCAATAGAAAGGCATCGGGTTCGTTAACCGCCCATTTCCTACTCCGCGCGCCTTGAGCCGGCTCGATGCTACACTTTCATCGGGATCTCGCCCTCGGGAAAGGAGATCGCGGAGTTGCAAAAGCAACTTCGCCTCAAAAACCCAAGGCCGCGTCCGCGGTTCGGAGAGACGCGAGATTTTGGCGCGCGAATAAGCCCGCTGCAGGGCTAAGCGCCGCGGAAGATTCGAAGCGAACCGCTCGGCCGCGCGGCGTTTTTCGTTACGCACGGAAAAGCCCGATCCCCTCGTGCCAAACGCGGGCAACGGCGGCCATGCTGTCGCGCGTTTGCGGACAAAGCACGCGCGCACGCTCCCTTTCTCCCGCGCGGATTATCCATAAACCCTTCACTCGACGAGGCTATACGTTCGCCCCGCGGTGCGGAAGTGTTGGTGAAGATCGTCCCGAGGAAGTTCGGCTTCGTGAAGGACGAGTTCGTTGAATGCGTCAAAGGCGTGATGGAGGAGTGCTACCGAAGGCTTGGGGCTTGCGACGTCCCTTGCGTGGACCTCTACCTCTTCGAGGGCGCTTCGCGCATGAGCGCCTTCTTTTCGGGGGAAAAGCGCCTGCTTGGGATCGAGTCCAAGGGCCTTGAGGAAGCGTTCGCTGCGCAGCACGACGCCTGGAGGGGGACCTCCAGGATCTCGATCTGCGTCGAAAGGATCGGGGCGATGCCTGAAGAGGTTCGAATCGGAACCATAAGGCACGAGGTTGGCCACTCCGTCCTGCACGGAAGCTTGGAGCATTACTTGATCCCGCCGGCGCTCGTGGAAAGGGCGTCGGCCAAGATGCCGTGGGAGCGTGCCAGGATCTTTCTGTACTTGGTCTCCATCGCGGTCAAGGATTACGAGGTAACCAGGCTGCTTTACCGGAAAGGGTACGTCGAAGACCAGGTCGCTTACGCTTTAAGCTCGATCGGCGCGAGCGAGGAAGACAAACTGGCGTGGCTGATTTCCGAGAACGATCCGGCGGCCAGGGCGATATGCGCGGCCTCGAGGTTGAAGGAAGTTTGCTGCGCCGCCCCGTTCCTGGGCGACGAGAGGTTCGGGGGCGCCCTTCTGGAACGCCTCGCCAGCAGCTTGGATTACATGGGAGGCGGGACGGCAAAGAGGCTGCTCTTCATCGCGACCAGGCACCTTCCGAGCCTCGGGGACGACACCCTCGAGAACATTAGGATCGTCTCAGATCTCGCCCTTGAGGCGTTCCCACT
>JAFNJA010000105.1 GCA_017601265.1 Candidatus Brockarchaeota archaeon
TACCTCCACGTCTCGGATTGCGTCTCGGCCCTTTCGGAGATCTCGAAACACCTCGAATCCCCGTTCGAGGTTTACAACGTTGGCTCGGAGGATTCGATCGACGTGGCAACGATCGCCAGGATGGTGATCGAGGAGATGGGCCTGAACAGCGGCATCAGGTTCACCGGGGGGGTCGATGGCGGAAGGGGGTGGGCCGGCGACGTGAAGACGATGCTGCTCTCCGTTCGCAAGCTCAAGGGTATAGGCTGGGCTCCAAAGCTCGGGAGCGAGGCGTCAATTAGGCTGGCCGCTAGGGAGATCATGAGGGGCTCCGGTGGCCAATTCCTTCCAGGGGACGGTAATTGAAACGGAGTGCGCGTGGGCCTCACATTCGGCCGTGGTATCCGCGAAGGTCCCCGACAACGGAGAGAACGTTCGGCAAGCTCGTTTTACCCGGCTCATGCCGCTAAGCAGCGCTCCATTTGGCCGAGCGTCTCCTAAAGCGGAGGTAGATCGCCACGAGCGGCATCACCAGGACGATCCCGCCAAGGGGGAATTCCGGGATCTTCTTCATCGTGTAGGAGGCCGTCGACGAGCCAGAAGGGCACCTGTCGATCTTCGTTCCCTCCTGGGGGCCGGGCAACAAGTTGGTCGTGGACGATGCGAGGTAGGTGCGCCCGACGATGTTCGTAACGCTGTCCCCTGACGCGCCGAGCTCTGTCAGGTAGCTCCTGCTCACCTCGAGCTTCACGTAGCCGTAGTCGCTAGAAGTCGCGTCCGTCAACTTGAACGCGGTATACCCCGTCCCGGAGGCGTAGCGCGTCCCGGAGGCGATGTCGCTCCCGCTCTTGTCGATAGTTTCCGCAGCGGTCCAAGTGCCGCCGGGTTTGTAACAGAGGGCGAACTTCCCGCGCGACGCTGCGGTGGCCACGAAGAGCATGGAGAAGTCCATTGAGCCGATCGTGAAGTTGACCTCGTACTTGTCGCCCAAAGGCATCCCGGACGTCCCGAAGCCGAGGGTGGTATAATTCAGCTTTATAGCGAACGCGAGGTATTCGGCATCGTTGCCGGCCTGGAGGCCCATAACGCCGGTCTTGCCCGCGATGTCGCACGAGCCGTCGAGGTAACTGAAGCGGACGTTGTAAGGGCTCGATCCTTTTGTAAGATAAACCAATCCTATTTTTCTACCATGATCTTGGTAGAATCCGGTTAGCCTGTTGTTGTCGGTCAAACCGTCCGTAGTTTCGCTTATCCAGTCGGTGGCGGATGACCACGAGCCATTTGAGGAGAATTTTATTTTGTAATAGATGTGGTTCGCCGTAGGATAACCCGAATAGAAACAATAGAGGTTATTGCTTGCCGCGTCGATGCTCAAAACCGGTGCCCAATTCGAGATAGCCGATTGGACGGATGATACAACGGTCGAGTTGGTTCCGAAGGCGTTTGAGGAGTAATCGTACTTGGTATAACGGATATAATAGTTGTCGGACCAAACGAGGTGAACGTAATCTCCCTGGCCAACGGCCGACATTTGGGCGCTTTGGATGTAATCGGTCGTGTGCACCTCAGAACCCAGATTGCCGCTCCCGTCGCAGCTTTTACCCTTCACTTGGAAGCCGTTCGAGGTGTAAAGGCATAGCATCTTGCCCCCGGTCAGGGGTATCGGCACAGAAATTGTGCCAGCGGCTGTAAAAGTTGAAACTCGAACAGGGAAGCCGGATGCGGTCGTCCAAGTTCCGTCTTTAGTCGAAGACTTGGTTACATAAGGATACTTATTTGTTCCATCGTACCTTCTGTATCCTATCCAAGGATAGCCGTCGCTATCTAGGGTGATGCAGGGCTGGGAAATCGTGATGCCGGAAGAACCGGCAACGGCAGTCTGTTCGGCAGCGCTCCACGTTATGGTGCCATCGCTGTTGGGGGTCCCCCGCCTGTATTTCAAGGCATTGCCAGAAGACACGTCGAAGGCGTATGCGTAGTGAAAGTAAGTCCCGTCGAAGACTATGGAGAACATTCCGCCATACCAAGTGCCGGTGGGCCATCCTAGGCTCGTTGCGGAACTCCAAGATATCCCGTCCTTGCTCGTTCTGTAATAGACGGTATCCCATCGGACATCGTAGAATACCCAGAAAAGCCCGTTAGCGTAGAAGTTTTTGCGTTGGAAAGGATCCGATATGGCCAGGCTATCGGTCGTCGTTGTAGCCGTGCTCGGGCTGGGTCCAGACCAGTCCGACGAATCCGTCCCCGTGATGTCGTCCAGCGAGGGATCGGTGGCCAAGGCCTTTGGAGGCATAAATGTGACTACGAGGACCAGGATGGCCAGGCAACCCGCACCCTTCTTCCCCATCAAGATGGCCATATCCTTCATATGGTGATCATCATCGGCGCCCGTATTACTGGAGATCCAGCTCAGTCATGCCCTACCTTATCATATCATTTAATCTCAATAAACGCTGAATCCACTTTTTGGTAGCTCACGCATATAGCTTCCAAGATACTCGGGCTTTCTTGGGTAATAGTCAAGATCTTCATCCTAAAGGCCGCTTCTGACGATACGCTTATCCAAGCTTGCCTTCTGACGAATTGCATGCCTAAATTTGAAGGGAGGGGCATCGCGGCCATTGCGGATAAGCGCTGCTCCCTGTGCGGCAGCAGTTCGCCGCTGATAGCGCGCAATCTGGGTCTCTGCGGGAGGTGCGTAAGGGAGAGGGATGAAGCCCTCCAAATAGTTCGCCTTGCGCACGGCTCGCTGAGGAAGGGGCTCGGCCTGCCCCCTAAGCCCCCGAAGAGCGAGGGCGGATTGGCGTGCGGGCTCTGCTCCAACGAGTGCATCATGGCGCCCGGCGAGAAAGGCTACTGCGGCCTGAGGAAAAACGAGGGAGGGGTGTTAAGGACGCTCGCGCCAGAAGGGAGCGGCCTGTTCCACGACTACCTGGACCCGCACGTGACGAACTGCTGCTCCTCGTGGTTCTGCCCAGCCGGGACGGGCGCGGGTTATCCCCGCTTCGCGCGCAGGCCAGGCCCGGAGCACGGGTACCAGAACCTCGCGGTCTTTTTCTACGGCTGCAACTTCGATTGCTTGTACTGCCAAAACGAGTCGCACAAGAACCTTAGGCTGGAAAATCCCAAAACTATCGAGCACCTTGTCGAAAGGGTTGCTAGGAACAGGGACGTAACCTGCGTGTGTTATTTCGGAGGTTCGCCCGAACCCCAGCTGCCGTTCGCCATCTCCGCTTCCAAGGCAATGGTCGAGAATTTCCCCGACAGGGTGATGAGGATCTGCTTCGAATGGAACGGCTGCGGCAACCCCCGCCTCGTGGAGGAGGCCGCGGAGCTGGCCCTGCTGAGCGGGGGCAACATAAAGTTCGACCTGAAGTGCTTCAGCGAAGCGATGAGCTTCGCGCTGAGCGGGGTGTCGAACAGGAGGGCTTTCGAGAACTTCGAGATGCTGGCAAGAGGCCTATACCGCAAAAGGTCGGAACTTCCATTGCTTACGGCCACGACCCTCCTAGTGCCGGGATACGTCAACGAGAATGAGGTTGGAAGGATAGCGGAATTCATCTCCAGGTTGGACCGAAATATGCCGTACAGCCTTCTGGTTTTCCACCCGGACTTCGCGATGCAGGACCTTCCCAACACCCCCTTCGGGCAGGTCGCGAGCTGCTACTTGGCTGCCAAAAAACATCTCGAAAGGGTGCACGTAGGAAACCTGAACCTTCTCGGCTTTTCGGGCATGGGGGATTTTTTGTCAAAGCTGAGGTCGCGACCCCGTTCCTGAATTACTTGTTTCGGAATTTTTGCCTTTTCAAGGCGGTGCGGCGTCCCATTGCCCAAGATCGCCGAAACCGACGCCTAGGGGAGGCTTTCTCAAATCGTTGGAACTCGAGGACCCTGACAGGTTTTCCCACCCCGCCTAAAAGAGGCGACGCGGCCAACATTGGTTTGGATTTGAAGGCGAGAACCAACCTCTTCCTCGGCTCATCCTCGCAAAGCCTTTCAATATTCGCGCTTCTTAAGCCTCCTAGCCGCCAGGATGAAAGCAGCCGCCAGCAAGGCTAAAGAAGACGCCTCGATCGCGACGTTGCCTGCCGCGTAGCCGGACAGCGTGAAGCTTTTTTCGGAGAAGTTCTGCTTGCTCACCGCGATCGCGCACGAGAATAGCGGGCCCCAAGTTCCCAATTCAGCTTCGAAGATACCGGTTCCAACCTCCCTCGCCGGGACCCCGTCAACAGTCACGCTCGCCCCGTCAACCGGCTGGGAGTCGGACTCGTAAATCAGCCTGACGGTTACGCGAACCTTGCCCGGCACGAACGAGTCGATGGTACTTTCCAAAACGATGCGATCGAAAGAGACGAAGGCTTCGTTTGCCGTGAAGTTGGTCAGCCCGTACTTTTCGTCCTCGATCCCTGCTGCCGTGTAGACGAACATTCCTACCGTTTCATGGGCGAATTCTTCGTCATTGAGGACGATTCTGCCGACGAAGGGGCTGCCGTCATGCTCGTAATAAGCCACATACGTTACGGTCGCGTTACTCCCAACCTCGATTCTTGGGGTTGAGGTCGAGAAAATCACCCTCGCGCGGTCATAGACGACCTCAAGGGTTGGGGGCGATGCCTCAAAACTCGAGATGGAATGCTCGCTTCCCCACGCGGAGGTCAAAGCGTAGATCCTTCTTGTCACGCGCGATACGGGCGGGGCATCGTAGGTGAAGGAACCTGAAATGACGCTGACGTTCGCCCAGTTTATGGAAACCGTGCCGCTCGCGGGTTCGCCGTCATACTCGTAATAGACCGTGCCGAAGATCTTCGCTTCGCTTCCAACGTCGACCCTTGTCTTAGGCGCCCCCCATTCAACTACCAAGCGGTCCCAGACGATTTCCGGTCGGGCGCGCTGGTCAAAAGCCACGCTCACTCCTGAAGGGGTCTCCACCGAGGATACGTTGTAGGAGACGAGCCCAACCTCCTCGGAGGTTACAAAGCCTGTCGCCCAGCCGGTCGCGTTCGTGCGGAGGCGCGACCCGGAAACGTCTAGGATTACGTCGGCCGGAAGCCCGCTCTTCTCCCAGAGAGCCCGGAATCCTATGGTTTGCTCGCTTCCAACTTCGGCCCTCGAGCGACTAACGTGCGCCAGATCTACGATTACTTGCTCCCCGTACGAAAAGCGCAATTCGTACCAGCCATCGAAAGTGCCTGAGACGATCATCGTGAGCTTGAGCGTCGTGTTCAGCCAGTTCCTGGACTTGCCTGCCCGCGCGTCGAAGGTCGCGTCGTCGAGGGAGGGCGTTGAAGGCGTGGAGTCCACGACCCTAACCCCTCCTTTTTCCGGTTTGGTGGACTCGTCGACGTAGATGACGAGGACGCCGCTGTCCGGGAGGTGGAGGTCGTAACCCTCCCTCTTCCTAACCTCGACGAGGTAGTACTTGCTTCCTCCGATGGAGACCCTCACCACTTGGCATCCCTGCGTGCCCGATTCCAGTGCGTTCAACGTAACCGGGCCGTCCTGCCCCATGGGGAGTTCGAGCTTCCGATCTTGGGGGATCCAACCGAGCCTCAACTTGCAGTAAGAGCTGAAGTGGGCGGGGCTTAGCCCAAAGTGGTTCCAAGCCCCCTCGGCCATGGCGTCCCACCTGCCGACGAACTCCTCCTTCCCTTCGGAGTCGTAGAGGTCGGGCAACCCGAGGTTGTGGCCCGTCTCGTGGACCCATATCCCGAGCGGGTCGTTCTCCGAGATCCAGCTGATCGAAACCTTCACCTTGCCGTCCTCCGTGTTAACGGTCCAGAGGCCGAAGCTGCCAATGGCATTGATCTCGCGGTTGAATACGAGGTAGAGCCGCAAGCATTCCGGGTAGTAAACGTCGCTGTCCGCTGCAGCTACAGCGTCGTCGACGAGTTCGTCCAGGCGTTCCCTGAAAAAGCCCCCGCTGGTCGCGTTCACGTAGTGCGAGTACTCCTTTGGAAGGACGTACCAACCGGATACGGTGCCTCTGAAAAAGGTCTTGTTGTACGAAGCCTCCCGGAAATACCTGTCCATCTCGCCGAATACCAAATCTTGGAAGTAGCCTGGGTCGTGGGCCGTTGTCACCGTATCGGAGAACTTCAACGCTATCACGAGGCTCCTCTGCTCCCCGGTCGTCGGGTTTTGGGGCTGCGGCGCTCCGGGAACAGGTTCAACCGAGGCCGCGACCAGGGCGTTGGCCCCGCCATACGTGCCCGTTACCCTGACGCGCCGGCCGTAAAGGGAGGTATCTATGGGCGCTTGAGCAGCCAACTCGACGAGAGCCCCTTCTAAGTTCAAGAAGTAGATTGGGGAACGGCCCTCTCCCATCAGGACGGAAAGCTCGCCCTCCCAAACGCCGGAGGCGAAAGCTTGGTGCCGGGCAGGGCAGCACGGCTGGAGGAGGAGCAAGAGAAACGGGAGCCACGCCGCTCCGGCGTTATGGACGCGCCTTAACTTCGGCACCTCAGCCATCATGCCCTTGAGCAGGCTCCATTTATGGGTTATAGGCGTCTAATAATCGAGAGAACGGGCGAGAGTGGGCAAGCCAGAGAATGGCTTGGCTGGAACGTTATACCGCCCACCTCAACGTTTTTTGACGCCTGGCAAGCGCCCGCTCGGCAAGCCTCGGGGATGAGATCATTGGGTCCGCAGCCTTCGTCGGAACTTTTGTCCACGCGTCCAAGTGAATCTTGCGACCAGTTCCTCTCGGCCCGACGCCCGCCCTGGCCGCGGGCTTGGCGATAAGCGATGAGGAGGTTTCTTCCTGCGCATCGGGGCAGAGGCGCACGTGTCCAGTGCAGCGACAGCCTTGATGCGATTTGTTAAAAAAGGAGGGATTTACGTCAACAAGTTGGAAAGTCGGAAAGCTACTGGGCCAATTCCCGACTCGGACGGGCCGATCTCGCGAACCTATCGATCCAACCGTACCTTGCCACCAAGTATATGGGGACGCAGATGGCCAAGATGACCAGCAATCCGTACGGGTATTCCGGGACGACCGGCATGGTCAGGAATTCGAACCTGACGTTGTAGGGAGAGCTCGTCTTCGTCATGTAGACCAGGCCGATCTTGTAAGAGTAGCTGCTGTAGAAGCACGTGAGCATGTCATTGGCAGTCAGGTGGTCGGTCGCCTCATTTATCCAGTCCGTAGGGCTCGAGTCCCAGGTTCCGCCGACGCACTTCTTGTAGTATACGTGGTCGGCCGTGGGGGAGCCGGCCCAGAAGCAGTAAAGATAATTGTTCGCCGTGTGGATGCTCAGGATCGGAGCGGAGGTGGAAGTGACGCTGCTCTGGACGGTCGTTGCGCTGCTCAGCGAAGGGAAATATGGATCATAAGTGTGTTTCACGTACTTGATACTGGAACTGGAAAGGAAGACGGCATGGACATAGTCTCCCTCGGCGACGGCTGAAAAATAAGGGGGGTTATGGTCGACCGTATTGCTCCCCGTGTCTACGGTATTGGGAACCCAGGAACTCCCGGTCCAGCTCTTAAAAATTAACTTGGTGTTATAGGACGTGTAGAGGCACGTCA
>JAFNJA010000106.1 GCA_017601265.1 Candidatus Brockarchaeota archaeon
CCGAGAGGAACTTCGCCTTGGCATCGAAACCCAAGACGGCGCGGACGGGAGGTTTTTTGTGTTTGCCTGCCGCGCGGCGATCGCAAGAGCTAGGACGGGTCCGTCACGTAGAGGAGCAGCCTGTCGACCTCCAAGTTCAGGCCGGGTTCTTTGCTGAAGGTCGGGTCCACGGCCTCTACCGCCATGAGCCACCTGTCCCTCATCGGATCGTGGGCGACGCTCGCGTACGTGTGTATCGGGTATTCTCCGTGTTCGTACGGCGATCCCGGAATCCACGGGGCTTCGAATACGGTCTCCAAGTTAGATCGTCGAAAATCTACCAAGTAGGCTGCGAAGCGCTTCGTTAGCGCCGCGCCCTTGACGACGTCCGTCGTTTTTGTCCCGACGAAGACCGGACCCGCGCAGCCCGCGAATATCGATCCGCTCAGAAGGAAGAAATCGGGCTGCGGTTTACCGTCGACCTTGAGCTCCCCCAGCTTGCTCCACCTCTTCCCGTCCGAGCTGAGGGCGAGGGCCACGTGGACCTTCTCCGTCCCCGCCCTCCTGGCTTTGTAAAGTGCGTAGTACCGGCCGTCTATTACGTCTATGGTCGAGTCTCGAGCTTCGCCGCTGTCGTAGTCGGCATCTCCCGTTAGCGCGAAATCCTCGCCCTTCCAAGGGCCTTTGGGATCGTCGGAGGAAACGAGGTAGGTCTCCCACCTGCTCTCGCAAACCCTGTCGGCCGCTCCGGCCACGTTCTCCTCGGCGGTGTCAACCGAGAGGTAGAGGAAGTACGACCCGGTGAGCGGGTCCCTCAGGAGCTGCTGGCCCTCTATGCTGTTTACCTTCTTTCCGCAGATCCCGCCGAGCTCTTCCTTGGTTATGGAGGACGCGAGGTTGAAGTCTTCTCCGTTCCGCGAGGTATAGATCTCGGCCGCGTACCCCCTCCTCGTCCCGCCTTCCCTGGGCCGGCTCGTGAGCAAGTACTCTCCTTCACCGCGATCGATCCAAAGCTTTCCCGCCCCGCACCAGGAGCCCGGTTCGAAGTTCGGCGGGTCGAGGAGCACGCGCCTGAACCTTCTCCTGCCGAATACGGATTGCGGCGGGTAAAGCCCCTGCCACACCCTTACAATCACCCGGCAAGCGCTTGGCTATTGCGATTTAAAGCCTCAGGCGGGGGTCGCCTTTGGCCTCGCCAACCATCCTTTCTTCGCCTGCGTCCGCTCGCAAAGCTGGCCCGCTTCCCCGCGTTTGCGCGGCAACCGAACCGGGGCGTTCACCTGTTTTCGTCCCCGATCCTCTCGATCCAACCCATGATCTGTTCGTCGAGCGGAGGGTGCTTCCTCCGCCTGAACTTCATCGTCGAGGGGCAACCCCCAACCGTCTCGATAGCCTTGATGGCAAGGCCGTCCGCCTCCCCAACTGCGTGCTCGATCCAGCCGAAGTCGTGCTTGTACCCATCTATCGAAGACCACTCCGGGGAAAAGTCGTCGAGCTCGTTCGGCTTGATGCACACGCAGACCGAGTTCACCTCCCTGTGCAGGGAAAGGGGGCAGGAGAACATCCTCTGCGGATCCATTTCGTTCTCGACGCGCAGGTCCACAGCCTTCGATTGGGCGAGCAGTTCCTCGAACTTTTGGCGCAGTTTTCGGTTGACGTACTCCACCACAGCGTAAGCGACATCGAGTGGGCTGCTTCCCCTCAACGCCTCCCTCGAGATCGCGTCCTGGTGGACGTGGACGTGGGCGCCCCTCCCGGACCACTTCACGAAAGCGGACTTCGTTATCCCCTGGGACTCTAGGAAGGAGACGATCTCCCTGGCAGCCATGATCGTCGCTTCCCAACCTTCAGGCGCGTTGTCGATGTCCCAAGTCGGCGTGCAAGCAGAAACGTTGGACACGTCTGCTATGTCTTCGACCGATGCGAGCCTTCGGTATACGTTCGCCGTCGCGAACAAGAGCAGGAGTTTTGCGACGTCCTGCTCGTTTCTTATTTTGAGCGGCGCCCCGCCCCCCTTGGAGTAGCGCACGAGCAGGCTCCTCCCCCTCCCGTCCTTCTCGGAGCAGTGAAGGCCCACCCACCTACCTGCCGCGAACCTGGCGATCTCCTCCCGAACCCTCGGGTCCGAGTAGTGCCTCGCGACTTCGTTAGGGCTCAAGGAAGCTCGGCTTCCTTTTTCTCCTGCGCTTCGATTATCCTCTCAGCAACCTGCCTTGGCAATCCGACGTCCTCTTTCCTCTCCTGCACCGGCCCTAATACAACTATTCCCTTCCCGTCGCGTATGCTTATCTCGTGTAAGTTAAGGCTGTGGGGAGTCTGCCTCATCTTCTCCACGAGCAGGTACCTTCTAAGCACGCCGTTCCTGACGGCCCTCCGGAACCTTATGATCCCGTCGGCTATGTGCTCGACGCCGAACCCGAACGCGTCGGAGGTCGTGATCGCGTACTGGGAAGTAATGAAGACGGTGAAGTCCCACTTCGCCAGGACCTTCTTGACGAAGTAGGAGTAGCGCCTCGCCATGGCCGGCCTGTCGAGCCAGAAGGCCGAAAGGGAGTCTATGCAGACCCTTGCCCTCCCGTACCCCAGGGCCTTCTTCGCCTCGATTATCTTGTTGACCAATTCCTCCATGTCCAGGCTCTTCAAGGACCACTGCTCGTCGATCCCCATCAGGCTGTCTATCACGATCATCTTTCCATCCTCGATCCCCTTTCCGAAGTCTATGCCGAACTGGGAAGCCTGCCTCAGCACGCTCTGCCTGCTCTCCTCGGTCGTGACGTATATGCAGAGGTCCCGGACCCGCATCCCCTCGGCCATGAAGTGGATGCAAAGGACGGTCTTTCCCGTTCCGGGCTCCCCCGTCACGGCCACGAAGAAGCCCCTGGGTATTCCGCCTCCGATCATCTTGTCGATCTCCGGAACTCCCGTCGAGAGCCTCTCTACCTGCGCCAGAGCGGGCAACCTTCCATCGAATTTGCGGCCCGTCGCGAATCATTTAGGTTTTACTTGGCGCAGCCGTTCCCAATTTCCATCCCATTTTTGCGAGATGAATTCGTTGGGCTTTTCTTCGCGAACTTTAATCGAAGGCCGCCCGCGTTGGGGCGGAAATCCCTATCCCGTGACGTACACCTGCAGCTTTCGCGATCAGCGCAAGTCGTTGGGAAGTCTACTGCCAGGCGAAGCGGGCTTGGCGCGGGCATACGCAAGGGCTCGTCCTTGCCAACGCGAATCCCTTTGCATCGAATTGGGGGTCGTGCCGGTTGGGTTACGCTTTGGGAGGCCGAGGTCCGACCTTCTCAAAATCGATCGGCTCGAAACCGAGGGCGAAAGCGGGCGACGAAGGGCCGAGGGTGAAATCCCCAGCTCTCGCGTCCGCGAACATCGGGTCCGCGATCAAGGAGCCCGAGTCCAAGCCCTTCGCCCTCCACTCCTCCCAGGAGAGCTTGCCGAACCTAACCTCCCCGCCCCCAACCCGCCAGTACAGGTTGCGGTCGAATTCGAAGTTGAGGTTGTCGAAGTTTCCGGCGAGCAATTCCCCCTCGCTCCAATAGACGATGTTCCTCTCGAACCTGAAGCTCAGGTGCGCCTCTGAACGGGACCTCTGGATCTGCGCGTCGCGCCCGAAGGCGAAGATGTTGTTGCGCACGAGGTTCTCGCGGCCGTAGTGCTGGTGGAAGCCCCCGTGCGTGGTCCCGTAAACCAAGTTACCCTCGACGAGCACGCCAGTGCTCCCCTCGTCCAAGTATATGCCCCAACCGCCGTAGCGGTACCCCGCGACGTCGTGGAAGACGTTGGATCGTATTACCGTTCCGGGCCTGGCGCCAAGCGCGTAGATCCCACCCATGTCGCTCAGGATGGGGCCGTCCCCGTCCGAGCGCGCGCCGATGTGGTGAACGTGGTTGAATTCGACCACGTTGTCCTTCGCCAAGGAAGGGCCGTATCCCCAGGTCCAGCCGACGGAGATGCCGGTGTAGTAGAAGTCGTGGATCTCGTTGTGCGAGATCGTATTCCCGAAGCTTTGGCCGATCCATATTCCGACGGCGCTGTGGAACACCAAGCCCCCGTCGTGGATGCGGCAATCCGATACCGAGTTGCCTTCAGCCTGCTCCGGCTCTCCGTCCCGCGCGGTCTGCTCTCCGATCTTTATCCCGCCCGCGCCCAAGTCGAAGAGCGCGCAACGGGAGATCGAGTTTCCGTGGCAGCCGCGCGAAAGCTCGATGGCGTAAGTTCCGACATGCGAAACCGTGCAGCCCTCGAAGGAGCAGTGGCGGGCCCCTTCGCAGTGGATCGAGGCCGGGACGCCGATCGCTGCCTGGCGGAAGCCTGAGGCCTCGGGCGGCAGGGACCACTCCGCGTGCTCGAACGCCAAACCCCTGAATTCCAGGTGCTCGACGAAATTCCCGCTTTCTGGTTCGCCCTCTAGCCTCAGCAGCTGCGGAAGGACCGGAGCTACCACTTCCGCTCCTCCCAAGTCTTCGCCTGGCATCGGCAAGTAGTAGAGCTTCCCCGAAGCCCTGTCGAGGTACCACTCTCCCGGCTCGTCGAGCAGCTCGAAGGCATGCTCCGCGTAGTAAAGGTCCCCGACGTCGAGCCGAAACACCGATCTCTTGCCGAAAGCGACCGCGCGGCTCTTTTCGTCGACGCTCGCGACCGGCAAGCGCGATTCGACCCACCGGTTCATTACGACTATTTCCGCGTCAGCGGCTCCCTTCCAAGCTTTCAGGTCGCCTTCGTCGAAGACGAAGGAGTCCTGCCCCTCCAGCCAATCCGCCTGGTCGGAAACGCCCGGAAGCCCGGCGACGCGCAGGTAACCTTCGTTCGGTTGGCGCGCCCTGGGCCTGCGCTGGCCATCGATCCAGAGCTCGCGGAAGAACCACCCTCGGGCCTTGACCTCTTCGATCTCAACGGTCCAAGCTTCCTTCCCTTTGACCTCCTCCAGCCTCCATCCGGTTAAGAGCCTGCCTCCGCTTATCGCGGGCGCCTCCCCCGGGTAGGCCGCGTAAGTTATGGGGCAGGAATCTGTACCGGAATCTTCGGGAGTGAAAACCAGCGGTTCTTTCAGGAAGTAACGGCCCCCTCGCACGAACACGTAGACGGGCCCCTTCAGGCCCCGTTTCGCTTTGAGCTCGCGCACCGCGTCCCTTGCGCGCCCTATGGTCAAGAAGGGGCCGTCGGTCCCGCTCGGCTTTGGGCTTGGCAAGCGGCCCGACCAGCGGTCGTCCCCGTCCGGGGAGACGTAAAAGACGGTGGCGCTTCCGCCGCTTTCGATGTGGACGAGTTCAGCCTGGAAGTTGGTCGAAGTGGCGCCCGTGACCAGGACGGTCCAAGGCTCGTCGCTTATTTTCACCAGCCCGTAGTTGCTGTTCTCCCCGTCGAACCTCCCCTCGGCGGGCTCGTCCGCGTACTCGAACCAGTGGTAACCGACCACGTAGGGTTCCGAGACGAGCTTCCTGACGTATTTTTCGTAACTCTCGGCCCTGTCCTTCTGCGTGGCCAAGGGCGTTCCGGCTCCCTTGGTGTTCGGAAGGCCGGAGTCCATGGCTTTGAACGAGAACTCCGTCAGCATCACGGGCAGGCCCGTCAAGGAATGGATCCTCCTGAGGGCCTCGATTGGGGGCTCTTCGCCGTAGTTGTTTATCGAGACCACGTCCGCGAAGCCCAAGCAACCTTTGAGCGCCTCCTCGGGGGGTTCGAAGGCGAACCTGCACCCCAAGATCAGGTGGTTCGGGTCGAACTTCCTTATCGCGTCGTGGCAGACCTTGAAGTACCTCCTGGCGACGACCTCCAGGAATCCCAGCCTGTCGGAGTCGGGCGGTTTCCCTCGCTGGAGCTGGTTCACGTCCAGGATTTCCTCGAAGGACTCGAAAGCCGTCCCCCATTGGGCGTTCAGCTCGCCTATCCCGGCGTACTTCCCCTCCAAGAATTCTACCAAAGCCCTCTTGCCGGGAGCGGCCTGACCCAGGCGGAGGTAGTCGTCGAAGAGGTGGTTCGGCGACCTCCAGTCCGGGCACCACCTCAGCTCGTTGTCCGTGAAGTACCCCAGGAGGTACGGGTCGTCCTTCCTGGGCGCGCACATCCTCTCGGCCACCTTCTCCGCGGCCTCCTCGAAGGTACTGGAGAAGTAGTCGGTCACCTCTCCGCTTAGCCACTCCGAGCCGGCGGTTGAGGCGATGTCCAATATGACCGTGTACGGCATCCCCTTCGCGAAAACTTCCTCGCTCGACCAGGCGCCGATCGTGTTGAAGCCGTAGTCGCGGAGCCTCTTCACCGTATGTTTTGCCCACGATTCCGCGTTTCCGTAAATCTTCGAGACGGCCCTGTTGTACGGGCTGTATCCAAGCGCCGGCGCGTAGTCGCCCTGGTAGCTTACGTGGTTCACCCCCTTCGACAAGAAGGAGTTTCCTTCGGGGTCTACGAACCACCACACGCCGTTTATTTTCTCCACGTGGAAGAATCCGGTCGCGTTTCCCCTCAGCTTTGGTATCCCTCCGCACGCGTCGTACGCCTCTTGCAATATAACGTTTCTCAACGACGCCAAGCTGTATTCGTACTGCAAGATGCTTTGGCGCGCGGCCTCGAGGTTGCGCGAACAGTCGTAAAAGGCGTGGGACAGGATTCCGGTCAAGATCAATGTTGAAGCGAGCGCCAGGTTCATCTTCTTCCCGAATGGCATGGACGGCTTCGATGGAAAACTGAGTCTTGAGTTACTTAAGAGTTTATTATGGTATCGCGGATCGCCGCGTTTTTTGCAACCGTCGGTTCCGCGAGAATCCCCTTTCCTCCCGGACCGCTTTCACGGGTTCCTGCGCTTTTTCAACTCTTTCAGGACGGGCATCTCCTCCAGCATCCTCGGGGTGATCTCTTCCCAGATTATCCCCTTGGGCTGGCTGCGCGTCCTGTTCGTCCTGATCGTCCTCGTCGGCGTTACTACCAGGTCCACCAAGAAATCGTGCTCTTCGACCGGGATCTCGTCCACCACTTGAACGTCGTGGACCGTCGTCGCTATGGGCGTTCCTTCGCCTGCCAGCTTCAACTCCCGCAGGATGCCGTATTCCATCTCGCTGTAACCTCCGCCCTTCCCAACTCTCGCCCCCTCGGGCGTGACCGCCACGGAGCCCGCGACGACGAGGTCGACTTCGGGGAGCTCTTCCAAGGCGATTTTCCTGCCGTACGTGAACGCCCCCCTTATCGTCGACGCTTTCCCGATCGAGTTTCTTGGAATCATGTTTGGTTCGAGGAGCAGGAACCCCTTCGCCAGCCTGGGCGTAGGCACGATCAGCCTCCTCCCTTGCCGGAGGGCGGCCTCCCTAACGTGCTTCTGCGGGGAGTCCGGATTGACCTTCACGACCTCAGCGCTTTGGAACTCCCGGAGGCGGCTCAAAGTTCTAGCAGCCGTCTCCGCGCCCTCGAAGTTTGGGA
>JAFNJA010000107.1 GCA_017601265.1 Candidatus Brockarchaeota archaeon
CAAAACGGTTACAACTGAAAACGAAGATGATTCAACTTTAGTCGAAATGTCTTATAACAGAAGAAATACAAAAGATTGAACTTTGAAAGACACTGAAATGTGCCGACCTGAAACGTGGATAGTGCCGAGGTCATACCGTGGATTTTTTACAGAATTGTCTACGCGCCACCAGCCCTTTACGGGCATCAAATAGCCGGGGCTCTCCAAAATCGGCCATTTTGCATGGCTAAGTATTATTTTGGTTAGACTCCGCTAGTACTCCGCTATCACTGGAGCATGACTTGGACATGCTGGCTGAATACGTTGGCGGGGTATTGACGTACGGGAATCGTGGTTGCCCATGCGTTGGGCCGCGTTTCCACTGGAGACCTAGTTTCCACTGCAACTCTCCAGAGGAGGCTCTGCCATGAAGAGCCTGAACATCAGGTTCACCGAGCAGCACATCAAGGCGATGAACGACCTCGTTAACGCCAAACTCTACGGCAGCGTCGCCGACGTCATAAGGGCAGCGGTCAGGGACCTGCTACTAAGGGAGTACTTCGGCCGTGAGGAGACGATCCAGAACCTCATCCTGGCGCACGGCGGGAGCGAGAAGAACACCTACGGCTTGGGAGACAGGGCGAAGGTTCACAGGGGACCGAAGAGGGGCAAGAAGGCGCAAACTCAAACCACAACCACGACCGCAGCCGAAGCAGAAGCCGAAGTTCAGGGGGACACTATCGCTGTGGGAACCTCAAGGAGTCCGGAACCTCTAGCTGCCGGAAAAGCCGTTGCGGTAGACAGGGAGAAGGAGGGTCCTTAGATGTCGAGCCAGAAGCCTGTGGTTGTCGTGGTCCTGGTGCAGCGCGACGGCTCGGAGTTCAGCTACTGGGGCGAGGGCGAGATCGAGCGCGAAGTCAAGCTTCGGATGGAAGAATCCGCCGTCACTAACAGCTTCGACGTCGCTCACGTGAAGTACCTGCCGGGCGATTTCTCTGAAAAAGGCGCGGCTCTGGATAGCAGGATCCTAACAAGCGGGGCAAGGAGGTGAAAAGGCTTGGGTTTGAAGGCGTACAACGTGCATTTCAGCGAGCAGCAGCTTGCGGAGCTCGAGAAGCTGAAGGACGAGGGGCTTTACTCCAGCGTTGCCGAGGCGGTGCGCATAGCGGTTCGCGACCTGCTGGCGAGGGACCTGAAGGCGACCAAGAGGCTCAACAGCTTGCTCGGAGACATTCCTGCCATCGACGAGGACTCCCCGCTCCGCTCGCTGACCTCGCAGCTTTCCTCTGAGAGGCTCTAGAAGCCAGAAAGGAGGCGGAATGGCTTGAACCCAAACAGCTCTTACGGCTCGCCAAGCGGGCCGCTCGAAAACGTTCTCCGCTACACCTGGCACGACGGGCAGCTTAAGGGACTGAGGCCGCCTGGCTACGCGAAGATACTCCTCATCGGGGCCGGAGGTTGCGGCTGCAACACGGTGGACAGGATGATGGACACCGGCTGCATGGGGGTCGAGTGCATCGCCGTCAACACCGACAGGGCGCACCTGGACACGGTCAAGAGCCACAGGAGCATACTGATAGGAGAGAAGACCACCCGCGGGTTGGGGGCCGGAGGCAATCCCGCGATAGGCAAGGCCGCGATAGAGGAGAGCATAGGCCTGATAGAACCCCTGCTTGAGGGCTGCGACATCTGCTTCGTGAGCGCAGGAATGGGAGGCGGGACGGGCACTGCCGCGGCGCCCGTCATAGCCGACCTTGCCCAGAAGAAGGGCGCCCTCGTCGTAGGCGTAGTCACGATGCCCTTCAAGCACGAGAAGGGGAGGCTCAGCACCGCGCTTGACGGGCTCAACAAGATGAGGAGGAGCAGCAACACCGTAGTAATAGTCGAGAACGACCGCCTTATGGGGCTCGTGCCCAACCTGGCTTTCGACGAGGCATTCAAGGTGGCGGACACCACCTTGGCGAACATGATAAGCGGAATAACGGACACGATAAGCAGGCCCAGCCTGATCAACCTGGACTTCGCCGACATAAGGGCGATGATGATCCGCGGGGGCGTGACCTTCGTGGGCATTGGGCAGAGCAACGCGCCGAACAGAAGCGAGGAGGCGGTCATCAGGGCTTTGAACAACCCTCTGCTTGACGTCAGCTACGAGGGCGCTAACGGGGCCCTGGTGCACGTCTCGGGCGACAACAGCATGACGCTCAGCGAGGTGACCAGGAGCGCGGAGATAGTCAGCGAGATGATAGACGAGAACGCCTACGTCTTCTGGGGCGCCAGGGTCGATCCGGCGCTTTCAGGGATGCTCAAGGTGACCCTCCTCCTTACGGGCGTCAGGAGCCCCCACCTCATGACGGGATACGGGCTCTTCCCGGTCGAGCTTTACAACGTTGAGCCGGACGCCGGCATGGAGGAGAGGCTGCCTATCGACCTGGGCCTCTACCAGCTGGAATCGAACGACTAGCTCCCGGATAGCGCATCGCGATGGAGTGGGGCGGGGCTGCCAAAAACGCCCTCCCCGAAAACGAAAAGGCGGCCCCTCCCCACCCTTTTTTTCTTCATTTTGGCCGCGTTGGTAATCGAATCTCGAAGGCGGCATGGGATTTTTGACCGCTTCCTTTCGTCCTACCGTTCGACGTCTTCCAGGAGTCTCGCGTAAATCTTTTCCACGCCTTCGTTAAGTTTCCCTTTCACCATCTCCTTGAATTTGGAGGCAAGTTCTCTTTCTCCGCCCTCTCGATCCCCCTTTTGCGGATTACCGCCTTGCAAGCACCAGTTCGTTGTTATGGCGGCCCATCCCTCGCCGCATGCGCTTGTAGGATCGTCAGCTCCGGTTTCGGGTGCGCGCAGGACCGAGAGAAACGTAATTAGGCGCTCCCGAGCAGGCGTGCCGAGGTTGGGAAAGGGTTGGCAGGAATTTCGACTGACGGGATAACCAAGGCTCTAAAGGCTCTTTGCGAGGGAGTTGGGCCGAGGTTCACCGGCACGGAGGGGGAGGCGAAAGCCGAGGAGCTCATCGAAAGCGAGTTCAAGAGGGCCGGGGCTGCCGCCTCGAGGCACGAGTTCGGCATATGGATCTGGGATTGCAGAGAAGCTTCGCTTAGGATCCTGAAGCCGGAAAGGGCAGAGGTCGAGTGCATGCCCGTATCCTACACCGGTTCCACTGGAGGAGCCGTCAGGGGGGAGGCGGTTTTCATCGAGACCGCTTCGCCGTTCGAGGTCGCGAAGAGGGAGGTGAAGGGGAAGGTGGGCGTCATGGCCGGCAGCGTGGGCGGCTCGCACTCCCCGGAGGAGGGCTCGGACAAGCTCAGGAGGCTCGTATCTTCGGGCTTGAAGGGGCTCGTGATGGTCGAGGACAGGGTCCCGACCTCCTGGCCGAGGGCCGAGGGGATACCTCCCTACTGGTTCAAGCACGGGACGATGCCGATGGTCAGCGTCTCCTTCCAGGACGGGCTGAAGCTCAGGAGGGAGGGCGTCGAGGTTGAGATGCTCGTCGATTCCGCCACGAAGGACACGAGGTCCTGCAACATCATAGGCGAGATAAAGGGCTCCAAGGACGAGGGCGACGTTATCGTCGTCTCCGCCCACCACGACACGGTCCCGGGAAGCGTTGGGGCATGCGACAACGCCTCGGGAGTTGCCATACTGCTCGAGCTCGCGAAGCGGTTCGCTGAGAGGAGGCCGGCTAAGACTATTAGGTTCATCTCGTTCGGGGGCGAGGAGCAGCTCTCGGTCGGCGCGACAAGCTACTACTCGAAGAACAGGCTGAAGGGGGAAAACCTGGTCCTGTGCGTCAACATAGACGGCGTCGGGGCTGGGATAGGGACCAACGAGGTTTCGGTAATAGGAGGGACGGAGCTGAGGGATTACGTGAAGTTCGACCTCATGGAGTCCGGGTACTCGGCCGAGGTGGACCAGGAGGTTTCACCGTTCAGCGACCATTACCCAGCATCTATGCAGGGCGTACCCTCCGTCTGGTTCAGGGGCAGGAGGCCGAACTTCTTCTACCACAGCAAGTTCGACGACCTCGAGCACGTGTTCGTCGAGGACATAGCCGAAACGGCCGGAGCGATAGCGCATCTCATCTCATCGGTCGATTCCGCGAAGATCGTGCCATTCTCCAGGGAGATACCGGCCGAACAACAGGGCAAGATCGAGCGATACAAGAGGGAGCTGTACGGCCTCGTCTAGGGGGCCGAGAACGGGTAACAACGAAACCACTAACGCACTCCGATGCGGTCCGCGGTTCTGAAGCGTTCGCGCCCCCCGCGACACCCCGAAAATCGCCGACGCTTCCGCAATCCGTCCCTGAAAACCTCCCCTCTCACATCCAGAGTGAAAGGAAAAATAGTTCGTGGTCAAGCTTGGTTGAGGCGGGAATCCGATGCTTGAAGCGCTCCTGAAGGGCGGCGTCAAGGCGCTGGGGTTGAGGAGGCCCGAGGACCTGAGAAGAGTAGTCTGCGTGCAGCCTCATCCTGACGACGCCGACGTGGGGATCGGCGGGACCGTAGCTAAGTTATCCAAGCTAGGTTGCGAGGTTACTTACGTCACGATGACGGACGACAGGGCGTCGATCTCGGACCCTTCCCTCACGACCGATCGAATAGTCGAGATAAGGAGGAAGGAGCAGGAGGAGGCGGCCAGCGTCTTGGGTGTGAAGGAGCTCGTGTGGCTCGGGTACCCGGACTCGGAGCTTTTTCCCAGCCTGGAGGCAAGGGGCAGGTTGATAGAGATCATCAGGAGGAAAAAGCCCGACGCGGTCTTCACCGTCGATCCTTGGCTGGCTTACGAAGCCCACCCGGACCACAGGAGCACAGGCATGGTTGCCAGCGAGGCGTCGATGTTCAGCGGGCTTTACAACGTGAATCCGGAACAGCTCGCCGGAGGCCTCCGCCCCCACCAACCGGAGTACGTCGCCTACTTCGTGACCCCGAGGCCGAACGCGTACGTGGACGTAACCGACACCTTCCAGGCCAAGTTGGAGGCCGTGCGCAAGCACGGGACCCAGTTCTTGGAGAAGTGGGATTTCTACGAGTCTTATATCAGGTACCAAGGGAAAAGGTATGGCGGGGAGATCGGCGTCGAGTACGCTGAGGCGTTCAAGATCATGCCGCCTTTTCTGTTGCATTACAACGTCGATGCCGAGAGGATGTGAGGCGAAACGTTAGGCTCCAGACTTCCACCCATTCGCGATCGCCATAACGACTTCATCCAAGCAGGCCAGGGAGCCGTTAATGCCTAGCTCCAGTAGAATTCGGGGTACATTGGGACGTAGAGGGCGAAGTGCACCATCAAGAACGACAGGAAAAGCGCGCCCAACGCGATCGCCTTCGCTCTAACCGACTTCAGTAGCTTGTGCGTCATCAGCCCCCGCCAAAATACGTAAAGGTCGTTGGCTGCGACGTAAATCGGTATCGTGGCCGCTTGGCCGTTCTTCGCGAGGTGCTCCGAATCAGCCATGTAGGGTATCAGGGCGCAGACGGCGAGCGACGTGCCGATCGCAAAAGCTCGAAGAAACAGCATGCGCCTTCTTACGCCGTGGTCATAGATCTTGAATGCAACGAAAGCCCGAGCGCTGCCGCGGAACCGTTGAAGGCGTGCCCCCATATCGTGAAACCCGGAGGCATGTCGGGTCCGTAGGGTTGGAAGTTGAAGCTATAGATTATCGATAGTATCCTGTCAAGGATCATGAAGGAGAGGTAGAAAATGCCGATCGCGGCCAACGCCGAGGTGAACGATCTTCCACTGATGGCGAGAACCATGGGGTTAAACTGACGCGAATTTTTTATAAGCGTTAGGGCCATTCACGGTTGCCCCCTCCTAAAAGTCGTTCTGATGCCAACTCCCTGCCTCGAGAGGTCGCATCGGGTCGATAACGAGGCATCAATTGGTGCTCAAACATTCGGTCGAGTTTTCTATTGTCCGATTACCCCCGTCCTTGATTGCAACCTTGATCACGGCGTAATTTACCTAGATTGAGTCCCATGCGCGATCCGCGTCCGCGTGCCATATGCACATTTAGAAAAATCCCAAAGGCGTCCCCTACCAGTGCATCGGTTCGCCGATTCTAGGATTTGTAACGCGAAAGAAGTAGATCATCCAATAAAAGTTCTTTCATGGGGAGCGTTACCCAGACCGAACTGGAGGCTCGAAATGGAAGTGGACGGATCGCAAGGCTGATGCGCACGAAATGTTTATATAAATTTCCCACTTATTAAAGTGGGAAATGTCCAGCAGGGTAGATGAGAAAGGAAGGGTTGTCATCCCAAGGACCGTCGCAAAGGAACTGGGTCTTAACAAGGGCGACGAATTGATCTTCGAAAGGAGGGGAAAAACGTTCGTGATCAAAAGGAGGGGGAAGGGGAAGGGCGGCCTGGAGGCGCTTATGGATTGGAACCCTGAAAGGAGAGGCGAGCCCGCGCCGGTCTCTCCTGCCGAGATGAAAAAGATATGGGAGACTTGACTGGAATCGACACCAGCATCTTGGTTTACTCGCTCGACCCCACTTTCCCGGAGCACGGTGCGGCCAAACGCGCGGTATTGTCTCTGGAGGGCTGGTTCGTGAACCCGACGGTCATACACGAATCGTACCATACTCTGGTTTACAAGAGGAGGATGGGTCGAATGGATGCAAAGGCGAAGCTCGAAGGCTTTCTTTCGGACAAGAGGACGTCATTCCTGTCCCAGACCAAGGCCGTGACGTCGTTTTCTTTGGACTTGGCCGCGGCTTACGATTTGGGCGGAAGGGACTCGCTCATAATAAGCTGTTACCTTTACAACAGGATTGGCAGGATGATAACCCATGACGACAAGATATTGAAAAGGATGTCCTTAAGCTTCAGGGGAAAATCGATCAGATTCGAAGATCCTCTGAGGTAAGCTTTCTAAAAATTGGGATAGGATGGCCAGTTATAAGCCAAAGGCGCGGCATGCTCTGCCCCAAAAGGCCGGCCATAGCCCCTTCCGGATTCGCGATCGGCTTCCGATCTTCCCGCGCCATGATGCCAGCTGAGAGCGCCCTTGTCGGCCATTTTTACAGATATCCTTTCCCATCAAGTGGGTGCCGTTTGTCTAGAAGACCTTGGCCGGCAGTTTGATTAGAAATATATGGAGAAAGGAGAAAAGGCGAAAAAGCCTAAAGAAGGCGCGGATTGGCTAGGCTTGGTTTCTTTTGGGTTTTTCCTAATTCTTCTAGGCACGTTGTGGATTATAACGCCCAATCTAACTGAGGAAGTGATTAATTTCTTTAAGGATTTTCAACTTGTACGCCTAACAGAACACATAATTCTTCCAGCTCCGGCGCAAAGCCACCCAGTTGTTTATAATGCCGCCTTTCAGTTTTGCCTCGCTTTCCGAGTTTTCCAACTAATTTATCTAGCTCTCACATTGGTCTTTGGCAGTTCTTGAA
>JAFNJA010000108.1:0-1391 GCA_017601265.1 Candidatus Brockarchaeota archaeon
CCGGGAGACACGAACCCGGAACGGGAGAGATAAACTACAAAAACGTCTTCAAGTTCTTGGACAGCCGGGGTTACGGAAATTACGTAAGCTTGGAGTTCGTTCCAACCATAGATCCGGTGGAAGCGGTCCGCCAGACCGTCCGCCTTGCTTCGGAACTGTAGGAAATTTACTAGGACTCGTCCTAAATCCAATTGACGCCCTAAAGGCGACTATAAAAGTCTGCAAGCGACGCTAGGACCACATCCCGTTGATCAGATCGACCGTGCGGTTGACGAGGATCTGCCCGCCTTCCGGTCCAACCTTGCTCACGAGCACTTCTGCCCCGTAACCCCCGGCCCTGACTGCCCGCTCGGTTGGCAGGTACATGCCGCAGTCGCAGGCGAGCTGGATGACGAACGTCTGCAGCGCTCGGCTCCGCGCCTTGATCCTCAGGCCGTAGTCGAGGAAAAGCTCGAAAGGGTTGGTAGCCATAGCCACTTCTCCCAGGCGCAGCGCGTGCAACTCGACGGGATAAGAGGTTGGAGGATTCGCGCCCTCCTGCCGGTTGTAGCGCTCAACCGTTTCCTTCTCGAAGAACAACCTCGCGGGTGCGTCGCACTTCAGCTCGTTGAGGCGGACGTACTCCCTGGCCCTTTCGTAATCGCTATGGCTTATCCTCCTGAGCGGGAGCTCGAGAGTCTCGACCCTGTGCCTGAATGGAACGTCGGTCCTGATTCCGCTACGCGCGGCCTTGAAGACGTGGTCGACGGCATCTGCGACGCGGTCCGCGATTTCCTGCCTTTCCGTGACGCCCCGCCCCTTCCGCGTCTCCGCTTCCGCTTCCTTGTAAAGTAGAAGGTGGGGCGATTGGTCCCCAGCGGCGCCGCACTGCGGGAGGATGAAGAGGCCTTGGGAGCGCCGGCGGCGGATCTCCGCCCTTATGTCGTGCCAGAAATCGGCGGAGACGTAATTCTCGCCCTCGACGACCTGCGAGGGGCAGGCGAGGTTAAGGACGAGGCCCGTCAGCCTTTCGGAGGGATCCCAGGTGAAGAGCATTTCGACCGCATGGTCCTCGTACCCTTCGATGCAGTCGAAGTCGCGATCGTCCGTCTTGCCGTACATCTCGGAACGGCCGCCGAAGTAAGTGACGCGCCTGTTGTGGCCGACGACGGCGTGGCCGAGCGCCCAACTCACGCCCCCAGCCCGGCGCCCATTCCAGGCTTCGGCCGCCGTTTCCGCGATCCTTTCGGCCAGGAAGCTTGAATACTCGGCCGGGGTCATGACGTTCCCGCCCGGGTGCAGGTACCAGCCCTCTTCCATCTCAGGAGCGGTGTGCGTGTGCGTGGCGTTGACGAAGAGCTTCGAAGCGTTCAGCGTTGGAAGGCGCTTCCTCAAGCTTCCGCGGACGAGCT
>JAFNJA010000108.1:1401-7239 GCA_017601265.1 Candidatus Brockarchaeota archaeon
GTATGCAAAGCAGGTCGCAGGAGACGAGGACGGCCTGTTCCGGTTCATCGCCGGCGGTCTCGAAAGCGAGCGCTGTGGCTGTGAGCGGATCCTCCACGTGCGTGGAGACGCGGACGTGCCATTGCCCCTTGAGCATTACCGGACGCGGGGGAGTTATGTCGCCGGAAGCCCAGCCGATCGAGAGTTCGGGCATGAGTAAGTCCCCGATCCCGAACGCGCGTGATCAGCCCGTGCTTAATTGTCTTGCGCAAAAGGCCCGCCTGCCCCGTATCGGCCCTATCGATCCACACGGAGCCGCGTTTCACCCCATGCAAAAAATCCTGACTATTCCAGTCTTGTCGAAAGGGAAGCCTGCTGCACCGCTTGCGGGAAAGCGTGTGGGATGGAAGTTGTTGGTTGCGGTCGTGGGTCAACGAGTTGTGCTCGGGCTCGGGAGCCCGCGCGCAGAAGAGAATGCGCGCGCCATGCCAGCATCTTGGCCGAGAACGCGCCTGGACTGGCGCGAAGCGGGGCGACGAGCTCAAAACATTTAATATCAATGGCGATGGACCGGCGACCGCAAGACTCGCGACGAGTGGAAAGTGTTCTCCGATGGAAGCGGGGTTTGGCTGGAAGGACATCACGCCGCCGTTGGGCATCAGGCTGGGAGGCTACGGCCACAGGCTTGGAAAACCCTCGCAAGCGATCCATGACCGCTTGGCGGTCAAGGCTATCGCGCTCAGCGCAGGTTCCGAGGAGGCCGTGATCGTTGGCGCTGATGTTCTGGGAGTGTACAAGTTTTTCGCCGAAGGCGTGAAAGAAGCCATACGCAAGAAAACGGGGATCGGGAAAAACGGCGTCTTTTTCACGACGACGCACACCCACTCCGGACCTGAAACGATCGTCCCGATGTGGCCCAACACGTTTCCGTACGACGAGGATGAAAGGTCCATGTTGGACCGTTGGATGGCTTCCTTCAAGGAAAAGTCCGTCGAAGCGGCGGTCGAGGCGCTTGCAAACCTCTCGAAGGCGTCCGCGAGCTATAAAACCGTCGACCTTCCGGGCTTGGCGGTCAACAGGAGCTATCCCGACGGCCCTACCGACCCAGCGCTCTCAATCCTCTCTTTCGACGGCGCAGGCAGGCAGATCCTGATGAACTACGCTTGCCACCCGGTGAACAACGTTGACTTCGGGATATCCGCCGACTACCCCGGAGAGGCGTCGGCGAGGCTGGCGGAACGCGGGATCCGGAGCGTGTTCACCACGGGCGCTTCCGGCAACGTCAACCCGGTAAAGGTGGACAGGGAATTCATCCCGAAACTGGGGGGCGATCTCGCCAACGCAGCGCTTGGATCCATTGCGGACGGGGCTCCTTTGCCCTCCAAGTCGCTGAAGGTCGAGAGCGGGAAAATGGAGGTGAAGCTTAGGCCTGGGCCGGATCGAGCGGAGGCCGAGGAAAGATTCAGGGAAGCGTACGATGCCTGCAAGGACAACCTGCAGGACTCCGAATGCATGGTCCGCCTCATTTACGCCGACGAGGAGTACGAAATATCCAAGGACGGCAGAACGGCAGCCGAAACGGTCCTCCAAGCTTTCGCCATCGACGGCGAGGTCGCTTTCATCTCGATCCCCGGAGAACTGTTCGTTGAAATAGGGCTGAGGATAAAGGACGCCGCCCGCCGACTCGGGTACAGGGGCGCGATCGTGGCGGCGTACTCGGAGGATTACGTCGGATATATCCCGGTGAGGAAGGCCTTCGACCTGGGGACCTACGAGGCCAGGTTGGCCAGGTGGAGCAGGGTTACCGAGGAAGCGGGGGAGCAGGTGTACGCGGAATCCGTGGAAATGCTGAAGCGACTCAGGGAGTAGGCAGAGGCAGGCGGTACGTTTTCGCTGCGACGGGCCGCCTGGAGGGCGTTCCCGCGGCCTCCCAAGCTAAAGGTCGCCGTGCGGCGGCCTCACCTTTCGAAAAAGATCGGGTTTGACCACGCGGACCTCCCCTCTGAATCGGTGCACTCTATTCGAACGTACCTTTCCCCTCCCCGCAGCCTGTACGAGGCGCTTGCGATGGCGCCGCCTTCGACCGCGGCGAACCTTTCCCCCAGGTCCAGGCTGGCGACGAAGCTTATCGCGCTCACGGATGAGGTTTCCACTTGGATTTCGTCACCATTTATTTTCACGTCCCTGATCTCGGGTCCGTTGCTGGCGTAGAACAGCCCCTCCCTGACGGACTTCATGATCGCGTCGAGGGACAGTTCCGGGGCCTTGACCGAGATCCAGGCGCCGCAAGCGTCGTTCGGCCTGTGATCGTTGAAGTGCCAATGGGCGTCGTCGGTCGCGAAACCAAGGGGGCGCCTTCCCCTCGCCAGAAGCTCGTCCCAGTGGGAAAGGGAATGGCCCTTGGCTATGCTGAAGAAGCAACTGGTGTTGTAAACCTCGATGCCTAGGTAACCTTCCAAAGAAAGCATGTCCCGGGCCGAGAGCGCGGACCAGTAAGGATGGCCAAGGATCACCTCCCCTCCCCTGTCCTTGGCCAGGCCTATCACCCTCTGCGGATCCTCTCCGGCATCTCCCTCCTTTGCCGGGACCTCTTCCTCGATCCCGACGGCCAGCAGGTGGAACGCCGTGCCAACCTCCGAGGCGCCGACGCTGATCTCCTCACCTGGGATCGCCAGGAAACCGGAGTTCGAGAGCTCCCGCACGTCCGTAAGCCTCCCGTGGTCGGTAATGGCCAAGAAATCGTAGCCGCTCCTTTCGTAAAGGAAAGCCATCTGCTTTGCGGAGAGGACGCCGTCGGAGTTCGTGGTGTGGGCGTGCAAGTTCCCCCTGAACCACCTCCCGGGCGCCGAGAAAGGATCGCTGAAGACCGCTTTTGTAACCATGCTTTCCCCGCCGAATAGCGTGCACCGGGCCCGTTCAGTTTTAAGAATTGCGTTGCATTCCGGAAGCGCGTTTCGAAAACGTTTTCGTTCATGCAACGCCAAGGGGACTTGAACAAATGGCAGGCGCGGCTTGGAATTGAATGGCGTCGCGAGGCGCGGGCGGCCGGAAAAGCATAATATTTTCGTAGCCCCATTCGTCCAACCGAGCGAGCTTCACGAGCAGCGGCTCACGGATGCGATGGAGCATGCGTAACAAGTTTGCTTTTCTACTGGCCGTGTTTCTCGCTCTGCCTCCCCATTCTTGCGCCGCGGATTACGGGCTTTCCGTCGCGGAAAGCAAGGGCTTGAAGTACGAAGAGGAATTGGCGAGGGCCGCGCTTTTCCTCAACTCCACGCAGTTCGACCCCGACGTGGGGCTGTGCAGGGAGGCCCCGAGCGCCGCCCCGGACGTCTATTGGCTCGTTTCCGACAACCTGCTCGCTTACCACGCCCTCAGGTACTATTACCCGAAAACCGCCGAGAAGATCCTTTCAACCATGCTCGGCTACGGCCATTTTGAAAGTTTCAAGCACGAATCCATATTCGGCAAGAAGCTGCCTCACGTCCCGTTCAGGACTCCCGTTTACTACGAAGTTGCCCGCTTGCCGCGCGGAACCGTCAAGACGGAAATCTGCAACGGCTCTGGAACCATGGACGATTACCTCGAGTACGCCGACCTTTGCGTCTACGCCGCCCTGCACTTTTACTGGAACGGCGACGTCCCGTCGGCAATAAGCCATTTCGACCTGGCCAGGAAGATGTGGAACGGCAAGGGCGTCTTCGATAAAGCTTCAAAGGCAAAGGAGCGGGAAGGCGGGAGGCTCGTATACTCGACGCTCAAGCTTGCGCTGCTCTTGTACTGCTCCAGGATCTTGAACCAAACCCTTGATTGCCGCGAGGACGTTGAAAGGACGCTGTGGCTCATGCAGGACGAAAAATTCGGAGGCTTGCACACCGATTACGACATCGACCTCAGCTACGCGGGGAGCGACATGAACACCGAGACAACCTCGATCGCGATCCTCGCCTACAGATACGAACCTGGCGCGCGCGCCTTGAAAGTGGTGGCGGAATCGCCCTACGCCCTGGAGTGGGTGCGCGGCGCCGGGGAATATCCCGAAGGATCGGTCGTGGATCTGCGCATCGAAAGGACGGTGGTCGAGTGCGGAAACAGCACGAGGAGAATTTTCGCCGGGTGGGTCGCGAACGTCACTTGGCAGCCGGTGTACGCGAGCGGCGCCGAGATGCGCTTTGCGCTTGAATCCGACGCGAGGGTGATTGCGACGTGGAAGACCCAATACCGTTTGGCCGTTGACGTCCACCCGGAGGATTCGGGAATCGTCGAAGCTCTCGAGTGGCACGACTCCGGATCGAATGCGACCATTAAGGCGGTTCCAAATCCGGGTTACGAGTTCGATTATTGGTCGGGGGACGCTTCGGGCAGGGACTCCACGGTTTCGATCACCATCGACTCTCCCAAGACGGTTGCGGCGAACTTCAGGAGGCCGCTTCAGGCGCAACTGTTGGCCGGAGCGGCCGCGGTTTTGGGCATCGCGTCCATCGCCTTCCTTTTGCGCGCGAGAAGGATTAGGCGGAGATCCGGTTGGAAGGAATGAATCCGCAACCGCGCCTTGGATGGCTATGGAAAAGGTTTGGCGCAAAAAGCGCGATCCCCAACGCTTATAGCGGCGGGGTAATCCGGGGCGCCTGGCATGGCCGCCTCGCGAGCCAAGTTTTTGGGGCTCTGCTTACTCCTCTCGATCTACTTTTTGGGAATTGGCACCGCCTTCCTCATGGACAGAGATTTCGGCAGAGTAGAAGTAAGAATGATCGCGATTCCCGACGTCGGTAAGCGGATCTCCGGCCTGCTTTACCGCCCCGTGGGCGCAACTCCAGAAAATCCCCTGCCGGCGGTCGTTTTGACCCACGGGATAAGCGGCTCCAAGCAGATGGTGAGCGGGATCGCGCTCGAGCTCGCGAAGCGGGGTTTCGTCGCCCTTGCAATAGACCTGGGCGGGCATGGGAACTCCGAGGGCGCGTTCGGGAGCGACCTTTCAGATCCGTCTTTGGGCATTTTGGCGGCGGTCAGGCACTTGCGCGCGCAGCCCTACGTGGACGGTTCGAGGGTCGGCCTCGTCGGCCACAGCCTCGGCGCCGGGGCGGTTAGGGCCGCGGCGTTCGCCAACGGAAACGTGTCCGCTTCCGTTTTCGTCGGCGGGGGTTTGGGAGGGGTGGCTGAGGGACCATCGTACGGGGAGATCAACCGCACGTTTCCGAAAAACCTCCTGGTCGCGGTTGGGGCGCACGACGTGCTGTTTGACCTTGGAGGGTTGACCATGGAGCTGGGACCCGCCTTCGGAGCCCCTCGGGAAGTGGACCCTTGCGTACTTTACGGCGACTTCTCCCTTGGAACGGCCCGCAAGCTCGTTACCCCGCCGACGACGCACCTCTTCGAGCCCGTGGACCCTTCGATCGTGTCGGAGATAGTGCTCTGGATGGAAGGCGCTTTGGGAGGTGGCTCAAGTCCGAGGCCCGACTCCGAGGTGAAGTTGAGCTATGCCTATCGGGAGGCGGCGGTTTCATCGAGCCTCGCCGCTTTCGTCGGCTTGATCTTTTCCATCTCCTCAATAATCTTCGATTCCCGTCCGCCTCAGGTTCGGAAGGCGAAGGCGGCGCGCGGAACCTTGGAGGGCTGGAATGCTGCGGCAATATGGGGGGCGTTGGGCTTGGCCGCGTTTCTGCCAATGTTCCTAGTTGGTTTCTTCATCCAATTTCCACCTCTGATCTTCGGGTCGTCGTTCGCTTGGTGGCTCCTTGCCGTCGCCGCCTTGGGCTTCTTGCTGATCGCGCTGGTTGTTCCCAGGGTTTCATCGGCGCGGACGGACCTCAAGGCATCGATCCTCGAGTCTTTTGCCTGGACTGACGTCGCGGTTGCGGC
>JAFNJA010000010.1:0-1608 GCA_017601265.1 Candidatus Brockarchaeota archaeon
CCGCCCACCAGGGGCATAGGCCACGAAACCAGGGCTGGGAACGCTATGACCAAAGACATGACCTTCGCCCTCAGTAGCTCGCTCGCTTCGTCGATCGTGTTGACGAGCAGCGTCCTAAGGATGCAGTATACCGCCAAGTACCTCGCGCTGTCGAGGATGGCGGAAACGACCGCGAGAGCAAGGGAGCCCTTCGGTGCGAGCACCAAGGTCAAGAGGCCGAGTACGCCGCAAGCGTAGCAAAACAGCAAGGCTTTCCTGATTCGCGAAAGGCCGAGCTTCGGGACCACGAAGAAGAGCGCCATCAGGGTAGGTATCGAGGAGGCCATGGGAACCACGGATATTATGCCCTCGTCGAGGGCCAGCGCCCTCGGGTCGCTCAAGTAAAGGGGCTTGAACACGGCAGATAGTTGGTATTGCATGCCCCCTATCGTGGTCAAAATGAAAACGATCAGCAGCTTCTTGTGCTTCGCGATCGCTTTCAGAACCTCCGCGTAACCGACCCCAGATTTTTCCGATTCTTTCGAAGAGAGGAGCTTGCCTATCTTCGATTCCCTAAGCAAAACTTGTCGCGCGGCGAACATCGCGATGAGCGCCAAGAGGTACGCGAGGAATATGTACCTGCTTCCCAGCTCGACTCCATAAAGAGAAACCAAGGCGCCGGCTCCGGGAGTCAGGAGGCCCGAGAAAACGTATAACGTCTGTAAGGTGCTGTATATGCTCGCCCTGTGCTCCGGTTGCGTGTCTTCGACAAGCAAGGTCTCCCAAACTCCGTATATCGTCGTGCTGAGTCCTTGGAGGAGCGCCGCGGCGATCGCGTGCGCCGGTTCCCTTACCACAACCCAGACGGCCGCGGATCCGATCCATCCGACGCTGTCGAAAGACATCAGGACGCTTTTCCTGCCGAAACGGTCAGCCAGGTAACCGCCCAACACCGGGAGGAAAATCTGTGGGATTAGAGGCAGCATCAACACGAAGCCGATGAATATTTCGTTAAAGCCGAGGCTCCTCATGAAGATCGCCTTGTAAAGCTCCACCCAGGACATGAACACTGCGAACAAGATCTCCGTTGCAACCAAGACTTTGGCGTTCCTGCCCCACATCTTAACGTAATCGAAGTTCGCGATCCTGCCGCCAAACCTCTGCATTCCGTTCCGCCGCTCACTCATTTTCCTGGCCCCTATTATGATTGCTGCGGAAAGCAGCTTAATCTCGGCGCTTGCAGGCCCGTAGCGTTCGGTATGCCTTAGGCGTACGCGCTCAGAGCCGCTCTCGAGTTTTAATCCTTGCAGATTCTTGGCGGGTTATGAGTATGAAATCCGCAACTCTCGAGATAGGCGTGAGGGGCGTCACGGGGCTTCCTAAGGACATCACGAACCTTCCGTGCCTGAGCCCAACGCCCATCTGCCTCCTGATCTCGCCCCTAAGCTCCTCCCTCGTGCCGTTTTGGAGGACCCGGATCGAATCCAAGTTACCAAAGACGCATGCACGGCCGGAAACGGCCTCGTCAACCCAAGATATGTCGATTTCGAAACCTTTCTTGCTTTCCTCAAGCGACAAGCAGTCTGGGCCCATTTCGATCATGAGCTCCAGCCGGTCGCGAACGTCTCC
>JAFNJA010000010.1:1618-10893 GCA_017601265.1 Candidatus Brockarchaeota archaeon
TATGCTCTTCATCCCGAGCTTTCTAGTCTCGGAAAAAAGCTCCTCGTTGTAAGGCAAAACGAACCTTTTGAACTGATCCAGGGATATTTCGGTGGCCGAGGACAGGCATTCCTCGACCCATATCCCGTCGACTTTGGCTTCAGCGTACGCCCTGATTAACTGCAACGCGTTCTCCGTCAACCTTTCGAGAGCGCGTTCGACCAACCCGCTCCCCCTGCAAACGCTGGCCATCATCCCCTTGAAACCGAAGTGATTGCAAAGGGCTTCCCAGTATGGCGTCCCTATGCTGGCGCACACGAATTTTTCGGAACCGAACCTGTTAGCGACCATTTTGGCATAATCGAGCATCCCGCTTCGAACTAGGTCTTTTTTGTCCAACGGGGCGATGCGCGAGTCCACGTCTTCCACCGAAACGATCGAAGGTTCCTTCTCTATGGCGATGTGCGAACCTCCTACCGGATCCCTCCGAATTTCCTCCCTCGCCTTGCCCGAGGAGTCGACTATGAAAACCCTGTTTCCATCCACTTCTATCTTGTGGCTTTCCCTCCATTCCCTAGGCGGGCAGAGGCCGCAGCTTACCCAATCCATGTCCAACCTTTCGAGAAGGTCCTCTTCGACCTTGATCCAGGCGTCGAGGTTTGGGTCGTGGAACGCCCACCAGGGCTGATCGGTTGCCTCCTCCCAGTGGTCCCTCAGGAAAATTCCAACGTAAGGTATCACGACTGGAAAACCCCCCTCGAGGCCGCATTCCATGGCCTTCAACATCTTCTCTTTGCCCATTTTTCGCCACCGCAAAGCCTTCTCGATCCTTGCGGACACGCTAATCCAAGCGAGCTCATAACTTAAACCGTTCGGTCATTGCAAGCGTCGACTCTTGGGTTGCCTTTGGATTTTATGTTGGCTGACTTCGCCAAGTTTTTCGGGATGCGTCCCCATTCACGCCGCTGCAGTCTTGGACGCGGAGTGCGAGGCCGGACAAGGCATGCCCACCAGACCTCATGGACGTGCGTCGGCATACGCCTGCTGGTTTCGCCCTGCGGTTATTCCCCGGTTATCAAGACTTTTAGAGTCTTTCCACCCTTTCCCGCGAGCTTCCATCCCTCGAGTATCTTTTCAAGCGGGAAACGGTCGGTGATCATGCCCTTCACCTTGACTTTTCCGCTGCTGATCAGGCGCAGCGACTCTTCAAGGTCCGACGGCGCGGCCCCGTAGCTCGAGGCCATCGCGTACTCGTTCCTCCAGAAATTTTCCGACGGAACCACGATGTCTTCATTAGGTATCGCGAACGTCAGTATCCTCCCTTTCCTGTCGAGGCAGCCCCACATCTTTTCAAACGCGCTCTTCGCTCCCGTGCACATTATGATCCTGTCCGCCTTGACATCCAGCTCCTCCTCCGCGTTCAGGACCTCGTCCGCGCCGAATTCCTTCGCCTTCTCGAGCCTGTAGGCGTTTACGTCCGTCGAGACGACGTAAGCGCCCCGAAGCTTTGCCAACTGTATGTTCATCAAGCCGGAGACGCCCGCTCCCGGGATGAGGACGACGTGGCCAGGCTTCACGCCGATAACCCGCTGGCCTCGGACGCAGCAGGCGAGGGGTTCGATCATCGTCCCCTCCTCTATCGAAACGTTTTCAGGCAGAACGTAGGTTCCGAAATCGACGTTTATCTTCGGGACCCTGACGTACTCGCTGAAGCCGCCGGGATCGAAGTTTCCCCTGTGCAAAGTCTCGCAAGCGGTGTGATCGCCCTCATTGCAGTACTTGCAGTTGTTGCAAGGGACGTGGTGGCTCGCGAAGACCACGTCCCCTTCCTTGAACCTCGAAGACTTGGATTCGGCGACGACCCCGACCATCTCGTGGCCGAGGACGCGCGGGGCCTTCTTGATCCTGTACCACTCCATGAGGTCGGAGCCGCAGATGCCGCAGGCTTTCATCTTGACAAGGATTTCCCCGTCCCCTATCCGGGGTTTCGGCCTTTCCTCGACGCGTATGTCAGAAGCGCTGTAGTAAACGGCTACCTTCATCGTCCGCTGCTTCTCGCTTTTTCCTCGAGGTAAATTTCGTAAGCGTGGTCGACCGTGGCGTTGTCGTGCACGATCGCGCGGGTAGCCTTTATCATCCCGACTGGGCAATCGCTCTGGAAGATGTTCCTTCCCATGTCGACACCCCTTGCTCCCGCGGATACGGCGTTTTTGGCCATCTTCAACGCGTCGATCTCGTCGATCTTCTTTCCGCCGGCGATTACGACCGGGACGTTCCCGCACGCTTCCACGACCTTCTCGAACTCTTCGCAATAGTAGGTCTTCACCATGTGGGCGCCCACTTCGACGCAGATCCTCGAGGCCAACCCGAGGTAGCGTTCGTTCCTCACCATGTCCTTCGCGTCCTTCCCCCCCTCCTGTGACAGCCTCCTCCCGACGGCGGTGACGGCCAAAACCGGAATGCCGTACTTGTTCCCCTCGTTGACTATCTTCGCGAGGTTCTCGATCGTCTGCCTCTGGTGAGGGGAACCCACGTAGACCGAGCAAGTGACGGCTGACGCGTTCATCCTTATCGCGTCCTCCATATTGGTCGTTATGATCTCGTCCGAAAGCTCGTCCGGAAGCTCCATGCTGTTCCCCCCAGACACCCGGAGGACGACGGGCTTGTTCATGGTCGGGTCGATCCAGTTCTTCAAAGCCCCGGCGGTTATCATCACGGCGTCGGCGTACGGGAGCAGGGGATTCACCGTTTTTCCGAGGTTCCTGAGGCCGGTCGTCGGACCTTGGAAGTAACCGTGATCGACCGCGAGCATCACGCATCGGCCTGTTTCGGGATTTATGATCCTAGACATCCTGTTCTTCATTCCCCAATCCATGTGGTACCTTACGCCACCCCCGACCTCCATCCCATTTACCCTCTTTTGTCCATTCTCGTTTCCGAAGATCGTATATATCCTTTATCGAATGTCCGACGGAGGGATTCCATGCAGCGCGGATTGGGATGCTTGCTCCCAAGACCGCGGGCGATCGACAGCTCCAAATTCGCTTGACCGGGATTAAAGGTTTATTAGCTGCGAACATGCGTCGAAGCCATGAACAAAACCGGTTTTGCTGGTTTCCAAGCGGTGAACGTGCTCGCGGTCGTTTTGACCGTGTCCTTCAACGTTCTTGCGAACGCGCTTCCCTTGAACGGCGTGTTCACCGGGACGGTTTCAGACTCTTACCCGAACCTTTTCACCCCTCCGGGTTACGTGTTCTCGATATGGGGAGCCATTTATTTCCTGGTCTGTTCTTTCATGATTTATCAGGCGAGGGGGAGCCAAAGGAACGCGGACTACCTCGGCAGGATCGGCGGCCTGTACTTGCTGGCAGCCGCGTTAAACGTAGCTTGGCTTTTCGCCTTCCATTACTCGTACGGCAACCCTTCCATCTTCGTCTTCACGCCCTTGCCCATCGCCGCGCTCCTTTTGACCCTCATCTTGACGTACGTAAGGCTGGGGGTCGGGAAAAGGGAGGTGCCCCTGGGGCAGAAGCTGGCCGTCCACTTGCCCGTGAGCGTTTACCTTGGATGGATATCGCTAGCCACGATAGCGAACGTTGCCTCAGTCATTAACGTCTTCTTTCCAGGGATTCCTGCGGGCGCCCAAGCCGCATGGACCGCGGCGACGATTTTGATGGCGCTCGCGGTGGCGCTGCTCATGCTCGCCAGGAGGAAAGACTTGGCCTACGGCGCGGTTGTTGCGTGGGCGTGCGCAGGGATCGCCGCCAAACGGGACGCGTTCCCCCCTATACACTTGGCTTCGTTGTCGACCGTGGCGGTGATAGCCGTCGCCTCCGTAACGCTTCCGGCATTGGCGAAAAAAGGCTTCAAGGAATACTACCTGGCAACCCGCTGACGCGTTTTCGATGGCGGATCAACTCGTTGCCGGAATAGCAGAGCGCTTGATCGAATCCCATCTCGTTCAAGCGCCGCGACGCTCCGAGCGGCTCCATTTTTTTGGGAGAGGAGAGAGAGGCGAACCTTAAAAAAGGCCGCGCGAAGTTTAGGGCGATGAAGGAAACGGCTTTCAAGTGGATAGATGACAACGAGCTAAAAATAATAGAGGTAAGCCAGAAGATCTGGGAATACGCGGAACTCGGGCTGAGGGAGTTCAAGTCGTCCAAGCTTCTTTCAGAAGAGCTTGAGGCCAACGGGTTCGCGGTAGAGAGGGGGGTGGCGCAGATGCCAACCGCTTTCGTGGCGAGTTGGGGGAAGGGCAAGCCCGTCATCGGAATAATGGGGGAATTCGACGCGCTTCCCGGGCTTTCGCAGAAGATCGTGCCGTGGAGGGAGCCAGCGGTTCCCGGGGCTCCGGGACACGGCTGCGGGCACAACATATACGGAACTTCCGGGATGGCCGCGGCCATAGCGGTCAAGGAAGAGATGCAAAAGAAAAAGATCGGCGGGACCGTGAAATTTTTCGGTTGCCCAGCGGAGGAGAACTTTTGCGGCAAGGTGTACATGGTCAAGGACGGTTACTTCGATGGAGTCGACGCCGTCATCGGCCACCATCCGAACACGATGAACGCCGCCACCTTGCGGAGCTGCCTCGCGATGAACTCGGCCAAGTTCCACTTCCGGGGCAAATCGTCCCACGCTGGCGGCTCTCCGGAACAGGGAAGGAGCGCCCTTGATGCCGTCGAGCTGATGAACGTGGGGGTCAACTACATGCGTGAACACGTTATCCAGGACGCCAGGATACATTACGTGATCGAAAGGGGAGGGGACCAGCCGAACATAGTGCCCGAATACGCGAGGAGTTGGTACTACGTGAGGGCGCCGGAAAGAGAGCAGGTGGAAGAGATCTACGAATGGGTCCTGGAAATAGCGAAAGGAGCGGCCACCATGACAAGGACCAAGTTGGAGGTTGAATTTTTGGAAGGCATGCACAACCTCGTGGTGAACAGGACGATGGCAGAGCTTGTCGTGAAGAACATGCGCGAGGTTGGCTTGCCAAAATACTCTGACGAAGACCTGAGGTTCGCCTCCGAAATATCCAAGACCATCTCGAGCGAGAGCAAGGCCCAAGAGATCAGGAAGACGGGCCGCCCGGGCTGGCAGAGGTTGGTTGAGAAATTGATCGACGACGAGATACCGGACCCGTGGGGGGAGGGCACGACCAGCCACGGTTCCACCGACGTGGCGGACGTGAGCTGGCAGGCTCCAACGGTGGAATTCGGCACCGCGACTTGGGTACTAGGAACCCCGGGGCACTCCTGGCAGAGCGCGGCGCAGTCGGCATCGGGCTTGGGGAACAAGTCGCTCGTATTCGCTGCAAAGGTAATGGCGGGCACCGTTTTGGAACTTCTTGGCGATCCAAGCATCGTTGGCAGAGCCAAGGAGGAGCACGCGACAAGGTTGGCTGGCAGGGCGTACAAGCCGCCAATCCCCCAAGACGGCAAGCCTAGACTAGATGCTTGGGGATGATCCTCGCAGGCAATGCTTGCATTAGAAAGATAGATCGAAAAACTCGAACGAAATCCGGGCGGCCGTCATCGTAAGCGTGAAAATGAAGGCCAATTACAGGCAGATGACGCCGTCCATCCTGATGTGGGGGCCTCCCTCCGAGATTGCGAAGTCTTTTTCGAAGCTCGGCCTCAAGGCGAAGTCTTTCGCGATCGCGTCCACCTTCTGGATCAGCTCTTTAACGAAGCCTGTCACCCTCAACCCCTTGATCTTTCTCTTAACCTCCTTCTTCTCGATCATGTAGGCTATTTCGGGCATGATTTCGATTTTACCAACGGCCGTATCGCACTCGGCCCTTATCAACCCCCTGGCGTACAACCCCCTGCCCGTCTCCTCGAAGATCTCGGCAACGTCCCAGTCCGAAGGCCTGATGAACACGTTGCTTGGTCCTGGCCTTGGTTCGCGGAACACGCCGCGGGCGTTTCCGGGGACGCCCTTCTCGCCTTTTGCCGTTAACCTCGTGTGCAAAAGGTCGATCCCCTCCCTGCTCACAAGCACCTTGTTGCCGGACTTGACTCCCTCGTCGTCCCAAAGGAAGCTTCCATAGCTACCGGGTATGCACGGATCGTCCACGATGGCGAAGTCTTCCGCGGGCTCGAGCCCATGGAACACGCCCTCTTGGAAAACGTCCGCCTCGAGGAGGTGAGCTACCTCGTGCGCCAGAGCGCCCGATCCTTCGTTGTCCAATATCACCTTGAACCTGCTCCCCCTGTAGAAGGCAGGCAGGGGTTTGGAATCCGCGCCATCCAATGCGCGCCCAGCCAAGTCGTGCAGTATGTCGTTCCATGGCTGGTTCTCCAACACTTCCAAGCCTCCGATGCCTCCCAATACCTTTCCAGAAAAGCCTTGGAAGGCCTTCTTTACGGCCACGTATATCGTTAAGTCGGTCTTGGGGATCGTCTCTCGCACGTTCGTCCCTTCGGAAGTCGCGAGGATTGAATCGGAACGGGAGTAAGAGCATACGAATTCGGGGCGAACATCGGCCCCTTTCACGATGTTGCTCAAAGCATCGCGCAAGTTTTTCAAAAACTTCCTCACGTTTTCGACGTCGAAGGGTTTCAGCTCCTTGTGGGAACGGCTTCCACTCTGGGGCGGAACGGGGGCGAGGTCGATGCCTTGGCCGTGCCGGCTCGCGGCCAAAGCCTGGCGGGCCACTTTCGTTATTCCCTCGGGGATCGGCACCGTCGACGTTGCCACGCCGTAACCATTGTCGACGGACCTGCACACTATCCTTTCGGATCTCGACTCGTACAGGTCCTCGGACCTGGGACGCAGCCCGAGCTCGACCACTTCCTCTTCCAGTAGCCGGACATCGCAATACTTGGCGCCTTTCATGGCTTCGAGCGCCAGGTCGAATCCGCCTTCTTCGAGCATCCTCGGAACCGAATTTGGACTTGGATAAAAAAATTCCTTCCGTCGGCGATATGAACTTTTAAGCGGAGCGCTCGAGCCAGCGAACCCGCGTCACCACCTGATCGCCAAGATGCGCATTCTCGCGGAAACCGCGACGGCCTAAAAGGCCGGGAGCCGGCGTTCAGAAAAGGATTTAAAAAGCGATTCTTTTTACCATCTGACATTGTTTGATAAGTTATGACGAAGCGCTCCGAAGGTCGGGCCCTCGCTTCAAGGCACTCCTCGAAAAGATTCCCAAGAAGGGCTTCGAGAGGTTGCCGCCAGACTGGCTTCATTGGCAGATATTGGAAAGGTTGACGATCTTAAAATACGCGGATATCGTCGAAGGATCCAACGTGCTAGAGGTCGGCTCCGGGCCCCACGCGATAGCCACGATCGCCTTGGCTGAGCTTGTAGGAGAAAGGGGGAGGGTCGTGGCGGTCGAGCGTGGCAGGTGGGGGGATTCGTGGGAAGTGTTGAAGCATAGCGGCTTGTCGCCGAGGGTGATACCTCTGCAAGAGGACGCGAGCAAGCTGCCTTTCCCGTTCTCGTGCTTCGATTTGGCAGTGTGCGTGCACGGGATCAGAAGCTTCGACGGCAGGCAATCCATAGTGGGAGCCGTGAAGGAGATGCTCAGGGTATCGAAGGAGAGGGTCTTCCTGGCCGAATCCAGCCCTTTCGCGAAGAACAAGGCCCAGGAGGCGCACTTGGCCATGTACAACCTCAGGCGCCCAACTTTCCTGGCGTTGGGCAGGGCTGATTGGGGAGACCTGCGCTACCTCCCGCCCCAAGAGTTGAGGAACATCGCGATAGAAGCCGGGGCTTCCAGGGTGGAATTGAGGGAGGTGGACGTCGGGATGCCCCACCACCTGGCCTGCTTCCCTTCAGACCTGATCCTGAAGGTGGAAGACAGTGAAATTCGTGAAAACTTGATGGAACGTTGGCGTAAAGCCCTTGCCATGCTGGAAAGGTATGGCGAGGAGCACCCCCCGGTCATCGTCTTGGACGCTTGGAAGTAGCCACCAAAACGGTCAGCCCAATCCTTGAGAAGATCTCCTCAAGCCTCAAGGATTTCAAACGATCCCTTCACACCCATATCGGATGTGGGCTGATCAAGCACGAGGACCTTGGGCATCTTCGCCAGCGCCGAAGCTAACTACCCTCTGCTCCTTCCCTCCGTAGGGCTGATCCGCTTCACGAGTTGGTCCGCGTTCGCAACGCCGAGGGCACGATCCAAACGCTTGGCGACCTCGTACTTGGGGAGAGCGCAGTTCTGAGGCCCAAAGGCGAACTTACCCTCTACGTCCGGTGTTCAAAACTGGCCATCTTGGTTCTGTTGAACCAGCCCCAAGATCTTGGCGAGCTCAGAAACTCCGCGATCTCCTGCATCGTAATCAGCCACGATGGCGTTGCCTTTCATGAGGCCCCCATTTCCATTAGGAGCGATGCCATTTGGGGCGGGCAGATGCTTTGACTTCCCGCATCCCGATGGACCTGCAAGGCATACGTATTCGCCCTCGGCTACGTTGAGATTTATGCCCCTGAGAAGCCAATTTGCGGAGGCGCGATATTTGAACCGTAGGTTGCGGATATCGAGCAAATGGCTCAAGAGACCCTGGCCACTCGGCGCACCAGACCTGCTCTCTCGAGGCCCACTAGGACTCTGGCAACCATTACCCCAAAGGCAGCGCCCGAAACAATGCTGGCAATGGCGTATATGAGTATCCAGCTAATTGCAAGCCACTGTCCATTAACATAGCCCACAAGGGATGCGAAGGCCAAGAATCCAAATTACACCCCCAGGGCATTTGCGATGACGTAGCGCTCCTTGAGCACAAGTAGGCCAATCTCGCAGGCCAGACCAGACGCAACTTACATGAGGAGTACTGGAAAGCCCGTCAGAGGCCCACTCCCGGTGAAGATGCCAACAATACCTCATTTCTTTGAAGGACATTTAACCAATCTAGTTCTTGGCAAGAACTTTGCCCGACTTGGCATTGGCGTAGAGCTTTTCCTTCTTGGATACCACGGAGACGGGTGCGATCTTTCAATTTATGACGACAAGCCGCATTATGGTCCGGAAGACCAAGGCACCCAGCCAGAGCTTCACCAACTTTTTCTTACCGCTTGCCTCGAATGTCTCGTTTAGCTTGACGGAGACCCCGTCTATGTTTTTCGCGCTCGGATATGTTTACCTATAAAAATCAAGCCCCTCCAGGCAATCAGGATGTTGCTCCTTCGGCTCGTACAGAAAATCTGCAAAAAGGTCATTTCTAGTAAGTTGACAACCAATGGTTCGAAAGTCAAGGGCGGCCCTTGAATCTGTTTTAGACATTAATATGATCGCATATGTTCAAATCGAAGCAATAAAATTCATCCTGGGGGCTATCCTTGCGATC
>JAFNJA010000010.1:10903-25128 GCA_017601265.1 Candidatus Brockarchaeota archaeon
TGCGATCTAATCCGTAAAGATGCCATTTGACTATGTCTTTGAAGGCTCTACTTGTTGGCAATTGGTTAAAGAAAAATATATCGGCAAACGTTGCCGACTATTGGCGATATCTTTGGCGCCGTGGAGAAGGGCCGTCCAGGAAACGGGCGGGGGCTCCCTAGCCGTTACGCTGCCCAAGGGATGGGCTGACGCCCAAGGCGTAAGGAAGGGTTCCTACATGCTGATCGTCGCGAATGAAGATGGATCTTTGAGGTTGCTCCCCGAAAGGGGAGAGATGAAGAAGGAAGCCTCTTGCGCGATCATAAGCAACAGTCCCAACTTGGTCAGGGACGTATTGGGCGGGTACCTCCTCGGGTTCGATGTTCTGAGGCTCGAGTCTCCCGAGCCGTTCCCTGCAAAAACGGTTGCGGAAGTGAGGAGGGCCGTGAGGAGGCTCTCGGGCGCTGAGATCGTCGAGGAACTGCCGAGGAGGATCGAAATCCAAGTTCTTCTCGACCCGGAGGTAGTCGCCCCCGAGAAGGTCCTGAGGAGAGAGGGGACGCTGGTCGAGAGCATGGTGGCAGACGCGTCAGCCTCCCTCCTGGCAGGGGACGTCCGCTTGGCGGGATCGACGGTCGAAAGGGACGAGGAGGTGGACAGGCAGTACTTCATCCTGGTGAGGATGGTAAGATCCGCCATAAGGGATCCGGAGATTACGCGCAGGATGGGCATAAACCCCCTCCGCCTGCTGGACATGAGGCTGGTAGCCAGGTTCCTCGAGAGCTCCGGGGACGAGGCGGCTGCGATAGCTAGCCTGGCGGGAGAGGTTGGGGGGTTGAGCGAAGGGATGCGCGACATGCTCGCGAGCCTCGGGAACCACGCGCTGGACTTGGTCAGGAAATCGGCGGAATCCTTCTTATCGATGGACCCTTCTGCTGCCTCGCAGATATTCGCTATCTTCCAAGAAACGAGGGACATAGCGCGCGCGATCGAAAGCTCTCCGGAGGCGGGGAATTCCACCTCCGGAGCGGCCGTCTCGAAGGCGGTGCCGAGGTTCGAGAGGATTGCCGAAAACTCGATGGACATCGCGGAACTCGCCCCTTCGATATTATCTAAAGCCCCGGCAACGCTGAAATAAATTACACGAAATCGTCCCCTTTTCGGAGGTTCGCTTGAGAGCGAGCCTTTTTCATCCCATGAAGCAAGGCCAACTAGAGCGTGGCTCTGTCAAGATAGGCTGTATAAGGTCAATGCAACGTAACCGCAAGCCGCTTGGAGGCGCCCCAGACCCATTACATAGAATATATAGTATAATTCGGAATGACTGAAATAGGAAAATATTTCAGGAAGCCAGCCATGCCGTCAAGAACGCCCGGGATTTCGAGGTCTCGGAAGGTGGCAGCAACCGCTCTGTGCGCGGCTCTTTACGGCGCTACCGGCTACATGACGTCGTTTATCCAATCTCCCTGGGGTTTCGGGCAATTCAGGCCTGCCGCGGCCGTGGTGCCCGTTATCTTCGCCGTTTTGTTCGGCCCCTGGGTCGCGGGAGTTGGCGCCGCCCTTGGCTCTCAGATCACGGACACCTTGACGCCCGGTTACTTCCTTTCCGGCATAATCGCTGGCATGCCGGGAAATTTCCTCGGGTTCTACCTTTACGGCTGGTTACTCAGGGGGAGGTTCAGTTGGAGGAGGTTCGTCCTTACTAGCGCGTTCACGCTCTTTGCCGCAAACCTTGTGACGGCCGCCCTGGTTGCGGTCTACTACGCCATCTTCCTTCCTTCCGTTTTCAACCTCGCTTGGGGGGCCGCTTTGACCGTCGGTTTGACCGCATACTGGTTCATAACGATGCTCCCGTTCGCTTTGACGATCGACCCAGCCTTGATCAGGATCGTGAGCCGTTCAAAGCCGGAGCTCGCGCCCGAGGACGTCTTGAGGGCGGCCATTAAGGATGAAACCAAGGAGGTTGCCTTCGCCCTGATCGTTACGGGTTCGGCCGTCTTGGCGATAGGGCTCGCCTTTTTTACCAAGCCGGAGGTGGTCCAGCTTGCGGGCGTCCCAGCCTACCCTCTCCAGATTCTTTTCGGGGGAGGGGGCGCGGCAATGCTGGCCCTTGGGTTCGTTTTCCTGCTTTACGGGAGGCTGGCGCAGAAACCTAGTTCGGCGCGCGAAGCCAAGCCTGAAGGTGGAAGGTAAAACGCAGGACGTTTCGATTGCAAAAACATCGCGCGGGGTAGCTGGGCATTCGTCGCAGAACGAACCGAGGACAGGAAGAGACTTGATTCGAATCGGAAACAAGCTTAACGCCAACCTTTCAATCAATCCCCAAGGAGGCGATTTTGGGCCGATTCTTAGCGTGTGGGTACGCGCCCGCGGCAAAATCTAATTAGAATCGGCTAGCAGCAACCTCCGGGTCGGAATGGAACCGCATTTAGCTTTGCTGAAGCTCGGAAAGAAGCGCGTTATGGCATTGGCGATCGTCTGCGTTTTGGCCGCCTCTGCCGCAGGTTATTTCTTTCTGGCTCGACACGTTTCGAGGAAAGACGCCGTGGGGGTGATAAGCGTTAGCGGGGCCATCGTTTTCTCGGAGGACGTTGAGCGCTACGTCGCTATGATAAACCGCGCCATCACGAACGACAGCATAAGGGCCGTCGTTTTGAGGATCGACTCGCCCGGGGGGTACGTGGACCTGGTGGAGCAGGTGTATCTTGACCTATTGGAGCTGAAGAAGGCCAAGCCCGTTGTCGCCTCCATAACTTTCGCGGCTTCCGGCGGGTATTACATAGCAGTTGCAGCCGACTACATTTGCGCGGAACCGACGACCTTCGTGGGGAACGTCGGGGTGATAGGAACGGTCCCGCCGACGCTCATACCTTCGGAGGTCGCCCTGGAAACCGGGCCTTACAAGGCTACCGGCCTTTCGGAGCTACTTTTCCCCTTCAACCTCAGCGCGGCACTGGACAACTTCGTTTCGGCCGTGGAAAAAGGCAGGGGGGACCGCCTGAGGCTAACGCCTTCCCAGCTCAAGAAGGGCCTCCTTTACCTAGGAAGCGAGGCCGTGGAAGTCGGGTTGGTGGACGAGATAGGCTCCCTCCAGAAAGCCATCAAGGAAGCAACAGGGAGGGCGGGATTGAGGGAGTACGAAGTCGTCGACCTCAACGTCGCGGTCGGCGTTTCTAGCGGACTGGGAAGCTCCTCCAACCAAACGCCGTCTTTGGATTGGAGGGGTTTGACCTTGGAGGCTCTCAGCGAGATCCGGCCGCCTCCGTCGATCCTCTACCTCTACCTGCAGCCTGGCGCTATCAGGCAGAGCGCGTCAGAGGATGGAGACTTAGTTTCAAACGGGGACTTCGCGTCCGGCGGAGCTGGGGAAAGGACCGTGCTCGTTGACGACTCCCACGGAAACAAGGTCTCCGCGTGGCAGCTGGACGTTCTGATGGCGGAGCTGGCGATCAGGAACGCGACCGTCAGGTTCGTTCCAAGCTGGAGGGAGCTGGAGCAGGCGTTAAGCGGCGCCTCCTGCCTCATAGTGGCCTCTCCGGCCGACCCTTACTCCGCGGAGGAGGCGGAAAGGATAGAGCGGTTCGTGAGCGGGGGCGGCATTCTTGCGCTCTTCTACGATCCGGCCTACGAATACGTCGAGATACCTGGGCTCTTCGGCCCTATAAATTCCCTCTCCGCGAGGTTCGGCTTGTCCTTCGCCAAGGGGTACCTGTACAACGAGGTTGAAAATTACGGGATATACAGGAACGTGTACGTGAAAGCGTTCGCGGACAACCGCTTAACCCGGGGCTTGGAGAGCGTCGTCTTCTTCACGGCGGCCCACATATATTCAATGAACAAGGGAGTGGCCTGGGCGTCGAACGGCACTCATTCCTCGGCGGCTGAGAGGCCTGGCAACTACACCACCATAGCCTCGGTGGACAGGGGCAAGGGGACCGTCATAGCGTTCGGAGACCAAACGTTCCTCGCGGAACCCTTCTGTTACGTCGAAGACAACCGCAAGCTGATATTGAACCTCGTTTCGATCATCACCGGAGTCGAGCCGAAAGCCGAAGAGGGCGTTGGGGGAAGCGTCGAGGAGGAAGTGGCGGAGCCTGATCTCCCGGTAGGCACTGAAAAGGAATACACGGAAAGGGTTGACGGGAATGAAAGCCTTGTCGGTTGGTTCAAGGTAAGCGACACCGAAGTAAGGATCGAACGCCCGGACCGAGTCACCCATTACTACTTCACGGAAGACGGAAAACTTTGGAGGTGGGTTTCAGACGGCATGGAGTGCGTCTACGATAACCCGATACCGGAGCCGCCATTTCCTTTGGTGAAGGGGGAGAAGTGGGCTTACGAGAGCCGCTACGTCCTGAGCTTTGGCGGGAAGCTGCATTTGGGCAAGATTTCCGCGCAGGAGGAAGTCGTGGGCTTCGAGGATGTGCTGGCGGGGGACGACAAGAGGTATTTCTGCGCCAAGGTGAGGTTCAGGGGGGTCGATAGCCTCGCGGTCGAAGGCGGGAACATGACGATCGTGATTGAAGAGCTTTACTGGATCTCCTCCTACGCCGGTTCCGTCAAGGAGGAATCGATCAGCAGGTATTACGTGGACGGCGCTTTCGCGCTAGAAGAAATGAGGACGCTCCTGCTGAAATCTATCAGGAAGGGGGCTGAACTCCAGAAAGGACTCGCGGGATCCTTCGCCTCGTTTCCCAGATTTTAGGGGAGCGGAAGACGCGAAAAGGAATCGGGTTTGCAATGAACTCGGGCCTTTAGATACGCGCCTCAATAGCGCGGAGGCGAGGGCCGAGGACGCTTTCGCGGAAAGAATACCTGGGTTAGCGGGGCCTAAAGGTTGTTGACGAAGGGCGGTAAACTCGCCTATGCCATGGGCAGGCTCGGCTCCTCCACTCTGCTTTCGTTGGTCGATCTCGCCACGTTTTGGCTCTACTTGGAACATTTCCGCCTGAGCGGGTTGTTGGTGGGGACGGCGTTCACCATCGGGAAGCTCGTGATCGCCTTCTTCGGTTGGTACTTCGGGTATTTGAGCGACGTGACGAAGTCCAAGAGGTGGGGGAGGCGCAAGCCGTACATCTTTTCCGGAAGCATCTTGCTCGCCTTCTCGACCACCATGATATTCGCCCCCGATTTCTTCGTCCCAACCGCCAACGAGGTTTTCCTGTTCCTCTACGTTACTTTCTTCCTCAGCTTGGCAAACCTCAGCTATGGCTTGTTGAGCACCCCGTACATGGCGTGGCTGGCCGAGATAGCGGATCCGGAAGAGCGGGTATCGGTTTCGGCTTACCAGAACGCTTTCGCCATGTTGGCGCAGGTCGTCGGAGTCCTCGTGAGCTTTTCGTTGCCGCTACTCCTCGAAGGAGGATCTTCTCAAGCTCTTTGGTTGCTGGCCTGCCTTGGGGCCTTCGAGGTGCTCCTTTACTTGCCGGCTGCCTTCACGATAAGGGAAAAGGAAAGGCCGATCCCGAAGCCTAACGTGCGCAGGGAGGTGGCCATAATCCTAGGCAACAGGAACTACCGATCTTGGCTCGCCCTCCAGGGATTAATGTCGATGCCAACCGCCATACTCGCTAGCCTGATCCTAAGTTACGTGCAGAACGTCTTGACGTTAGTCGGGGTTCAATACATGATGGTTGGTGGCTTGATGCTATTGCTTACGATCGCATTCTTCGCCTTTTGGACGGCGGCATCCAAGAGGCTGGGCAAGAAAAAGCCGCTCGTGGCGTCGGTGCTTGTTCTGACGGCGTCCTTGCCGCTCACGCTCGTCATCGGGCAGCCCGTTCTCGGCTTCGTGCCGAGCGCCTTGCAGGCATCCTTCTTCATATCTTTGGTTGCAGCAGGCATCTCGGGATGGTACCTCTTCCCAAGTCCCATAACGGCAGACATAGCCCAGCAGGACGAGATGTCGGGAGGGGAGGCCCGGGCTGGCAGTTACAACGGCTTAGTATCCATTCCATTGAACGTCCTGCAATCCCTCGCTCGCTTCATCTCCGGCTTCTTGGCGGACCTGCCGGCCGCCGAGGGGCGGTCCTACACTGCCGGGATGCTCCTTTGGGGCCCCGTGTCCTCGATCCTGCTGCTTCCTTGCCTCATCGTTCTGGCGAAGTATGTCGAGACGGATCCCCTGGTAAGGCAGCAAGCGCGTCCATAAATACGGCTGCTGACGTCCGGATGGAGCCAAGAAAAAATCGGATTCCTCATTACGTGGATCGCGTTGCCTCCGAACCGCTCCGGCATAGGCACGATGCAAGAAGGGTCGTTACACGCGTCCCTGAAGGAATGGTACTCCCTTCCAGGCGACCTTCTTGAGGCCACGGTGGAAGGGTACTCGGTAGACATCGTCCGCGGCGGACTCCTGATCGAGATCCAGACCCGGAACTTCTCTGCGCTGAAGCGGAAGCTCAAAGCACTTGTAGAGAACCATCGGGTTCGGCTCGTCTACCCGATACCAATGGAGAAGTGGATCGCTCGCGTTTCGGACGGAGGCGAGCTCATCGGGCGGAGAAGGTCGCCGAGGCGCGGTAGCCTTGAGGGCGTTTTTTACGAGCTCGTAAGCTTCCCGCAGCTTGTCCGCAACCCAGGCTTTTCTTTGGAGGTTCTCATGATCAGGGAGGAAGAGGTTCGCCGCATGACCAGTAATCGTTGGCGCAAGGCTTGGAGCACGGTCGATCGCCGCTTACTGGAGGTCGTGGAAAGCGCCGCCTTCGAGTCGCCGTCGGATTATCGAAAATTTCTTCCGCGTTCGATACGGGCGCCCTTCACGAGCCGCGACCTTGCTGACGCGCTACGCCTTCCCTGCAACTTGGCGCAGAAGATGGCCTATTGCCTTCGCGGGATGGGCGTCATCGAAGCCGTGGGGAGGCGCGGGAACTTCCTGCTTTATGCCACTTCGGTTTCTAGGTGAATCGCGCCGGAAGGAAATGTCACGAGAAACGACTACGGTCAAGGCGCGGAGATCTGTTTGCGATCGGACGCGGCTCCCTGAAGCCGCTATCGGAGCTGTTTTCGTTGAAGGGTAAAAGAGCCCTAATCACGGGCTCGTCGGGGGCGGATCCGCTGAAGTGGGTCGTTCGTGCCAAGGAGCGGCGCCAGTGTGAGAAGCGTTATAAATTTGCCCGGTGAAGTTACGTCCATGGCGGACAAGATACATTGCGCTCACATTCTCGTGAAGACTGAGCGGGAGGCGGAGGCGGTTTTGGACCGCCTCAAAAAGGGGGAAAAGTTTGCAAACGTTGCCCGCGAGGTTTCCATTTGCCCTTCGGGAAAACGCGGGGGGGACCTCGGGACTTTCGGCAGGGGGAAGATGGTGAAGGAATTTGAAACGGCGGCTTTCGCTCTGCAGAAGGGGCAGGTCTCGCCGGTCGTGAAGACGAAGTTCGGGTACCACGTAATCAAGAGGCTGGAATGAACAAGGAAGGCCCTGATTTCGTAGCTTATCAAAAGAAAAACATATTGGCCTGAATGAAGTACGTTGGGGAGGCGACGATGAAGAGGAATTACCAAATCGAAGGGTGAAATCAAGGCATTTGACTGAGTTGTTAATATGAACTCCAGCGTACATGGTCCCATTGGCGTTGGCCAGAAATCCGCAAGCCCATCCTTTGCCCTTGCGCTTCCATTATCGCATAGACTTGACTTGAGGTCATGATTTGAGGTTCTCCGCCAACACTAGGGTGATGAGGTTGTAATCTCCCGGGATGGAGGAGATCTTGACGACGCGGGGGGCAGTCCTTAAACTTTGGAGGAACTTCCGCATTGCTTCGGCATTCTCGGTCTCAAGGAGGACGATGGTCAAACCTTAGGAGTTCCCCTTTATCCTGAAACTTCGATAAGGTCTGGAACCTTAGATATGGTAAGAATCTGCACCAATCAGCGGCACTCTACAGGAAGGAGGATGGTAATCAAATCTCGGTCCTACCGGCAAGGAAATTGCAAGGTAAGGCTCTCGTACAATAACGTCCTAGACCTGGACTGCGCTTAAGCATTCTCAGGGAGTTCAGGCGATCACGGCGGTCATAATCAAGCACACGAATCCATGTGGTGTTGCATCGGGCTCCAATGTCCTTGAGACATATGAATGCGACACGGCCTCCCATAGGGAGCGCAATAGGGATGAACTGTGAGGTGGGCAGAAAGACGGCCGACCAGATGTCCCAGAGGTTCTATGAGGCGATCATAGCAGCGGAATTCTATGAGGGCGCACTGCAGGCACTATCCATCAAGAAAAATCTCTTGATACTCGACCTTAGGAAAGGCGCAAAGATTGCACAAGAGGGAGGGTGGAGACAAGGGATATCGTGGGATGGGTGATGCCGCAAGAGCGGGATTCGTCAAGCGTAGATGAGCCGCAACTCAGATTAGTAACGCCCCCGCAAGCCAGACGCTGGGGAGATGAGAGACCTGGTCTTCGCTTGGAAGTTGCAAAGCACGTCTAATCCAACGCATAGTCCTAACAAAGGGAAAGAAGACAATAGGGATAGGTGGTGGTCAGATGAGTAGAGTCGACTCGGCAAAGATAGCCATAGCTAAGGCAGGTTCGAATACGCAAGGAGTTGCTTGGCATCAGACGGGTACATACCCTTTATAGATGCGATAGAAGAGGCCGTTTTAGCGTGAGTAACCGCGATAATACGGCCATGAGGATCGATAAAGGACCAAGGGGCCATACAGCTTTCCTCGGAGAAAACAAAGCAATTGCGTTCACGAGCAGAAGATGATTCAGGCACTGACATCGCAATACATAACGTGCGGGCTTCTTGGCGCTCAGGGATGGATGAGTGAAGCAAAAAGTTAATATACATGAATCACCAAAAAAATATAAGTGAGGATGGAGAATGAAAGCTTTTAGGAGTACTTTAATCACATCTGGGGTAGTATTTTTCGCTTTCATCGCAAGCGGACTTATCCTTGCCACATGGGCTTCGGGTATACCTGGTTCGTGTAAGCAGGCGTATAAGCAGGCTACCTATGGCTGGCCTAGCCCCACCGCGATCGTTTCAGCTACCTCGAAGGGATGGTACGACCAAAGCGGATATAGATTTAGTAGAATTTATCATTACGCTGCCAGAGCTTGTAGTTATCCAATATCCCCTCTAATTTGGGAGGTCTTAATACAGGACAGCGGTCATCGTTTATATGTGAAGCGTTTTACAGATAGTACTACAATGGGTTGGGGTATTACTTATCAAGATACGTTTACATTTGTCCAAACCCAATCCCATGGGATCTTCACTACTCCAATCAACATCATTGACTTGGACTCAGGCGTAGCTTCGGTCTATCCATGATAATGCGACATATAGCTTAAGAACAGGAATAAAAATGAAACAGAATAGTTTATTATTCCATATTCTTTTTATTTCACTTTTTGTAGAAGTTTTTTTTGTACCACCCGTATCCTTTGGGTATGCCGCGCCTTGGATGAGAAACGGGGCTCAACTTGAGTATGCGGGGGATGTGTATTTTGTCGATTTCTACACCTTTGATAAGTCGATGATCCCCGTACAATTACTCAACATATCTGGAGTAAGAGTGCAAGGTGGTAACTCGAGTATGGTATCGTTATTATTCGAAGAGAGTGTAGGTTATCGTCTATCAGTAGCTCTCAAAGAAGTGAATGGCTCAATCGGCCTTTTTGAAGTAACTCTGGAGATCGGCCCTTATACCTCAACTAGGGATTTGCGGGTGGACCTGTCCACGAGGCAGACCATGTCATTTGATGGAGCGCCCCTCGGTCAAACGACGATTTGGATTCAGCCTTGTGAAAAGGGAGACATAATTCCATATGTGGGCCAAGGGAACTCAACAGTTTTCGCCGATGTATCGCGGTTATCTATCCCTATGGAAACTCCTCAAGGCCTACAAGACGTGCTTAAACTAGATACCATTGAATCTCAGTCTATCGGCTATGAAGGCATTAACCTGAGCACCAAGATTACTCCTGTAGAGGCTCAATCAACTAAGCACTACCATCCAAGAAGTAACTTCTACGATGCTGATACTTTCATACTGGTTAAGGGAGCTATTTACGAAGATGCTTTTATCTCAGCCTTTGGCATAATAGGATCTGGGTTCGTAAAGATTGAGCTGGTTTCGACGAATATAAATTTAGGCTCGCCAAACTTATTATTTGAACTACTTCAGCTGTCACCATATATTGGCTTGGTTGCGATTGCCGCGGTAACCTTCACTTACTTCTTTTTCACCAAGAGGAGGAACAGGTGAAATCGTGATAATCACAGAAGGCTTGTCCAAATCCTTCGGCAAAGTTAAGGCTCTGGTCAACATAGATATGAGGGCGCCAAAGGGCATAGACGGACTCATAGGCCCTAATGGCGCCGGCAAGACCACATTAATTCACATACTTACGGGTTTGATAAAGCCCGACTCCGGAAATGTAGAGGTCATGGGTCTCGAGCCTTGGTCCAAAAGGCAACAGCTCATGAAGATGTTGGGGGTAATGCTGGAGAGGCCTATTTTCCCTCAAAAAGTAAGCGGCATGCGCTACATGCTGCATGCAACTAGGGTTAAGGGCTTGCCAGAAAGCGAGGCCATTGAGGCCCTGCGTGAAGTTGATCTTCTTGACTCCTCTGAGAGGAAAATCGCCGGCTATTCCGCCGGAATGATGGTACGACTTGGGATCGCCAGGGCAATGCTAGGCGATCCTGAAATGTTGATTCTTGATGAACCCACGGCCAATCTAGATCCAAAGGGGCGAATACGATTGCTGAGGTTATTCAAAAAGATGCATAGTGAGAAGGGCACAAACTTCCTGATATCCAGCCATATCCTGCCAGAATTACAGAAAGTCTGCTCTTGGGTTTGCATGATGCAGGAGGGAAAGATTGTTGAACAGGATTATGTGGATAACCTGCTAGACAAGTATTCATCCCAAATTTACACGATTAAGGTCTCTAGACCCAATGAGCTCGCGAATGCTTTGCGAAATCTTGGTTTGCAGGTGAAAGTGAAGGGGAATACCATATACATTAGGGGTGAAGCCTTAGTCATCCGTCGCAAGGTGCCAAAATTAATTGGTCAAACCGATGAGGAGATGATAAGCTTTCATCAGCTTGGCAGAAACTTAGAGAACGTATTCATAAAAGCCTTGAGGAGGCATAATAACCGAATTGGCTAGGGGCAGTTCAACCCTGGAAATCCTCAGATTCGAGTACGAGAGAACTTGGACTGCACCTTACCTAGGCCTCATTCTCGCGTTGTTGATCGTTAGCAGCCCTGCAGTCGCAACTCCACTAAACGTTGAGGAATCGGCGCTCGATCTGGTCTTTTTCAGCATGGGAAGTGTCAGGCCGATAATCTATAATTTAATAACCATTGTTGCATTCACAAATTCATTTGGCATGGATATCGAACAGGATGTGATGATGGGCGAGTTCACACTTCCGATAAAAAAAGGAACTTTCTTCGTCCTCAAGTTTCTAGCGATCTTCCTCACGATAATATTGATGGATTTGGTTTCGGCATCCTTTTCTTTCTGGTTAGTATCCGCATCAGCGCCTCTCATCCCAATTGTCTCAATAGTCCTAGTTGACGCCATAACATCGCTTCTCTTTATCTCCATTGGCATTTCCCTTAGCGTAATGTTACGGAGCAGGTTCGGCGCAGCGATAGTATCGTTAGCCATCTATTTTCTTGAGGAAATCGTTCAGGCCAACCTCTCTTTGCAGACGAATTCCGCCTCCATGAGCCCTTCGTTGATCATTTTGAAACTCCTTCTCTCCAATGAGGTGACAATTTACACATGGCCAATCCTTCTCATTCATGTTGGTTCGGCATCCGCATTGCTTGTTTTCGCATACTTCTTCCTAGTGGAGGTATTGCAACTTGATTAGCCCATCAAAGCTTCGCTATGTAGGAGTGGTGGTGACGATGTTGGGTTTGGGCCTTTCCTTCTTGACGATCCTTCGCGGCCTTTCACCGATCATCCAATATCTTCAATTCGGCGATATTTCGGGCAATTCTACGCTCCCCTTGTATATGCCTCCGATGTGGCCTCCCAGGAACGTCGCAATGACACCTTATTTGAGCGACGGCGGGGAAGTGGAAATCCTGATCTTCGATGAACCCAACTATCATTTGTTTTTGGAATCAAAGAGCGCAACACCCTTGAAGGAATTGGAGTTGGGTGGCGATATCGTGCAGTTTGAAGTACACGTAAGGGGGAGATATTATGTTGTCCTGAGGAACGAAGGGGCAAACACGGTGAACGGGGAAATAATAATGACATTTTGGGGATTTGAGAGAGATCTCACATATCTATCAATGGCGTCTCTCGTCTTCGGAATAGCTTTTTGGACAAGCGGATATCTTTTGAAAGGCCGTAGAATAAAATAATCCCAGAAAAGGCCCATTAACAAAAGGTGACCAGAATCCAAGGGTCCTATGAATTCGTTAAGTATGCTCGCATGGAATGTGAAGTGTTTTGATGACATAACCCATTGATGGGCTTGTACGCGTCTTTCCTGAAGAAGAAAAAGAGCCTGATCACCAGGGTTGTTGAATAATTCATATAGATCAGGCAATTCCAGTTTCAATGACGAGCCCTAAGCTTGAAAACGATCTCCCTGAGCTTGCATCGTACTTTTCATTAGCCATGTCGAACTTGACATCCCTGATATCCAGCGGTGCCTTTTGGAATACGTCTTTAAACTCCACGTCAATCTGACCCTATAACCTTGACGACAAAATCCATCGAAAAGGGAGAATAGAAGGCGCGAGGCACACCTGCCCAGCTTGGAAGGGTTTTCTTTCGTGGCGATTAGGTTTGGCTTCCAATATCCGAAGATGAGATTGAGGAATTATTGGGAGAGGCTCCTATTCAACCAAGTTCATGACGACATCGACAGTACTTCAGCAGAGGCCGTCTACCAAGATGTTGCGATTGACTTGATCAAGAGGATGGAGTAGGCAACGGTCCAAGTCAAGTCCACGAAAAGCATATTGGTCTGAATGAAGTACATTGGGGAGGCGACGATGAAGAGGAATTACCAAATCGAAGGGTGAAATGAAGGCATTTGACTGAGTCGCTAAAAGTCCGAGTCCTACGTACGTGCACCCATTAGCGCAGATAAGAGGTTAGCGGTTCATTAATCCTAAGGAATGGCCTGGAGCTTCTTCGGATGCTACTTCCTCCTTGCCTTCAAGTAACCTCTTTCAACCAACTTGGTGCAAGTTACCCCGAGCGCTATCGACAATGCAACCTGCCCGAACAAGTCCCTCGCGTAGGAGATTATGGCTACGGCGTATCCCTTTATGAACACGTTCACGTAGAAGTACGTTGTGGCCATGAGGAATCCTCCCAAGATGCAAAACAATATCTGCTGGAGTATTGGCTTGCCTTTCCCAAGCCCCGCAGCCAGGCCCTCCAAGCCGTGCGCAGGTATGGAGACATACCACCTCGGATACGCCAGGTAAAAATCCGCTCCTAATGCCCCCAGCACCCCGACGAGCCCGCCTATTCTCGAGCCGAACGCGAGGCTGGCGAAAAATATGACGGTATCGCCCACGTGAGTGTACCCTCCGGTCGGAGATGGAAAAACTCCGCCCGTCAGCACAGTCAAGGCCGCGGTCATGGCCGAGAACAGAGCCACCCTCGTGATGTCGAGCGGCCTCAGGTAAGGCCTGTACAGTTCGGCCTCCTTGCCGATCATTCTCCGCCTAAAGGCGGCTGGCGCGATGCCGAGTACCAGGGATGCGACAAATACCTTGAGAGCTGTTGGATCAACCGGATAGCCTTCAATTGGAAGCATGCACAAGCTTGCAAATGCAAGCAGGCTCCCAACAAGGGCAAGCCTCCAAGTGAGGCCCGGCCTTCCCTTCAGGGCGGATAGGGAAGCGGACGACAGGAAGGCCGAGGCCGAGAAGACAACAGCTGCGTAGGCGCTTAGCTTCATCTTGTCCGCGTCGCCCATCTTTACGGTTTCGATAATGCTTCCCAATCCTAGATCGAAAGTTATCCTCGAAGCTTGAAGGGTACCCCAGATTAGGAAGGAGATCGACGCAACCAGTGGCATTGTGGCTATTAGTTTTCGGTTCACGTTTTGCGGTGGCTGGCGAGATCTATATGGGGATTAACCTACATATAGGTTAATGGAACGCCCACGCGTACTGAAGAATGCCATCGCCTGCCGTTCAACAACTTTATGGAGGCGCTCCGAGACGACCGATTCACGGCAAGGTTCGTTGGTGCTTGCCTTCTCCGACGCCTCTTTCATAGCAGGCCCTTG
>JAFNJA010000109.1 GCA_017601265.1 Candidatus Brockarchaeota archaeon
TCCTTTCGGCGCAACTCATTTGCGCCTCATAATACAGCTCGCATCTCCCATCGATGGGATTCCATCCAGAGACCGTTACCATCGCGCCTTCCAAAGGATAACCTGTAGATGCATCGACGACCCTTCCCATGAGGTTGATTTCCTGTTGTGAACGAGCAGTGGACATTGAAAACGATGAAATCGCTATTAGAAGAAGCGCGGTAAACTCGATGGACTTGCGAAAAACATCCAATTCTCCTCGTTAACCATTTGGAGATCGATTTAGCTTTGGATATATCCTTTTTCCGGGCGCTATATACTTGGATTATTCAGGTACGCATCAAACCAGTTTTTCCTTGCATAGACAGATAATAACGCGTTGGAAATGAGCTTCGGAACCGCCCCCCGTTACCTTTTTATCGTCGAAATTGACGACGAGCTTTTGAAAAGTGGGAATGGCTGGTAATTCGGTTTTCGAAAGTATAAGGAAGAAAAGCGAGGGCTTCTTCGGCCATTCGCACCACGGCAAGGATCACGCCGAAAGGGTGTACAACCTAGCGGTCAAGATAGGGAAGGAAGAGAACGCTGACCTAGACGTCTTGAAGGCTGCTGCACTGCTGCACGACATCGCGAGAACAATGGAAGACGAAGGCAAGGTCGAAGATCATGCAGTCGAAGGCGCGAAGATCGCCAGGAAGATACTTGAGGAAACTGGTTTCCCGGCGCAAAAGGTGGAAGAAGTGGTCTATTGCGTAGAGGCGCACAGGTTCAGGAAAGGTTCTGAGGCTGGGAGCCTTGAGGCGAAGATATTGCAGGACGCCGACAGGTTGGACGCAACGGGAGCCATCGGGCTCGCAAGGGTCTTCGCGCGAGGCGGTTGGGCCAACTTGCCAATGCACGATCCCTCGATCCCTCCTAAGGGGGAATACGACGGGAGATCCCTCACATCTATCAACCACTTATACGAGAAGATCTTGAAGGCGAAAGAAGCGATGAACACAAGGACTGCGAAAAGCATAGCGGAAGGAAGGCACAAGTTCGTGGAGGAATTCCTAGGTCGATTCCTTAAGGAATGGAATGGGGAATTATAACACGTTATAACGATCAAGATCATTAATACCATCCGAAACGGCCTTGCCGCAATTTCGAGCCGAGATTGGTCCATGGAAAGGCAATGCGGCATTCGCTGGGGATTCCGATCGCGGAGAAAAAACCTGCCTAAAAGGATTGAAGCGCACTTGGCCATTTGCGAGAGATTTCGTGATGGCGATAGTTGAATTGGCAAGAATTCCTTTTTGGATGCGATTTCCGAAGAATTTGGGTAAATCGGTTATTGCGATCGAACCTTCATGTCGCGATATCGTGTTTAGGGCTAGCTATGGATACTGCTTTGAAATCGTAAGCCCTCGATCCCTATTCCAGACCGAAAAACGCCAGTTGAAGCCATGCTTTTTGTATTCGTAGCGATAGCCCGTGTTCGGCAAGCTTGGAACTCTTGTTTTAGGAAAACATCATCATAAATCGATGAAACGCAGGCTGCCAAAATAATATCGTCTACGCCATTCCTAAGGTGCATTATTATTTTGTGAGATATCTCCAAGAGAGAAGCGTTCCGATCGTTGCCAAGAGCGACGCGAACGTGCCGAGATAAATGAAGTCTACCATCAGGGTTGAAGGATTTAATGGCAGTATCGTCAGCTGCCTGACGGCGTCCGTCAAGTATGTGAGCGGGTTCGCGTTCGCTATCGTTTGTATCCAGATCGGCATCATCGACGTAGGATAAAAGTTGTTGCTTGCAAACATCAAAGGCATCATTATCAAGTTTACGATTTGCATAGGACGTTCCATTCTGGTCGAACGTATGGAAACCGCTAGAAACACCGATGAAAGCCCCACGCTGAGCAGGAATATTGCAACGTAAACGCCGATCAGGTTGAGCGGCTTGAATGTCGGGCTTACCTGCAGTCCCAAAACGTACGCTATCGCCAGAATCACCGTCGCTTGGAACATCGCCCTTAAGGTTGAGTTAAGAACTTTTGAAAATATTATTGCCGCGCGCGAAACCGGGGTGCTCAGCACCTTGTCCAAGAACCCCAACCGCCTGTCCCAAACTATGGACATGCCGCTGAACATGGCTGTGGTTGTGACGATCATCGACACCATGCCGATCGACATGTAGCTGAAGTAGTCGGTAACGCCGAATGTTTTCCTCATGACCTCCGCGCCCATCTCCGAAAACATCTGTTGAAGCGTCCGCGAGAACCATGAGCCGCTGACGTATACGACTCCATCAACCTCTGGGACAACGTAATTTCCGGGGATCGGTATCATTTCTGGTACTTGCACGCTTAGGTTGCCGGAGAACAGCGCGCCTATGTTCATGGATTTGCCCAAAAGGCCCATCCATATCAAAGGTTGGAGCACGAACATCGAGATCATCATAGGATCTTTCAACCATTTTTTTAGCTCTCTTGCAGTCAAGGCCCGCAGGCCGCGGATAGTGCTTGGATGGAACCCGTTAGCGCCGTTCACCGTCCCCTTGCCCTCCTTAGCGTCATCCTCTGCGAAATGAACGATTCCTTGGATTCTTCCTCGTCACGCATGGCTCTACCGGTGTACTCGAGGTAGACTTCGTTCAGCGTCGGCTCTGTAAGTGAAAGCTTTGTCACCGTGCAGCCTCTCTTCCTCAGCGCCTCGATTATGAGGGGGGCCGTCATCTCCCCGGACTCCGCCTTAATCCTGTATTCGCCACCCTCGCGCTTCACCTCTTTAACATGCTCGACTCCCCGGATGAGGTCGCTCAAGTCCTCGTTCTCCCTCGTGCCTATCTTTATGATGTCTCCGCCCAGGCTGTCCTTGAGTTCGCCAGGCGTTCCGGTCACGACTATCTTGCCGCGGTCGATTATGGCGATTCGGTCGCAGAGGGCGTCCGCCTCCTCCAAATAATGCGTCGTCATGAAGATCGTCATGCCGTACTCGACCTTCAACCTTCTGATGTAGTCCCATGTCGCGGCCCTCGTCTGGACGTCCAAGCCGAGCGTTGGTTCGTCCAAGAAAAGCACCTTCGGCCTGTTGACCAGCCCGCACGCAAGTTCGAGCCTGCGGCGCATCCCACCGGAGTAGGTTTCAACCTTCTTATCCTTAAAATCGCTCAATTCAACGAGCTCCAGCAGTTCGTCGGCCCGTTTCCTTGAAATATCGCGCGGGATCCCGTAAAGGTCTGCGCAAAGCATTATGTTTTCGTACCCGGTCAAGTCCTCGTCAGCCGTGTATTCTTGGGGCACTACGCCTATGACCCTCCTGACTTCGTTCGATTGCCTGGCTATGTCGAAGCCAAGCACTGACGCCCTGCCTCCCGTAGGCTTCAGGACGGTTATCAACATGTTAATCGTTGTCGTTTTGCCGGCTCCGTTGGGGCCCAGGAAACCGAAGATCTCGCCGTCTTTAACGTTGAAATCGACGTGGTCAACAGCCGTCAGGGTTTTATTGAAAATTTTCGTTAGGCTTTCCGCCTTAATGATTTCTTCGGCCATTTTCCACATTCCCTCGATCTTCACATTCCTCCGGTTTTCCGATTATTGGCATTTCGAACGCTTCTAAGTTGCTCTAAAGTTAGAATGAATTTGGGACATCATTATGCGTCGATCCACCCCTTTCACGGATCTGAAAGAAAAGTTTTAGCGATATCGCCAGTATAACGATTACATCGATCGAACCCAGTAACCAGGCGTAGCTGAAGTTGACGTAGTATCGTGGATCAGTTTTCATCGCAGGAAGGTAAGGACGGAAATCGAGGTCCGGACGGCTGGCCTGCAGGTTACCCAGTCTGAACCTTAAACGTTCGGGGGCGAAAAACGACCCGTACACCGTCCCAACGGGAAAGATATTCTGGATGGCGAGGCCAAACGCGTGCATCGAAACCATCGTGATAGCGGCGCAAACGAGCGCCACCTTTAATGTTTGGGCCCTGCTCACTTTTTCCCGGATCGTATTCTCCTCGATGTTCCTCAACCTGCTTTCCAAGGTTGGATGGGTGGTAAGGACGTTCTTGGCTTGCCTGATCTCCGAGACGATGAAGAGCCCAGAGATCCAGTGCCTCAAGGCCCTTTCGGAGGGTGTCTTGGATCCTCCCCATATCTTCTTCAAAGCAAGGCCGAGGGCCTCGGGCTTTTCTAGAAGGTCAGAGCCGATGCTGTCCGCTAGGAACTCCCTTTCCTTTTTGATAGCTGGCGACAAAAGGTAGACGAGGGGATTGAAGAACGATATCGCCTTCAAAGTCGAGACCAGCGCCATGAAATTGAAGTCCCTGTTTTTGATGTGCGCTATTTCGTGGGCAATCACGGCCTCAAGTTCGGCGCCGTCGATCTTTTGAAGTAGCCCGGATGTAACGACTATCATCGTCTTCCCGCCACAACCTATCGTGAACGCGTTGGGCCTGAGGTCCTCGTTGATGCCCACGCGCGGCATCTGTATCCCGGCCTTTTCTGCCAGTTTCCTCGTAATGCCGATGAGTGAAGGGTTTTCGTGAGGGGCCAGCTCCCACACTCCCTGTAGCCAGCAAACCGTCCTGCTGCCGAAAAAATACGTGAAAGCCAGCATAAAGGACCCGAGCGTCAAACCAACGAGGTAGAGCGTTTCCGGCACTAAGTATCGCGCGCCTTGCATGGCCTCTTCGATCGCGATATCGCCCATCGTCAGGCCCCTCCTGGGAAGCAAGCGCGGGGTTCGAAGGAGGAATAGGATGGACGGCAGAAGGTACGTAGAGTAAACGACCAGGGGGACGAGCATCGGCACCGTGTACAAGATGCTCCTCAACCTGTGATCGCCAACCCTCAAGAGTTTAAGCGAGAGGTGAGCCGAAAACGCGAGAAAGACCGAGAAAACCAAGGAAGACAGCAGGAGGAGTGGTTGCATCGGCTCGAACATTGGAATCATCATTTTCGACACCTTTTTACCGTCGATCCCCTTCCTGACTTCTCTCGAGCAATTTTCTGAAAGGCTCGATTTTTTCCCCTTCGGAGGATGCCATTTCCACGAGGTAGGAGGTCACGGAGTCGCCGAAGTTCCTGATCAGGCTGTCGATGACGCGCTTCACAGCCGAACGCTCGACCTCCTGCCTGGTTCTCTTTGGCCAGTAGACGTAGAGCAAACCCCCCCTTCCCTTCGCGATCTTTCGATCCAAGAGCCCCTTCTCAAAGAGCGTGTTCATGGTGGACATCACTGTCGTGTAGGCTATCTTCTTCTCTTTCCTGAGCTTATCGTACACGTCCCTTACTCGGGTCGGCGTCCGCATCCCCCATATCGTTTCCATTACTTTGGCTTCTAAGGCCCCGAATATGGTCTCCAAACGCTCGCAATCGGCGCGATAGTCGGATGGCAGGTAATCATCTTCAGGCATTGCTACTATACATCCTAATAGCTACTATCTAGGGGAAATACTTATATACCTTTTGGTTCTTACTAAGCTTCCTAGTAGCTATTTACGAAGGGTGAAACGAAATGGAAGACAGGTTGGCTGGCATGATCGTTCTGTTCGTCATCGCGGGAGCTCTATTGATCTCGCCGATGATCCTCATGGCAACTCGTGGCTACGTTGGTTGGCGCTTTGGCAGGGGTATGGTTGGAACGATAGGTTACGGCCGGGCTTTTGGGTTCCTGAACATGTTGTCAGCGCTCGCGCTTATAGCGATAGGAGCGTACCTTTTCTTTTGTTCCAAGGCATCGATCTCCCGTCCTAAGGGCAGGGCGATCGAGATACTTAACGAGAGATATGCGAAGGGGGAGATCACTAGGGAGGATTACTTAAGGATGAGGGAGGAGTTACGGGAATGAACTTTCAAACACTATCCCGGGAGGCTAGGACATCGCCGATGCTTCTGATGGAGCCGGGAACCGGATCGGGATGAATATGGGTGAGGGGCGATGAAGGCCAACGTTGCTGCTATGATCTTAATTTTCGCGCTCACGGCTCTTTTCCAGAGCTCCCCTCACAGGGCATCGGCTCCAGGACCGTCCGGTCCGGTCAAAGGGGTATCCCCCTCGACGGCCGAATCGGGGACATCGGCAACGGCAGACCTCACCGAGATCGTGGCAAAGCCAGGTGATGAGGTCCACTTTAGTATCCAGCTGAACTATACTGCCGTGCAGCCGATAACGACGATAACGTACTCCCTTAGGACGCAATATCTCCCAAGCGATTGGACCGCGCGGATCTGGTATAAAGGACAAGAGATAAGGGGCATCACCGTTTCGAATAAAAAATTGCCGGACAAGTTAGATCTCGAGATAGACATCCCGGAGACGGCCGAAGTCGGGAACTATTCCTTCTGGTTCTTGGCCATAGGTCGAGAATCCGTCGCCGAGAGCGCCATCTTGCAGCTTCAGGTCGAGGTTAAGGCCCTAAAGAGGGAGGTCAAGCTCTCATGCGACCATCCGAGCGTCGGGTTGGACAGCGATGGCGTGGCGAGATTCTCATTAACGCTGAACAACTTCGGGGATGTTGATGAACGGCTCAACTTGACTTGCGAGGCGCCAAGTGGTTGGAAGGCATTATTCAAGGAACAGACGAAGACCATATATGAAATAATCATTCCCGCATCGGCATCTAAAAAAGTAGAAGTGGAGGCAATGCCACCTGCGTATGCGGCGCCAGGGGTATATTGCCTTAGCGTCTCGGGTTTGTCCGGCGATCGAGCATCCAGCTCCACTCTCGATCTTAAGGTAGTAGTATTGGAGTCGGCTGAGAGGGTCGTCTCAGCGCTCTACCCCGAGCTGAGCGAAGAAGCCGGAAAGAAGATCACCTTTCCCATCACCTTGAAGAACTTGGGCGCGGGCAGCGACATCTACCGAATCTCGACCTCTTCTTTGCCATCCGGATGGGTCTCTTATTTCAGAACTGCTCCGGGGAGCTCGACGTCCGTTTCGAGCGTTACGCTCGAAGGCGGGAAGTCGACGGACCTGTATTTGGAAATAGTGCCTCCCAAAGCTGTCGAAGTGGGCACGTACAACATACCGGTGCTAGTCACATCGGACAGCGGCGCGACTTACGCGATCGACCTGAAAGCCACGATCGTCGGTTCCTATGATTTAACATTGAAGTCGTCTACGCTCCTCACCAGCGTCACTAGCGGAGCCACCACCACGTTCACGGCGACCGTTACGAACACGGG
>JAFNJA010000110.1 GCA_017601265.1 Candidatus Brockarchaeota archaeon
TACCTTTCGCTCGTGGCCAAGAAGACCGGGAGCCTCTACCGCGCTTCGGCCGTCGCGGGAGGGATCGTCGGAGGCGCGAGCGAACAAGAGCTCGCGAGGCTGTCTTCTTTCGGGGAGAAGGTGGGGCAAGCTTTCCAGATCGTGGACGACATACTCGGAGCTGCCGGAGACCCCAAGTTGACCGGGAAGCCGGTGGGGAGCGACTTGAGGAACGGCAAGCCCACCATGATCGTCTTGCACGGCGTGAAAAACTCCTCGCCCGAAGAGCGAGCGGCCATACTGAAGGTTTTCGGCAAGCAGGACGCGCCCGAAAAGGACGTTTTGGAAGCGCTAAAGGCCTTGGAAAAGGCCGGCTCGATAAGTTACGGGCGCGAGAGGGCGATCGAGATCTCGGAGGAAGCAAAGGCGGAGTTGGGCCGGTTCCCGGACTCCAAAAGCAAGGTGTCGCTGCAAAAATTCTGCGAATTCGTCGTCTCCAGGGTTTATTAGGCCGATGGCGCATGCTCTACGTTCCAGAAGCCGGCGCGAAGGGGTGATCCTATGGAGCCCCAAGATCTCCGAGACATAGTCCTGAAGTGGGCGCTGAAGAACGCCTTGGAGCACTCAGGCAAGGCTTCCGCGCCCGCAGTCCTGTCGAAAGTCGTGGGCGAGAGGCCCGAGCTAAGGGCCAGGATAAGGGAACTGGGCTCAGTCGTCAAAGAGGTCGTCGAGCAAGTGAACGCGCTTGGGATCGAGGACCAGAGGAAGCGCCTCGAGTCCTCGGCTCCAGAGATGCTCGAGAGGAGGAAGGTCGTCGAGGCGAAGGAGCTTCCGCCCTTGCCAGGGGCCTCGGCGGGCAACGTCGTCACGAGGATGCCCCCGGAGCCCAGCGGCCACATGCACCTGGGGCACGCGATGTCTTTCCTCTTGAACTACCTTTACGCGCAGAAGTACGGCGGGAAGATCTGGTTGAGGTTCGAGGACACGGATCCGAGGAAGGCCAGGGCGAAATACTACGAGAGCTTCAGGTCCGGGTGCAGGTGGCTCGGGATAAGGTGGGATTTCGAGAAGAACAATTCGGACGACATGGAAATTTATTACGAGTTCGGCAGGAAACTGATCGAAGGGGGAAACGCTTACGTCTGCCGGTGCCCGATTGGAGAGCTCAGGAAGCTCAGGGCTTCGGGGATCGGGTGCGCCCACAGGAACGCGGGGGTGGGCGAAAATTTGGAATCTTGGGAGGGGATGTTCGAACTTGAAGAGGGCGAGGCGACGGTCAGGCTGAGGGGCGAAATGTCCAGCCAAAACTACGTCATGAGGGACCCGATACTCTTCAGGATAATAGACCACCCGCACGTCCTGACGGGCACGAGGTACAGGGTTTGGCCGACTTACGACCTTGCCGTAGCGGTAGAGGACTCCATATGCGGCGTGACGCACGTGCTGAGGAGCAGCGAGTTCGCGCCGAGGGGCGAGCTCCAAAACAGGATCAGGGAGCTCCTGGGGTTGAGGAGCCCGGTCATAATCGAGTACTCCAGGTTCGGGTTCCAAGGAACCCCTTTGGCGAAGAGGAAGCTCAGGCCGCTCGTGGAAGCGAAGCTCGTATCGGGCTGGGACGACCCGCGCATGCCCACTGTCGAGGGGGTCGCGAGGAGGGGAATAGTGCCCGAGGCGATAAGGGAGTTCACCGTATCCTACATGGCCTTCACCTACTCCAGGAAGGAGTTCGACTGGGACCTGCTCTTCTCGGTCAACAGGAAGGTCTTGGATCCGGTCACGAGAAGGTACTACTTCGTGCCCCGGCCGATCAAACTCTCGGTCTCAGGCTCGCCTTCCTTCGTGGTATCACTGAAAAACCACCCGGACAAGGACCTCGGGACGAGGGAGGTTAGGGTGGACGGCAACTTTTACGTCTCCAGGGACGACTTGGTCGGGATGAAGGAAGGGGGCGTAATAAGGCTGAAGGACCTTTACAACGTAGCCTTAGAGGAAGTGGGAGGCGAAACGGTCAGAGCCAAGTACCTCGGCCGCGAACTCGTCGAGGGCGTGCCGAAGTTGCAGTGGGTCACGGAGGACAACGTAGCTGCGGACGTCCTGGTGCCCGGGCCGCTGTTCGTTGGAGAGTCTTTCAACGAGGGCAGCTTGACCAGGATTTCGGGCTTGGCGGAGAGTTCGGTCTCGAGCCTGAGCGTCGGCGAGATCGTCCAGTTCGAGAGGTTCGGATTCTGCAGGCTGGACGCCAAAGCGGAGAGGCCGACCTTCATCTTCGTGCACAGGTAGGCTTGAGCGGCAGCTCCCTATTACCTCGACTACGAAGCCGATCCCGAGGCCTTCGTCGCAAGGTTTGACAGATTTCCAGCTCAAGACAAGTTTCCATCCAATCCCAAGCCTTTCAGGCGGCTCCCCTTACTCTAACGCGCAACTCAAAATTCTTTGAGTTGTTGAACAAACTTGAATCCGATTTTGATAAAATCGTTTGGAATGTAACTTTATTATCCAAGGAAACGCATCGTGCAAGCACGCCCGCTACTTGGACCTCGGGTGCCAAAGGGGAAGCATCTTCCTTGGAAAGATTAGCGGATACAGGCTTAAAAGATCGCGGCCAGTACTATGGCTGGGAAAGGCTTTTCATGCTGACTTTGGCGCTTTTGCTTATCGGCTTCGCTTTCCTTCCCTTCGCGAAGGTCTACGCGAACCCCGGCACGGAGACGCTCCGCCCAATGGGGGTTGGCACGACGACGCAATTGAGCAAGTATCCTTCTTCGCAGTCTTACAACTGGGAGTGCGTGGACGAAGAGACGGCGGATGAAGACGTAACCTATGTCTACCGCGTCGAATCGGGTTTTTACACTTCCAGCAAATATGATACATACGCGATCCAAGATCATTCGCTAGGTAGCGGGACGATCAACAGCGTAACCATTTACATCAGATGTAGGATGAGCGATACGCCATGGGGTACCCATTGGGCCAAAACCGTCATCAGGACTCACGACAATAATTACTATGGAAATCAGAATAACTTAGGAACTAGTTACGTCAACTACTACACTCAATACTCCACCAACCCCTATACCACTTCCGCTTGGACTTGGTCGGAAGTCGACGCGATGGAGGCTGGAGTCCAGCTTGCCGGCGATGTGGGCATACAGTCAAGGTGCACTCAAGTCTGGGTCGTCGTCGATTACACCCCGCAGGTTCCCGAGTTCCCATATGGAGAATTGGCTGTCCTGGCCATCGGTTTCGCCATCCTCTTGGCCAATACGGGGGCACTTAGGTGGAGTAGAATCCAACCTAGAACGCGAAGCCTCGGCCGCCAAGCTTTTTGGAAAGCTTCGATTAAGGGTTCGAATCTGCCATCCGGCCATGCCCTTTAAGAAGCCGCTCGACTGGTTTGCACCGATTCAAGGGCCGGGCGGCTTCTCAATCGGGTAAAACGAAACGTTTTATAACGCCGCGCCGAGCCAAAGGTCCGCGTGCGTTTAAAAGGTGTTGAGTTTGGGTCGAATAACGACCGCGGACTATGACGCCCCTAAAGAGCTCGTCGAATCCGCCTGCGAGGTGCTGAAGCTGGCCTCGGAAAGCGGGAAGGTCAAGAGGGGGACGAACGAGGCCACGAAAGCCATCGAGAGGGGTATGGCGAAGCTCGTCTTCATCGCCGAGGACACGGATCCAGTGGAGATCGTCCTCCACCTCCCGCTCCTCTGCAAGGACAGAGATATCCCCTACGTAGTGGTGCCCGAGAAGAAGCTTTTGGGGAGCTACGTCAACCTCCTGGTCCCGACCTCGGCAGCATGCATAGTAGACCCCGGAAGGGCGGACAAGGAGCTGGAGAGCGTCGTCCAGAAGATAAAGGCCCTCAGGAAGCCCTGACGACCCGCTGGTGCGATCCATGAGCGAAGGGGAGCAATCTACAGCCGCCGAGATCATCGACATACTGGGCAGGACTGGCGTGACGGGGGAGATAATCCAGGTCAGGGTCAGGATCCTGGAGGGGAAGGACAGGGGGCGAGTCATGACCAGGAACGTCAAGGGGCCGACCAGGGTCGGGGACATCCTCATGCTCAGGGACACCGAAAGGGAAGCGAGGAGAGTAAGATAAGCGGGGAATTGGCTTTTGCCTACGAGGAGGACGTGTTCTTTCTGCAACAAGGAATTCCTCCAGGGGACCGGGCAGATGCACGTCCGGAACGACGGCTCCGTATACTGGTTCTGCAGCTCCAAGTGCAGGAAGAACCTCATGAAGCTGGGCAGGCTACCGTCGAAACTGAAGTGGGCGAGGAAGAAAGGCCCGTGAAGCTTTTCCGCAAGCCCTGAAAGTGGCGACTTTCCCAAAAGGCCGTCAACAGCTTATATCCCCGCCCAACCACCCCTAGCCAGGTATGGCCCCATGCGCCTGAGGCAACCCATAGTGGTCGTTTTGGGCCACGTGGACAGCGGAAAAACTAGCCTGCTGGACAAGATCAGAGGAACCGCCGTCGCTTCGAGGGAGGCTGGGGGGATATCCGCATCGAATTGAGTCCCAGACCCAGCACGTCGGAGCAAGCTTCCTTCCCCTCGATACCCTAGTGGGGATGTGCAGTAAACTACCCGGAAAGATCGTGCGCGAGATCAAGGTCCCGGGGCTATTGGTGATCGACACGCCAGGCCACGAAGCCTTCATGAACCTCAGGAGGAGGGGCGGTTCGATCGCCGACATCGCGATCCTCGTCGTCGACGCCATCAAGGGCGTCGAGCCGCAAACCGTAGAATCGTTCGAGATATTGAAGTCCAGGAAGACGCCATTCGTCGTGGCGCTGAACAAGATAGACCAGATTCCCGGTTGGAGGGCTAAGCAGGACTCGACTTTCACCGAAAGCTACTCGTCCCAAGAGCCTTCCGTGAGGCGCCTCTTGGACGACAGGATGTACTCTGCGATGGGTTCCCTTTCCCAGCTGGGCCTCAGGGTCGAGAGGTTCGACAGGGTGAGCGACTTCAGGAAGACCGTCGCGGTCGTTCCGCTAAGCGCGAAGTCCGGCGAGGGGATCCCGGAGCTGATCGCCGTGCTCGTGGGCCTCGTGCAGCAATTCATGGTCGAGGAGTTGACCGTGGGCGAGGGCGGAGCCAAGGGGACGGTGCTCGAAGTGAAGGAGGAGGTCGGGATGGGAGTTACGGTGAACGCCATAATCTACGACGGAACGATCTCCGACGACGATACGATCGTAATAGGAGGCTTGACCAAGCCGATCGTGACCAAGATCCGCTCGCTCCTCGTACCTAAGCCGCTGGACGAGATGAGGGACCCGAGGGACCGCTTCCTGAAAGTCAGCAAGGTGTCGGCGGCCGCGGGAGTGAAGATAGTGGCGACAGGTTTGGAGGAAGCGATAGCCGGCGCCCCCCTGCTCGCGTTGCCGAAGGGAGAGGACCCCTCGAAGGCTATCGAGGAGGTTTCGGCGGAAGTCGATTCGGTCAAGGTGCGCGTGGAAACGGAAGGGCTCGTGGTGAAGGCCGACGCGCTCGGATCGCTCGAGGCCCTGGTCGGGGAACTGAAGAAAAGGGCGTTCGCGGTGAGGTTGGCAGACGTAGGGGACGTGTCGAAGAGGGACGTCCTTGAGGCTTCGATATCCTCGAAGGACGCGTCGATGAGGGCAGTCCTCGCCTTCAACGTGAAGGTCCTGCCCGCGGCAGAAGAGGAAGCGCTGAGGCTCAACGTTCCGATCCTGCGCAACAGGATAATCTACGGCTTGATCGACGACTACGCAGCCTGGGCCGAAGCCGTTAGGAAGGAGGCGGTGGAGAAGGAGCTGGGAAGCGTCGTGAGGCCCGGGCAGGTGACCCTCCTCCCGGGGTACGTTTTCAGGAGGAGCAAGCCTGCCATAGGCGGCTTCAGGGTGGACGCCGGAACCGCCAGGCCGGGCTACCGCCTCATCAACCTCGAAGGAGCGTACGTGGGGGAGATCAAGCAGATCCAGGACCAAGGGAAGAGCATCCCCGAAGCGGGAGAGGGCTCCAGCGTCGCCCTGAGCCTAGAAGATTCGGTGATAGGCAGGAACATGAGCGAAGGCGAGTCTTTCCTTTTCGACGTTCCCGAGCAGGACGCGAGGCTGCTCCTCTCGAAATTCGCGAAGGATCTCTCGGAAAAGGAGAGGGACGCGCTTAGGAAGCTCGTCGAGGTGAAGAGGAAGGCGCGCCCGTTGTGGGGATACTGAATCGGGTCAGGTTGGGTTGAATGGGAGTGCAACTGGGGCCCCTCGTCGTGAAGAAGATCGTCAGCCTCAGGGACCTAGAGGGGAGGCTCTTGGCCGTCGACGCCAGCAGCGTCCTCCACCAGTTCCTGTCGCTCATCCGCTACCCCGACGGCACGCCCCTGATGGACGGCCGTGGAAACGTGACCTCGGGCCTCGTGGGGCTCTTTTACAGGTCGAGCAGGCTGATCTACGAGTACAAGATCCCGATGGCCTTCGTCTTCGACGGCAGGAGCCCGGAGATCAAGTTTTCCTGGCTTTCCGAGGAGGAAAGGGTGAAGAGGAAGGAGAGGCGCGAGAAAACGGTCCGCGAGTGGAAGGAGGCGCTGGCGCGCGGAGACCTCGCGAAGGCCTTCTCCAAAGCCGTAACGACGGGAAAGCTCGACGGGCAGGTAGTTTCAGACGCCAAGAGGCTCCTCGGCCTGATGGGCGTGCCCGTGGTCCAAGCGCCTTCGGAAGCGGAGGCGCAGGCCGCCCACATGGCCAGAGTGGGCGACGCTTGGGCTTCGAACAGCGGTGATTACGACTCGCTGCTTTTCGGAACCCCCAGGATGGCGCGCTACGTTTCGATAGCGGGGAAGTACAGGAACGTCTGGCTTCCGAGCAAGCCGGAGATAATCGAGCTCCAAAAATTCCTCAAGGCGCTCGGGATATCGAGGGAACAGCTGATCGACCTCGCCCTGCTGATAGGGACGGATTACA
>JAFNJA010000111.1 GCA_017601265.1 Candidatus Brockarchaeota archaeon
GACGAAAGAGATGGTGAGGAGGGCGCGGCTCGCCTCGGACCTGGGCTGCGAATACGTCATGGTCGACATACTCACGGTGGGATGGGCAGGGCTGCAGACCTTAAGGGACGAGTGCCAGGACCTCAAGCTCGCGATCCACGCCCACAGGGCGTTCCACTCGGCTTTCACGAGGAATCCCGACCACGGCGTTTCGATGCTCGTCATAGCGCAAGTCGCTCGGTTGATAGGTTGCGACCAGATGCACATCGGCACGGTCGTGGGCAAACTCGTCGGCGAGAAGGGGGAGGTGCAGAGCCTCAAGAAAATGCTACAAGAAAAGGCGGTTGAAGCCAAAGGCATCGAGCTTGGGCAGAATTGGCACGGGAAAAAGAGCGCATTCCCCGTTTCTTCCGGCGGCCTCCACCCGGGCATAGTGCCCGACGTCGTGGAAATCCTGGGCAGCGACATAGTGATCCAGGCCGGGGGCGGCGTCGACGGGCACCCCGACGGGATAAGGGCCGGAGCGGCGGCGTTGAGGCAGGCGATAGACGCCGCGATGCAGAAGGTCCCGCTCCAGGAGTACGCTGAACGCCGCAAGGAACTCAGGAGGGCTTTGGAACACTGGGGTTACGTTAAACCCGTCTGAGAATTTTGGGCATCGCCTATAACGGTACTTGCTTGCAAAGCCTAATGCGGGGCACGGAAAGCTGGGGGCGCTGCGGGCCAAAGGATCTCGCGCGAATGTCGGAAAAGCTTTAACCAACGATCGTCCGCGGAGGGCTGGGAAAAGGCCGGATGAAGCTGTACGTTATGACCGATCTGGAAGGCGCTACGGGCGTCGTGGGCCACTGGGACGTAATAGATCCGCCTGGCGCGGAGTACCAATCTTCGAGAAGGCTGTTGACCGGGGACGTGAACGCGGCGATAAAGGGCGCCTTGGAGGCGGGTGCAGAAGAGATCGTCGTCAACGACGGGCACGGTGAATCCAAGGCTCACGGGATCCTGCTGGAAGAAATAGACCCCAGGGCCAAGCTCCTCAGGGGAAGGAGGCCTTCAGAACTCGAAGCCCTGGACGAAACATTCGACGCGATGTTCATAATAGCGGCGCACAGCATGGCGGGAACGGATGGCGGCGTATTGAGCCACACGTTCAGCGACGCCATAACGAACATGTGGATAAGCGGCGTGAAAACGGGCGAGATAGCGTTTTGGGCGGCGACGGCGGGCCACTACGACGTTCCGACGGTTTTGGTGTCGGGGGATCTCGCCGCCACGAGGGAGGCGTTGAGCCTGGTTCCCAACGTAGAAACGGTGGCGGTGAAGGAAGGGAGAAGCAGGTTCTCCGCCATATGCCTCCCGCCCGAGACGACCGGAAGGTTGATCAAAGAAGCGGCAAGGAAGGCTTTGGGAAGGGCGAAAGAGATCGAACCTTACAGAATCAAACCGCCGTTGTCCGTGAGGATCGAATACCAAGACGCCCAAACAGCTGATCGAGAATCCAAAAGAAAGGGCGTAAGAAGGGCGGACGGCAGGACGATCGAGTACGTCGCCGACAGCATATTGCAGGTTTTTTAGCGCGGTTGAGCTACTTCGTAAGCTCGCGTCCTGCGGGTTGCGTGCCAGCATGAGGTTGCTGGGCAGGCACGGGCTGTTGGCCGCCGATTTTCTGGGCGCCTTGGTGCGGGCCGCGCGGGATCTTCTCGACCTTGGTCGTCGAGCTGGCTGCCGGACGGAGGGCAGGGTCGTTTTTGGCAAGCTGGTCGTGGACAACCTGGAAGCTGCCGCGGCCTCCGGCGCAATCATCATCCCGACCTTTTGGCGTTCAAGGGGGGGTAGTTGGTTCGACAAAACAGCGGAGGTTGCCCCGAAGGGCGCGTTGGAACTTAACTTGTCCTCGCTGGGCGCGTTTTACGCACGGGAGTTGCGGCGTTCGAAAACCGATATAAACGAAATCCGGATTGACGCCGCGCCATGAAGAAGATCGTGGAGGAATACAGGGCCGTCTTTCCGACCCCCGCGGCCCTGATCACTTCGGCGGACGAAGAAGGAAGGGCCAACGTCGCCACAGCCGGAGAAACGTTCATGATGTCCCTCCGCCCACTCGTGGTCGCGGTCGGCTTTCGACCCGCGACGTACACCAACAGCCTCATCCGAAAGACCCGAGAGTTCGTCGTCAACCTTCCGACTGTGAAGATCTTGAAAGCCGTTGACTTCTGCGGCACGCATTCGGGAAGGGACGTCGACAAGTTCAAAGCAACGGGCTTGACGCCCCTGCCCTCCAAGCACGTCAAGCCTCCGCTCATCAAGGAGTGCCCCGTAAACATAGAGTGCCGAGTGCGCGGAATCGTTACCTTCGGTTCCCACGACGTCTTCGCCGGGGATTCCTTGGCGATACACGTGGACGAGGAAATCCTTGGCAATGACGGGATGCCTGACATATCGAAGGCGCCGACCATAGCTTTCGCCAACGGGCGGTACTATTCCGTCGACACGCTCTTGGAGCCTCTCAGGTTCAGCCGATCGGAAAAGGGAGAGGGGGGCAGGTAGGCCGAAAAGAAAGGATCCGGCGGAAGGGCTAGCTTGTGATGGCCGCGTGCGCGTAGACCACCTTCAACGGTTCAGGGCCCGTCGCGCGCGCTGCGTGCTTGCAACCGGGGGGAACGTATACGGCCGTTCCCGCGCGCACGTCGAAGGCCTCTCCATCAAGGCGGATCTGGCCGAAACCTGATACGACGTACAAAGCCTCCTGGTCTTCGTGGACCTGGGGCGTCCCGAACTCCCTCGCGCCGTATTCCGCCACTCCCAGGCTGAAACCGGTTTTCCTATCCGCCAAAAGCTCTTTGCTCCACCTGTCCGCGAAAACCGACATTTCGACGTCCTTTTCGCTCACTACCTTTTTCTCCAAGTTCTTCTCGGCCGTGGCGCTCGCACGAACGATATAAGGTTCAACCGGAAATCTGCCCACTTCAACCGGATGAACCGAGGCCTTCCCCCCTAGGAAGCTGATCGATCCCCATGGCCGCGCTCGGTTCGCTTTACGGAGCGCCCGTGTCTGGACCCTGAAGCGCGCATGCAAAGTACCCAATCGTTGTCGTCCGGCGCGGTGAGACTAGCCTCCGCCCCTGCCGAGCCGGCATCGATCCAATCGCCTGAACGCGGGTTGAACCACAGGACCGAAATGGAGCGCTCCAACCCTCCGCGCAAAGATATAGTCCCGCCCCTGGGCAGGTAAGCGATGGCGACGCTTCCGTCTTCCGTCTCCGACGCGGTTACGAACCTTGTCGGATCCCCCCTCCCCCGGTTGCTTTGCGAGCAGGTCGGCTCTGTCCGTTGAAACCGTTGCCTCGTATCGCTCGCGGGCGCTCGATCGGATTTGGCGCGGGCGTATGCCCCTAAACCGGCACGGGTAGGATAAAATCTATTAGCTTTTGGAAGTCCAGGAGGGCCATGTACATCGCACTCAACGCGGGAGCTTTGGGAATCAAGGCAACGCTCGAAAGGCAGCTTGAGCTCGCTGCCAGCAACGGGTTCAAAGGCGTTTACGTCGACATTGGCGTTGTTAGCAAGATCGGGATCGACAGGGTGTCGGCCATGTTCAAGGAGAAGGGCTTGGTGCCTGCCGCTTGGTCCTTCCCCTTCGACCTCCTGGGGGATGAAAGGTCGTACGAGAAGGGGCTTGCCGAACTCCCAAGAACCGCCGACATGGCGAAGCAGCTCGGGTGCCTCCGCACTTCCACGTACATACTTTCATTCTCCGACACCCTTCCGTGGGAAAAGAATTACGAGCTTCACGTGAAAAGGATCGCGCCGGCAGCCGAGATCCTTGCCGAGAGGGGTTGCCTCCTGGGCCTCGAGTTCCTCGGGCCGAAGACTTTGCGCGAGGGCCACAGGTACGAGTTCATCCACACGATGGAAGGGATGCTGGAGCTTTGCAGGAGCGTCGGGACCGGAAACATGGGCCTCCTCCTCGACTCCTGGCACTGGTACACTTCGCACGGCACCGTGGACGAATTGGAAGGCTTGGCGGGCGAGGACGTGGTTGATGTGCACGTCAACGACGCTCCAGAGGGCGTGCCGATCGACGAGCAGGTCGACAACGTGCGGAGGATGCCGGGCGAAACGGGAGTGATAGACATCGCGGGGTTTTTGCGTGCCTTGGATAAGGCGGGCTATGCAGGACCGGTGATGGCGGAACCTTTCGTGGCAGAGCTTGGAAGGATGCGCGACGAGGAAGCGGCCCGCTTGACCGCCGAATCCCTAAGGAAAATATGGTCCATGGCCAAGCTGAAGCTCTAAGCCGCATTGACCGGTTTCGGCTGGACTGGAAACTTTCGGAATCGGACTTAATCGAGTTTCCGCGGCTTCGATCCAGGAAAGGCCTCTTTTGCGTCCCACTTGAGCCTGGTCCCGTCGCGGTCCCGGAACAGACGCCTTTGATCGTTGAAGCCGCAGCGCGCTTTACCTGGCTTTCAACCCTTTTCCCGAGATGCGAGCTTGCTCGCGAGCCAACCCTCAGTCACGCCAAGCAGCTCGCCTTGGTGGTTTGAAAAGACGTGGTCGGCTCCGCCTACGAGGTAAAGCGATTTCGGAACCCGGGCCGATTTGAAAAGTTTTACAGCGTTTCGAAAGTCGACCACCGAGTCTTCCGTTCCAGCAACCACTAGGAAAGGCCTTGGAGCGATCCTCTTGCAATCAAGTAGGGGGACGAAAGCTTCGCAAGCCCTCTTGAACCTCTCAAGGTGCTCCTTACCCCTTATCCATCTCCTCGTTGGCCTCAAGACTGCCGGTGCTGACCAGGCCACGACGGCTTTGGCAAGTTTGCTCCTTGCTGCTGAGCAGATGGCGGTGTAACCCCCCATGCTCAGGCCAACCACTCCGATCCTTTCAGCGTCGACTTCCGGCAATCCCGCTGCGTAAGACAGCACGACTTTGGCGTCGCTCACCCACTCTTCCGGAGTCATGTCGCTCAGTTGGCCGTCGCTCTCGCTTTTGTTCTCCGGCGTCTTCCCGTAGCGGAAATCGAAGCGGATCGCCACGAAACCCTTCGCCGCCAGGCGTTTGCCTGCTTCGACGAACCTGCCGTGCTCGTCCTTGTCTCCCGTGTACCCGTGCATCAAGATCACGGCCGGCGCCGGCTTGATCTTCGGGTAATCCGCGATCCCCGATATCGCCATTCCCCTGTTTTTTAACTCGAAGCGCCTCGAAACCATTTGGACCGGCGAATGCCCTTCCGGCCTCGGTAAAGAACCTTTCCCCCGCGAGCTACAGGAGCAGTTTTATCCATCCCCGCACCGGGGCGCTTGAAGGGGCCTTGAAGGCCGCGCTGCACGTTGGCAAAGAGAGGGTCGAGGTCCGCGAAATCCCGATCCCGAGCTTGGAAGAAGACGAGTGCCTCGTCAAGGTAGAGGCTTGCGGAATCTGCGGCTCGGACAGGTGGTGGCTTGGCGAAGAATTGGCACGCGAAGTCCAAGGGCACGAGATCTCCGGAACGGTAGCAGAGGTTGGCGAAGGGGTCGCCCGGTGGCGGGTCGGAGACAGGGTTGTAGTTTACGCGGTTTTAGGGTGCGGAGAGTGCGAGCCTTGCATGCGGGGTATGGATCCTTACTGCCTCCGAGGCCCGAGGAGCGTCTGCGGGGGATTCGCGGAGTACGCCAAGGCAAAAGCTCGCTGCCTCCTTCCCCTCGACCCTTCGATCGACTTCGTGACGGGGTGCCTCTTGACTGACAACGTCGGGACGCCGATGCGCGCTTTGGCGAGGGGCAAGATACCCGAGGGCGGGACCGTGGCCGTGTGGGGGCTGGGGCCACTAGGCCTCGTAGCTTTGCAGGGCGCGAAGGCGCTGGGCGCGGGCAAGGTGATCGCCCTCGACCCGGTCCTGAAAAGGCGTGAGGTCGCCCGGGCTCTTGGGGCCGACATCGTCCTGGATCCTTCGGGCGTGGATTTCAGGAAGGTGGCCCTCGAAAACACCAACGGTTACGGCGTCGACCTTTCGCTGTGCACAGTGAGAGACGACCACGTAGCGGAGGACGCGGCGAGCATCGTGCGCCGGAACGGTTGGTTCGTGAGCGCCGCGGGAAGGGCTCCGATAGGGGGAGAATTCGAGATATACGCTTCCGGGGTATGGTACTTCGCGAAGTCGGATTACGCCCCAAACGTGGAACTCGTAAAGGGCGGGCTCATCGATCTCAAACCCATCGTCACGCACACCTTCCCCTTGGAAAGGATCCAGGAAGCTTTCGCGACCAGGTTCAAAAAAGCCGACCAAGCCATCAAGGTAGTGGTGACCAAGGCGAGCTCGGCCGGCTGAACCTGCCCGGCGTTCCGCTTCCGGCGGTGCCCATTCAATACCTGGGCAGGGGAAGCTTGACGGGCTTTCCTTGGAGCGCCGACTGGTAGACAGCGGTAACGACTTCGACGGTCCTGAGTGCGCTCTCGCCCGTCACGATAGGATCGCGGTCCTCCAATATCGAGTCGACGAAGTCCCTGCATTGCAGCGGATGCGGGTCTCCCCGGACGGCCAGCGTGTCCTTCTCCAACGTCTCCCCGGCTTCCTTCTCGACCTTGCCGCCAACCGCTATAGTGAGCTCCTCGCCCGCCAGGGAGGCCAACCCCTCGGTCCCGTAGATCGATATCCTCGTCTCCTGCATCTCCCTCGGCGCGCACGTCGTGCATACAACGTAACCAACCGCCCCGTTCTTAAACCGCATCAACGCCGCGCAGAAATCCTCGGCCTGTATCGTGTGCCCGACCGTCGAGTATTGGCCGTAAACGGTTTCTACGTCCCCCATCATCCAGAGGAGCTGGTCTACGGTGTGTATTCCCTGGTTGGCCAGGGAACCTCCGCCTTCGCCGAACCACGTGCCCTTCCACATCTCGACTTCCT
>JAFNJA010000112.1:0-927 GCA_017601265.1 Candidatus Brockarchaeota archaeon
CCCTCCCAGCTTTCGAGGGACGCTGAGGCGGTTTACAGGATCGCCCTCCTGATAAGGCTCCAAGAAGAGGTTGTGAAGCACAAGTCCTCCCTCCTCTACGCCGACCCCCTCCTGGTCGAGTTGAAGGTTTTGGCTACGGACAAGCAGGACCTGGCAAAGGCCTTCCTGAGGGCCTGGAGGCCGATAGTCGCCCTCCAGCAAGTCAACTTGGAGCTCCTCAGGCTGGCCTTCGGCTACTGGTCAAACTTGAGGAGGATGCGCCTCGACCGGTACGACGCGGGCATGGCCCCCTCCGTCCTCGGAATCGAGCAGTTGAAGGCGATGGGCGTGCTCTCGGACGAGGTCCCGAGCGAGGCGCTCGAAGGGTTGCGCCAGGAGCTCGCCGCCAAATGCGGAGGCGGCAGGGTAAACTACTGGGAGTTCGTTTCCCAGGGCGATTTCGCTTCCACGGTCAGGAAGGCGGTTCTGGTGAGCTTCCTCGTCACCCTCGGCTACGCGGAGCTGGAGATCGAGCCCCTCGAGAACAGGATCTGGCTGAAACCGAAGGAGGTCCCGGGCATACCGGAGGCGGCGGAGAAGAAGTCGCTGGTCGTCTCGATCAAGCCTTGAGGTGATCTTGGGATGTCCGAGGCAGAATTGTCCGCGAAGGTCAGGCGGGCAGGGCAGATGCTCCTCTACCAGAGGCACAGGGTGCCGGGCGTCAAGGGCTACGAGCTGAGGCGCTCCCTCGGGAAGGGGTACATGCGCGTGATCAAGGTCTTGAGGGCGCAGCTCGAGAACATCGGCTTGACGGTGAAGATCATGCCCGAATCCGATTCGCCCGTGAACGAAGAGGACGAGGAGGCACTCTCATCCGCCAGGTTCTTCGTGGTCCTCAAGGATCCCCTTTCGCTCTACGACGCCTCCACTGCGGGTTGGAGCATCGAC
>JAFNJA010000112.1:937-5295 GCA_017601265.1 Candidatus Brockarchaeota archaeon
GATAATATCAAGGAGGGGGAAGGCGCCGAGGAGGGAGGTAGAGAGGATCCTGAAGGAGAAGTTCCCGGAATGGAAAGCGGAAATGTTCGTCGAGCGCTACGTCCGCCGCGGCTACGTATCGGTAGACGAGGGCGGAAACTTGGTTTTGGACTGGAGGAGCAGGGGGGAGCTCGACCTCCAGAAGCTGCTCCAGTACGTCCTGGGAGCGGGGAGTCCGGAACCTACTCCGGCTCCGTGACCTTGCCCTCCCCCTCTCCCTCCGGCCCAGGGGCCTCCCGCTCGCCGGGTTTTTGCGAAGCTGCCCTCTCCATCATCTCCTGCAGCTGCCTCTTGATGCTCGAGGGATCCCTGCTCAAGTTGAACATGTCGGAGAACATCGCGGTGGTCGAGAGGAGGAGCGTCCTTCCCACCTTCACCCCCTTCAAAAGGCCCCCTTTCGTGAGCTCCTTCACGTGGTCGTACGCCTGGGGCCCCCTCATCCTGACGAGCTGGGACTGGGTCAAGGGCTGTTTCAGGGCCACGAGCGAAAGGGTCCTCAGCGCCCCCCTCGTGACTAGCGGCCTGGCGGAGACCCTCCTCACCATCTCCGCGTACTCGCTTTTGACCCTCATCACGAAGCGCTCGTCGGGAAGCTCTACGACCTCGACAGCCCCGCCGTTCCTCCTGTACCTCTCCGCAACGGCCCTCGACAGCTTTTTGGTTTTCTCCCTGCTCCTTAGCTTGCAAACGGAGCCCAGGGTTTCTACGTCGAGGGGCCGGCCAGCCACGAAGAGGGCGGCTTCAATCGCGTTCTTGGCCCGTTCCTCTTCCGGGTCCGTCACCGCCTTCCCCCTCCCTCCTCCGCCCTATCCATATCTCCTTGGTCCCTTCCTCCTGGCGCATTTCGACGAACCCCCTCGTCGCCAGGAACAGGAGTATTATGAAAGTCCTCACCGCCTCTATGACCGTCATCCCCTCTACCAAGTGGCTGAAGCTCACCGCGTCCTTCCCAGCCAAAAGCTCCCCAATCCTTTCTTTGAGCTCCTTCATGTGCCTGTCGAGGTTGACCATGAACTCGTCGGGTTGCTCGAGAAGCGGGGGAGGCGGCTCGGGCGCCTCTTCCACCTTTTCAGGCATCTGGGTCAGGATGGCCGCGATGAGCGCCTGCGCCAGGTCCGAGAGCGATATCTTGCCGTGCGGGACCGCGATGGGCAGGTTCAGGGGCGGAGGAAGGACGGCCTCAAGCTCCTCCTTCGGCTCGGGCGGTTTGGGCGGCTCCTCCAGCCTCAGCAGGAGCTCCGACTTCCTCCTGAATACGATCGCGGAAGAGAGCAGCGCCACTCCCGAAGCCTCGAACTCGACGTATCCCGCCCTCCTTATCTCGGACGTTATGGCTTCGAGCAGCGCCTTAAGGTCGATGTCCCAAGGGTGCGTCTTCTGGAGCTTCACTATGTCGAAAAGGATCGAGACCGGAGACCTGACCCAGATCGGCTTCGCGCCCTCCTCGGTCATCGCCCAGCCTCCCTCGCCGGCATCTCGACGATCTGCGTCGTCCCTTTGCTTATGTAAGCCCCGAGAACCCTGTGGGCCTTGCTCGCGACGACGTCCCTGAGGGTTATGACTATCATCTGGCTGCTCGCCGACCTCTCCCTCACGAGCTCAGCGAACCTCTCCGCGTTGACCGGGTCGAGGTGGGCGTCAACCTCGTCCATTATGTAGAAGGGCGCGGGCTTGAGCTCCTGCATGGCGAATATGAATGACAGGGCCGAGACCGACTTCTCGCCGCCGCTCACCCCGCTCACGAGCCTGGGGCTTTTCGACGGGAACTGCACGAACATGTCCAACCCGCCGGAGAAAGGGTCCTCGGCGTTCTCGAGCTGGAGCCAGGCCTTCCCCCCGGTGATCTTCTCGAAGAACAAGCCGAAAGACCTGTTGATCGACTCGAGCGCTTTCATGAACGCCTCCCTCTTCTTCGACTCGATCTCTTCCATGAACCTGATTATGCTTGCCCTTTCAGACTCGAGCTCGTTCCTCCTGATCGAGAGCACCTTGAAGTTCTTGTACTGCTGCGCGTACTGGTCTATCGCCAGCAGGTTCAGGGGGCCCATGCTTTCCGCCTCCTTTTTCATCTCCTCCAGCACCTTCGCGGCTGCGCCCACCTCGGAAGCTGGGAATCTGACCGGCGCCTCGTATCCTAGCTTCTTGAGTTCCTCCAGCTTCTCGCTCTCCTGCAGCTCCGCCCTTTCGACGTCGAACCTGGCTTTTGCCAGCGCCTCCCTGCTCTCCTCCAGGATGCGGCTCGATTCGGCCAGCTCAAGGGACAGCCTCTGGATTTCGGACTCGAACGCCTTCCTCTTTTCCTTTGATTGCTCGATCAGCGCGGAAACGTCCTTCCTCCTCGCAGCCAGCGCCTCCAGCCGGGCGGAGAGCGCCTCCGCCTCCTTTTCGAGTTCCCTGACCGTCGGCGCCAAGGCGCCGATCCGCGACCTCAGTTGCCTCTCCTCCCCCTTCAGCTTCCTTGCCGCTGGCTCGTAGAAATCCTGCAGGTTCTTCAGGGAGGTCGAGATCTTGTTGCGGATCGAGTTCAGCTCCGCCTCGGTCTTGGACGCGTTCCTGGAAGCCCTGGCCTCCTCCCTCTCGAGCGCCTCCACGTATTCCGAATAGGCGATCCCCCTCGCCCGCTTCAGCTTTTGCCTCAGGGCGCCGATCCGAGACTTCAACTGCGCCATCCTGGACGATTTCTTCTCCAATCCGGCCTTCATGCTTTCCAAGAGTTCCCTGTTCCTCGCGATGTTGTTCACGGTCGCCTGGAGGTTCCTTTCTATCCTGTCAACCTCGATCTTGATGCTCTTCGCCTCGACGTCGATCAGCTGCAGGCTCCTTTCCGTCGTCGCCTTCTCCTCCGCCAGCGCGTCGAGCTCCTTCCTCAACCTCTCCGCGTATTCCTTCCTCCTCCTCTCCTGGACGCCGAGCAACTTCGAGAGGTTCGACTCCAGCCTTTCGACCGCCTGGCTCGGCGGGAGCAACGCCAAGAAATCGACCTGCTTCCTGTAGTAACCGCCAACTATGCCCCCGCTCGGCTCGAAGACCTCCCCCTCCGGCGTCACGGCCCTCAAACCTTGGCGCGACGCCTCTATCGCGTCCAAGGTCGTCGAGGCCAAGACCGTGTCGCCGAAAACCTTGCAAACGGCCTGCCCTATACTCGCGTCGTGGCCTACGACGTCCACGGCGCGCCTCACCTTTCCCGCGAGCGCCTGGGGAACCTCGAGGGCCTTCGCCTCGGTCTCACGCAAAGGTATGATCTTGATCCTGCCAAGCTTGCTGTTCTTGAGGGTCTCGGCGCAGATGAGGGCGGTCCTGAGGTCCTCCACGACCACCGCCTTCATCCAGCCGTCCGAAGCCGATTCGATCGCCACCCTGTCCTCTTCGCCAACCTTCACCAGGTCCGAAAGCCTGCCTAGCACGCCTTCGATCGAAGCCTCGTCCTTGAGCTGCAGGATCTTCGTAACCGCCATCTCCTCGTCCGCGATCGCCTGCACTATCTCCCTCCTCGTTTCAGCTTGGATCAGCGCCCCCCTCACGCGCTCTATGAGTTCGGTCAGCTCCCCAATCTCGTCCGAAACCCTCCCGATGAGCCCCCTCTTCTCCTCGACGTTCTTCCCGAGGCCAAGCAGCCTCTCCCTCTGCTCCTTCCTCAGCTCTATCAACCTGTCGAGGTGCCTCGCGAGCTGCTTCAAGGTGGCCGCGAGGCTTTCTTTGCGTTCAGAGGCGAACTTCAGCTCCCTTGCCAGTTCCCAAACCCTCCTCCTGTCGCTGCCGAGTTCTCCAGACAGGAGCGCAAGCTCCCTCGTCCTCTCAGCCACCTCCGCCGCAGCTTCCTCCTCCGCCTTCAGCGCCTTTTTCCTCCTCTCCTCCGCCCTCCTGATCTTCGCCCTGATCGACTCGAGGGCCGCCCTCTCCCTGGACGCCTTTGACTCGAGCAGCGCCTCCGCGGCCCGGAAGCGCCTCACCCTCCTCCTCTCCTCCCGAACCTTCCCATTAGCCTCCCTGATGCCCTTCCGCACGGCCTCCAAGCCCTTCCTGGCCCTCTCCAGGCCTTCCTTGGCCGCGGCGAGCTTCGCTCCGACCTCTGTACGTTTGACCTGCGCCTCCCCGGCGCTCGCTTGCAGCTCGGAGAACTCGCCACCGCCTCTCTCCAGCATCTCGTCCGTGAACCGCTTCCAAGCTTCCTGCACCTCGTCGTACTCGCGCTGCTTCGATTCCTGCCGCGCCTTCGCCTCCGCGAACCTTTTCTCGGCCTCCGCCAAAAGCCGCCTCTTCTCCCTGGCCTCGTTCCCCAACTCCTCCAAGGCCGCGGACAAGATGGCTGCGCTTTTCTT
>JAFNJA010000112.1:5305-6802 GCA_017601265.1 Candidatus Brockarchaeota archaeon
GATCTCCTTCTGCAGGTAGATGCTCCTCAGCGCGTGGTTCCTTTCGGCCTCGAGCTGCTCGACCCTATTGCTCACCTCCTCCATCCTCGCGTCCGCGATCCTGATGTTCGTGTCAGCCTCCCTGAGCTGCTCGACGGCCTGCTTCTTCCTCTCGTCGTATTCCGCGATACCGACCGCCAGCTCTATCTCCTGCCTCCTCTCCACCGGGTCCTTGTCCGCTATCCTCGCTATCTCCCCCTGCATGACGATGTTGTACCCGCGGTGCGACAGCCCGGCGACGGAGATCAGGTCGCCTATCGCCGTCCTCGAGGTTTGAACCCTTCCGAGCCTGTACACGCTCTCCCCGGAGGAGTCGACCTCCCTCGAGATCGCGACCTCGTCCTCGTCCACGGGTATCTTCCTGTCGGCGTTGTCGAGCACCACCCTTACGAAGGCTGTCTTCCCAGGCCCGCTTTCGGGGAGGGAGTCGCAGACCACGCTCGCGAACTTGTCCGTCCTGAGGGATTTGGCGCTGGCCTCGCCGAGCACGAACTTTATCGCGTCCAAAACGTTGCTGTTGTGGAGCACGAAACCCGCGCCGCCTACGAAGTTGTGGCGGAATGGGACGCAAACGTCGTAAACTTTCCGCCTCGCCCTCCGAAGAACCTTGACCTCCTCCACGACCTCCCAATCGAGGCCGCCCTCGGCGGTCGCCACGACGGCTCCGGGCCTCAGTTCCCTGGCCCTCAACCAAGAAACTTTTCCAGCCCGGGCCAAAAACCCGTGCTCCCCCGTCACCCTGACCTCCCTCCCGGTCTCCGTCACCACTTGGTAAACCTCCCCGTCGACGGTTTGCCGGTAAAGGGCGGCCGCCCTTTCCAGCCCTACAGTCCCCTTCCCCGGATCGAGGCTCCGCACGAAAAGCGGAGCCAAGGGAAGGGCGTAAGTTTCGAGGCCCGCCACCTCGACCTCGATGCCCGACCTACTCGCGGATTCGAAAAGGTCCTCGACCCTCTCCTCCCCGAAGGGCGTCGAGATCTTCGTCCCTTCAGCCAAGCATTTTCCCGATCCGTTCGGCCCCGTGATCACGGTGAACCCCTTCTCAAGGTCGAGCGTTGCCTTCCTGCCGAAAGACTTGAAACCCCTGACCTCAAGCCTCTTTATGTAGACCATCCGGACCGGCTCTACTCGCTTTCTCTCTGATTCTTGCTCTTCTACGCGCGTCCGGACTTAACTCTTTCCCGGATCGTTCGGGGGCCGAAAGTCAACGCTTATAAAATTCGCGCAAGGCGCCAAGCTCGATGACGCTCTACCACGGCGACCTCAGGAAGAGGAAAAAGTCGGGAGGAAGGAAGCGCCCGTACAGGAAATGGAGGAGGTTCGAGTCCAGCGGAACCCGGGCCGACACGTCCGTGGGCGAGGCGGTCCGCGCCTCGGTCAAGGCTAGGGGCGGAAACGTCAAGGTGAAGCTGCTCAAGGGAAGGCACGCGAACGTCCACGACGCTTCGGGGAAAACGG
>JAFNJA010000113.1 GCA_017601265.1 Candidatus Brockarchaeota archaeon
CTCGTGCGGAAGGGAAAAAACCGTTGGGGGAATCCGGGTTCGGGACCGTGCTTGGCATCTTCGGCTTGAGCATGTCGCTCGTTTCGCCTTTCCTTCCCTGGGTCGTCACGGAGGGGTCGACTTTGACGCTCTACCAAACGGGGTGGTGGATGGCGATCCTCCCCCTGGTCGTCTGCTGCTCTTGCGGCTTGGCGCGTTACTTCGGCAGGAGGGTTAAGCCCATAGCGTTTTGCGTTGCAGGGCTCGTAGTCGCGGTCGAAAACTTGGCAGCTTTCACGACCCTGCTTCCGACGCTCGGGGAGAACACTTTTGCGCTCGGCTTCTACCTCTCGCTCGGGTCCGCGAGCCTCCTGCTTGAGGGGGGGATAGCGACGTACGTGGAGGAGGGTAAGAAGAACCCGGTCTCGGAACGGGCGCTCGATCCTATCGTGGTAGTGAGGTCGTGCCCTGCGTGCGGGAAGGACCTCTCGCAGTTCCTGCCGAGTTTGCCCGAGTGCCCGTTTTGCGGCAGGTTGCTGAGCACTCGAAAAGAAGGGTTAGAGGAGAGAGAGGTATTGGTTTTCAAGAAATAGAGGCCCTAAAATCGACTTGGCAGCACGCGATGGAAAAGGCTTCTGGTTTGGTTTGGATTGCTGGTCCGGCGTAAAACGCTAAAGGCGGCCTTTCGTCGCGTAGTCGAGGGCCAGCGAAATTCTTCCATTGGCTTTTTGCAGCAAGGCCTTCGCCGCATCGAGTGAAAGCTTGCCCTTAATGGCCAGTATCGAAAGTTTTACGTCTTCCCCGGTTTCTTCGTAGACCCTGCTAGCCTCTTCGTAACTCGCTCCGGTCAGGACCATTATGATCCCCTTGGCCCTCTCCCTTAGCTTCTCGCTCAGGGGCTTTAGGTCGACCATGAAGTTCCCGTAGACCTTGCCCATGAGTATCATGGAGGCTGTCGTAAGCATGTTCAAGACGAGCTTCTGGGCCGTGCCGGACTTCATCCGCGTCGAACCGGCTATCACCTCGGGGCCAACGTCCGGAGCTATGGAGATCTTGGCGTGCTTCGTTATCTTCGATCCTGGATTCGTCGTGAGGGCGATCGTTCTCGCCCCGAGCTCGTTCGCCTTCTCCAAAGCCCCTATCACGAATGGCGTCCTGCCGGACGCGCAGATCCCGACGACCGCGTCCTTTTTAGAGACCGAGCACCTCGCGATGGCGTCCGCGCCGGCCTCCTGGGAATCTTCGGCTCCCTCCACTGGTTGCCGCAGGGCAACGTCCCCGCCCGCGATGATGGCCTGGACCATCTCGGGGGGAGAACTGAACGTGGGAGGGCACTCTGCGGCGTCAAGGACCCCGAGGCGCCCGCTAGTTCCGGCTCCGACGTAGATGAGCCTCCCGCCCTCCCTGAAGGATTCGACGATCGATTCGACAGCTTCAGCTATTTTCGGGATCTCCCTCTCGACGGCTAGGGGCACGAGCTTGTCTTCTTCGTTAATGATCCTGAGTATGCCTTCGGCGCCCTCCCTGTCGATGTTGGCGCTTTTCGGGTTTCTGGCTTCCGTGGCCAGTTCCTCGAGTTCCCTAAGCACCTCGCTCTTCATGGCACGAGTCCGGAGTCGATCGGGGAATTAGGCTTTCCCTTGGCTTCCGCCTTTGCTTAAGGCTTGAAACGACCTGACCGAAGTTTCCAAGTTCCGCAATATCGGGCCTGCTGGATCGATGCCGCAAGCCCTGTAGGCGATGATCAAGCCCCCGACGCATGGAGGGAACTTTGGTTCCAAGACCGTCGCTTCGACGCCGATCCGCCTGAAAACTTCTAGGAGAGGCAGCTTCACGTAATCGCCCGCGTTGAACACGCCTCCGACAAGGGCGATCCTCACGCTTCGCCCCAGCCTCTTCGCGACGGTGCCGGCTATGGCGCCGAGCTCGCTTCCAGCCCGCCTGAGGATTTGGGCTGAAACTTCGTCTCCAGCCTTTGCCAACTCGTGCACGAGCTCGGCCAAGGAAGCGACCTGGTCCCTTTTCAGCCGCGTGGCGGCGCGGACCAACTCGTCGAAGGAAGAAAGCCCGAACCTTTCTTTGACCGCGTCGCAGATCCTCGTTGGGCTTCCCAGCCCGTCGGCGGCCCTTGCGACGTAGCGGAGGGCCTCCAAGCCTATCCAGTAGGCGCTCCCCTCGTCTCCAAGCAACGGCCCCCACCCTCCCGCCCTGGCTATGATTGAGCCGGCGGAGATCGCCCTGGCGGAGGAGCCGGTGCCCGCGACCACGACGACCCCTTCTCCGTCAGGAAAGCAAGCGTGGGAAGCCAGATCGGCGTCGCCCGTGACCACGGCCTTGCAACCTAGTGAGTTGGAAACCAAGTTCGAGAGCCTCTCCTGGTCTCCCCTGGCCCTCGCCCCCGGGACGCCGATGCCGACGCACATCAAGATCGAACCGGACTTCGCGAGCTTTTTGACTATAGAAACTAGGGTATCGGCGCAAGAGTCGAAACCATCGACCTGAAGGTTGGCTGGGCCTCCGACCTCGTACCCAATGGCGAAGCCCTCGCGAGACGCGGCTATGCCGACGCTGCTTGTCCCGCCGGCGTCGACCCCGACGAAAAGCTCGGGTAGGTCTGACATCCCGGAAGCGCCCCTGACCGGCGTGTCGAAACCGACCAGGCTAGGAGAACTTCTTTGAAGCCGCCTTCAAGGCTTCGACGCCGGGCAAAGCCTCACCGGAAAGGTAACTTATCAGGGCTCCTCCGGCGGTGCTTACGTACGGAAGCTTCTTTTCAAGCCCGAACTTGTACACCGCTGCCAGCGAGTGGCCGCCGCCGACGACGCTGAAGGCTTCGGTTTTCGTGAGGACGCGGAGGATCTCCCTGGTGCCGAGCGAGAAGTTGTCCTCCTCGTAAACGCCCAGTGGGCCGTTGACCACGATCGACTTGGCTTGCATCAAGAGCCGGCCGTAAAGTTCCACGGTTTTCTTCCCTATGTCCTTTATGTAGTGGTTGGTGGGCAGGTCGTCGACCGCGATCTCGCTCCTGCCTCCTTGGATTTCAACGGCCAGGTCGACGGGCGTCACGATCCTTCCGGGGAACCTCCCCAGCATCTCCCTGGCTCCGGAAACGAATTGCGCGAAACCTTTCTGGTCGAGCAGCTTCTCGTTGGCCTCCCCGAGTTTGAAGCCTTTCGCCTTCAGGAAGACGTTCGCCACGAGCCCCCCTGTCAAAACGTCGTCAGCTATGCCGTTCGACAGCACGTGCTGGGCGACCTTGAAGCTCTCTTTTGGCTTGGCTCCAGCTATGACGTAGACCGAAGGCTTTTCGGGCTTTCCAGCCACCTTGGAAAGGGCCGCCAGCTCCTTCTCCATCACCCTCCCGGCCGCCGAGGGAAGGACGGCCGCGAAACCCACGATGGAGGCGTGGGACCTGTGGGCTGCGGCGAACGCGTCGTTGACGAAGTAGTCGGCGAGCGGGCCCAGGGCGCTGACCAAAGTTCCGCGGGAGTGCTCCTTTGGTGACCTTTCGGCCGTCTCCTCGGAAAGGAAGCGCACGTTGTCCAGCATCAACACGTCGCCGGGTTTCATGCTCTTAATGGCTCCCTTTGCCTCTTCCCCCGCCACGTCTGGCACGAACCTGACGGGCCAAGACAGGATCCCCGAGAGGATTTTCGCGTGCTGCTCCAGCGAGGTGAAGTCCGGATCGCCCTTCCTGCCCTGGTGGGCCAGGATTACGACCTTCGCCCCCTTGCCCGAGAGTTCCTTTACGGTCCTGGAGTGCTCGCGGATCCTGCTGTCGTCCGTGACGATCTTCGTCGAAGCGTCGACGGGCGAGTTTATGTCAACCCTCGTAATGACTACCCTGCTGTTTGGTTTCAGGTCGTCTAGGGTCGCGATCCCAAGCTGTTCAAGCAAGCGTTCACACCTACGTGACAGCGTCCGTTTGCCGAGACTTATTAGTCTTAGGTAATCCGAGGGGCCGAACCCCAAGGCAGATAAGAAAGGTTATTCAGTCCCCAAGCCTATCCGGTGGCCTGATCAGCCCTGAAGCTCTCGATCATAGTGGCTGCCCACAACGAGGAGAAGTACATCCCAAGGTGCCTGGAGGCGATCGAGCTCGCGACTGAGGATGTCGAGCACGAGACTATCGTAATATGCGACAGGTGCACGGATCGGACTAAGGAGGAGGCTGAACGGTTCCCCGTCCGAATCGTCGTGAAGGACAGGGCCGGATGGAAAAACAGCTACGCGGAGAACTTGGAGATCGGGTTGGGGTATGCTGGGGGAGAATTCGTCGCCGTAGTGGACGCCGACATAAGGGTGGAACCAGAATACTTCAGGAAGGTGCTTGGCGCTTTCGGCGAAGGCGTGGTCTCGGTGTCGGGCAGGGTCGTAACCGAACCTTCGAAACCATTCAACAGGCTGTACTCGATTTGGGAGAAGACGTACGATTTGCTGGGGGCGGGGAGGGAGCCTAGGGGGGGCAACCGCGTCTACAGGGGGGAGGAGCTGAGGAGGGTGAGGTTCTCTGACGCCATAGCGCCGGACACGGACGTGGACATGAGGGTGAGAGGCAAGAGGGTCTACCTACGCGACGCCGTCTCGTACCACATGAGGGAGTTGACCCTGGGAAAATGCTTCAGGGGGCAGGTCAACTCGGGCAGGGCCAGGAGGCAGCTTCGCATGCCATTCTGGAGGACGCTCCTCCACAGCGTCGTGAGGCTGAGGCCTTTCGTCATCTTGGGCTACCTGATCGGCGGGGAGGGGGATTGAAGCGTCATTATCTCGGCAGCATGAAGCTCATCGACGGAGCGCGAAGGGCAAGATGATGACGCTGGCCATGGTTTTGAAAAATTCGGCCGAGACGCTGCCGCGGGCGCTGAACGGAATCGAAGGGCTCGATTACGATAAAAAGCTGATGAAGTTGATCTTCGTCGACGGAGGTTCTACCGACGGCTCTCTCGGCATCCTGAACGATTTCCGTCGCAGGAACGCCGCAAACTACGAGGACGTGACGATAATGACGGGCAACTACGACGTCACCGAGGGCCGCAACTTGTGCATAAGCAATTCCGAGGGGGAAATGGTTCTCTTCGTCGATTCCGACGTGGTGGTTCCTCGGAATTTGCTGTCAGAGGTGGAGAAGGTCTTTTCTTCGGATCCGAGAATCGCCTTTGTCAACGTCCCGTGCGTAGTCGAGGAAGAACGGAGAGGGTGGGTCGACAGGTTCTACGGTTCGATGGGAGAACCGCAGGGCATGAGCTGCGCCGCGATCAGAACTTCAGCCTTGAAGGAGGTTGGCCCGTACTTCGTCGGGTTCGCGAGGGGCGAGAATCCGAACGAGCTGATCCACAGGCTTAGGAAAAGGGGTTACAAGGCTGCCGTGGCTGAAAGCTCAGCGTTGCATATAAAGCAGAAGCCGAGGGGCTTTTACGATTACTTGAAGTACAGCTTTTTCGTGGCCGTGATATACCATTTGCAGGAGATCGAGGCCGGAAGGAAGTACGTTATGGCGAAATACGCCTACTACACGGCCCTGTTGCTCTCGCCCGTGGTTTTGGCCTTCTCCGTGCCTCTGTTCTTCATTTTGTTCGTCCCGGGCGTCAGCTACTACCTGGTAAGATCCAGGGGAAATCCTTGCGCCCTTCCCGCGTTGCTTGCGGGCATGGTCTTGCCGATCGGGATGCTGTTCCTGATCCTTAGGAGGGCCAGGGAAAAGCGAATCCGGTAGTGATTTAACGCTTCAGGACGACATCCTCCAGTACGCGGGCGATCTCGCTTGAAGTGTTGTCCCATGCGAACTTGGCCGAAAATTCGAAGGCTTTCTTTCCCATTTCCCTCCTCGCGCCCTCGTTGTCCATTAAATACTTCGTAACCTTCACCCAGTCTTGGAGTTCGTCGCCGCACAAGATGCCGGCTTCGCCGACCGTTTCTACGGTCCCGCCGCTGTTGTGCCCTACTACCGGTTTTCCACAGGCCATCGCTTCGACCGGCGCGATCCCGAAATGCTCCCCTATCGAAGGGAAGAGGAAAACCGAACACCTCTGCAGCAGCTTCACGATCTCCTCATCGCTGGGGTTCTGGACGACCTTGACTTTCAGCCTTTCCGCCCTTTTCTTGATGGAATCGAAGTAATTGGCATTAGCGGCGCTCACGAATCCGGAGAGTATTAGCTCGTATCCGGTTTCCTCGGCAACATCCAACGCCAAAGACTGGTTCTTTATGGGCTGGAATCTGCTGTTGTAGTAGAGGTATCCATCGTCCTCCCACGTGGGAAAGAACCGCTCGTGGTCGATCCCCGGATACACTACCCGAACGTTTGAGGAAGGTTGTATCTTCATTATCACGGACCTGGTGTAATTGCTGTTGCACAGTACTATGGGCGCCTCCGCGAAGGACGCCGATTCGAGTTTTTCCAACCCGATCGCACGCCTGTAAATGTCTCGAATCAAGTTCGACTTCCTCGGCTCAATGGCTACTGGGTAATGGACGTACGGGATCGTCGCGATCCCGTAACGCCTTTTTATCCAGCCCACGTAGTAATAACCCCTGTTCAGCCAGACGAGGTCCGGTTTCCACTCAACGGCGGCTCTGACCGCTTTTTCCAAGGCCTTCGCTTCGTAGTAAGACACCATCTTTCCAAACGAATCGTGCCTAGAAGGTATGACCGTGTGCTCGAATTCCTTGAAACT
>JAFNJA010000114.1 GCA_017601265.1 Candidatus Brockarchaeota archaeon
GCAGGCTCCTGGAGCTTCCAGCCCCCGAGTCATGCTGCATCTCCCAAGGCGCCCACTCGGCGGTCCCCGTGCTTTTGGCTAGAATGGCCTTGCCAGCCTCCTCGCCGCCTCGAGGTTGCCGAAGTCGTTTCGCCTCACGTCGATCGGAGTTTCGAGTATCATCGGTATCTCCCTCAGCTTCGGATTTGTAAGGAAGTTCCTGAACCCCCTCCTCCCTATCTTGCCCAACCCTACGTGTTCGTGCCTGTCCAGCCCCGAACCTAGGCTTCCTTTGGAATCGTTGACGTGCACCAGCTTCAACCTCGCCAAGCCGATGAGGCCGTCGAACTTGTCGAGCGTCTCGCCTACGGCGGACCCGTCCCTCATGTCGTACCCGGAGGCGAAGGCGTGGCACGTGTCGAAGCAAACGTTGACGGTTTTGTCGACCCTCTCCAGTATGAGGGATATCTCCTCGAAAGTTGAGCCGATGCTGTTTTTGCTTCCGGCCGTGTTTTCAAGAAGTATCGAGACCGCGTTCTTGGACCTGGAGGCCGCCTCGGACACGGCTTGGACGACCCTCTCTCGCCCCGCTTCGAACCCGGAACCGAGGTGGCTGCCGAGGTGGGTGACGAGGTACGGTACCTTCAGGAGCCGGCACCTCTCGACCTCGGCTACGAGCGAATCGACCGAAGCTTTGAAAACCTCCCTCCTCGGCGATGCCAGGTTTGGGAGGTAGGGCATGTGGACCACTACGGGCCACAACCCTGAGCTGGCGACCTTCTTCCTGAAAGCTTCCGCCGATTTTTCCAAATCAGCAAAGTCCCACCGCCTCGGGCTGCGGGTGAACATCTGGAAGGTGTCGCACCTCCTGGAAACGGCCCTGTCGACCGCCAGGTCTATTGAGCCCGATATCGATACGTGCACCCCGAACTTCATCGCCGGCAGGCACCTTTCCCCAAGCGCGCCTCAACCTGATCGAAGGGCCGTGGAATAGCCTTTCGGCTTTGCGGAACCGAGCCGTTAAACCCTTTCGCGCTCGGCTAAGCTTGCGCGCGCCGCTCGTGCAGCGCTCGGCCCCTAGCGCTCCTTCAACTTCTCCTCCAGGCTCTTGACCTTTCCGTCCTCGTAATAAACTATCCTGGTCTTCAACTTGACGGGTATGCCGATCCTCAGGAAAAGGTGGTAGAGCGTCGGGCCGTCTATGGTCTCCTTTATGGCCCCCCTCTTCGCCAAGTTTGCGAGCATCTTGACAACGGCTTCGGTCTCGGAAGGAAATTGGTAGCTTGCAACCTCGAGTATCTCGGCTGCTTTGCCGTCTAAGAGCTTCGAGAGGGTGCGCCTCGGGTCTTCCTCGACTTTTTCGGGGGGAGGGCCGGTTTCCTTGCTGCGAGCTTTTTCCTGGAGCTGCCTCAGCCTTTTCATCCTGAGCAGGTTCAGCTCGATGTCGTCTTCGCTCATCGCAGCATAGGCCGCTTGGGCGGTTAAAAAGCATTGGTAGCCGGGAGCAAGTTTCGCGCTTCAGTGAACTTCCGGGAAGGGGTCGATTGGATCAGAGGTAGGTCTGGTAGGTCCTCATGGCTTCCGAAAGCACCAAGCCCTGCAGGTCCCTCTCCGGCGCTTCGACCCTGTGGATGCTCAGCCTTTGGCTCTTCTTGAGGGCCGCTACCCTCTCGGGATAGGAGCCGCCCGGAAGCTCGAATATTATGACCCTGTGACCCCTGTCTACGATCCTTTCGAGGAGCGGGATGGCTTCGCCGATGTTCTGCCACCCCCCGTCGGTTATTATGATTATGAAGCAGTTGCCCGCGGCGCTCGAGGCGAGGTCGCTGACCGTGAAGGCCGGGAAGATGGTGTACTCCCTGAGGCTCAGCGAAAGCGCCATCTCCTTAGACTCGTCGTCGTCGTCCCAGCCGCACGAAACGTGGTTCGTGGAGAAGGAAACCGCGGAGGTTTCGCCCCCAGCCTTCTTCGCGCAAAGGTAGGCGATGAACGCCGAAGTCGCGGCCTCGTCGTGGATGTTGGACATGCTCATGCTCGCGTCGAGCGCCACTATGACCGACGGGACGAAACCGCTTATGGCCGACTGCCCCTTGGACGAGGGTTCTTCGAACCACTTCATGGTCGTAACCTCCGGGATCAGGGGACCTTCCTCGAGGCTCATCTCCAAGTCGAGCTTCTCTATCTCTTCCTCTATCAACCAGTCGTCGGGGTAGGTCGCGACTGCCCAACTCGGACGCCTGCTCGGACTTTCAGAAAGGAATTGCAATATCGTCCTTTCGGCCCTTGCCCTGTACCAGTACCTCTTCCACAGGGCTTCGTTCACGACCTTCGAGCTCAATTTGCCGTAGCGCCTCGACATCGAAGTCGATAGCACGGGTTCTTGGCCGGGTCTGCCGAGGTTGCCATCGAGCGGTTCGCTTTTGCCCGGCTCGCCCGAAAGCCCCGAGGATTCGGCCCGCTCCCCCTTGCCTGCCCTTCCTCCCCCTTTTTCCCGCTCCTTCCTTTCCGCCTTCGACGCGGATCTTAAAGTCTCCTCGAACTTTTTACCAGGATCCTCTGACAGCCTCGGAAGGATCCACTGCTTGAAGAAAGCCTCGGCGGCCTTCGAGTCCGAGATGCCTCCGAAAACGTCGTCGAACAATTTCAGCGTTGCAGGATGGAAATCCTCCCGGACCGGGATGGGGTGTTCCGCGATGTGCTTCGCCACGGCTTTCTTGGAGAAAAATCCCGGGTCCCTTATCCTCATCCTCTCCAGCACCACGGCGAGCATCTGGACCTTCGTCTGCCAGGGCCTGTTCGACAGCATGATCACCTCAATCTCCCTCGCCGCTTCCTTGACAGACCTCCTGATCCTTCCCTTGACTGGGCCCCCGAGCATCCTCTTCTGGACGGCAAGCGCGATCTGCCCTATTCCGCCGGACAGGTCTGAGAGAACCTCCACGTGGTAAGGATTCTCCTGGAATCGCCTGGACAGGTAGTTGAAGTCCACTTGGAAGTCGGAGAAAAGGAGGGTGGCAAGGTAAGCGAGGTCCCAGTGGACGGAGACAGCGTATGCCGCCCTCTCGAGGCTGTAGGCGGTCTTTATGTCGTAGGGGCAGTGGTGGGCGTGCGCGAGCTCGTGCCTGAAGGTCCAGAGGAGGAACTTTTCCTGGTCGCAGTCCGGCGGGATCGTGCCGGGCCCCGCCGTGACGACTCCGTTAAGGACCGAAATGGGCACCGAGCCCTTTGCCCTCTCCCCGCCCGTCGCGACCTTGAAGATGCATGGCGGGCAGTAGAGCTCGATCCGGGCCCTGTTGAAGATCTCGTGGGCCCTAACGACCTTTTGCCCTCTCGCCTTTCCAAACACCAGGAAGGCTCCACCCCATCTGCGCCGACAGCGTCTCTTCGCTGCTCAGCTTTCCTTCCCTGACCCACCGCCCCTCCAAACCCATGAGCTCCTCGGCGAACACGATGTCCTCGGCGGCGGCCTCCTTCCCGAGCTTGTAGAGGGCTGGCGCGTACCCCTTGTAGAGCTCGTTCAGTATGGCCCACTGCTTCCTGGAGTCCCTGTCCTCCATCTTCGCCCTTTCGCGGTCGAGGAGCGAGCCGAGGTCTTGCAGAAGGTTCCTGACCCTTACGAGGCTCAGCCTGTGGGGCAGCACCCAGAGGCAGGCGTTCAGGAGCGTTTCGAAACTTACCGAACCGTCCAGCCACGTCGAAGCTTTCGCGAGGTGCGTGAGAACGGCCGTGGATCTCTCGCTTGGCGGCTCCTTTATGGAGCTGCATATGTCCCTTATGAAGTGGCACCCTTCGCACAGCGCCGGCGGCTTCACCTCGGACTCCTCCCTGTTTCTGATGCAAACCTGGAAATCCCTCACGATGAGGTTGATCTGGCCGAGTATTTCCGGGCTCAGCCTCACCGAGGAAACCTCCTTTCGGGCCTCTTGCAACTCCTCGAAGCTCAGGACCTGGGGCATCGATTCAACCAGCTGCCCCTCGTACTTGTCCAAAAGCTCTTGCAGCTGGAACTTCTCCCTCCAAGTCAGGGAGTTCAGGTACACGCAGATGTCGAACCTGTCGTAGAAAGGCGGCGGGTGGATGAAGGTCGTCGGGTCTCCCGGGTTCTCGTTCGCCAGCAGGCCGTAGTCGCCAACCACCGTTTTCTGGCCGTAAGCCCAGACCTCGCCGAACTGCATCAGGTGGTGGACGTTGGCGCTCGTGTACGGGTTCAGCCTGTTGACCTCGTCGAGGCCCTTCCCCTTCGCCTTCGTGAAAGCCGCCCAAAGCACCTTCTCCACGCCGTCGCGCTCGAGGGAAGGGATGTGGAGCCTTCCCACGACCTCGCCCCTTTTAACCTCCGAAGCTCCGGAGATCACGACCATGTCGTCCCCGCAAATCCCCTTCAGGAGGAGGATCATGAGCGTCGACTTTCCGAGGCCCCTGTGGGCCCTTATCAGAGAGGCGGACCGCTGGTGGAGTTGGTTCAAAACGAGCGCGTGGATCGCTTCCCTGTTACCGATGAACCTTTTGCCAAGCTCCCTTTCGAGTTCCAAAACCTTGTCTCTCAAGTAACCCAAGTCACTTCAACCCCTGAGAAGGGCGATCGTCTCGGCGACGAGCCCCATCGTTCCCACGAAGAAAACCAAGATCGCGATCTTCAGGAGCCTGACCCTCGCCCTAAGGCGGGTTATCTCCTCCTCCAAGTTCGATATCCTTTCCTGTATTAGGGCCGCTACGGACCTTTCCACCACGACGGTCTCCTCGGGCGGTTTCCTCAGGTAGATGGCGTCGAGGAGGTTGGAGCTCGCCGCTCCCTTCCCATCCTGGGCGCCCTTCTCTTCCCAGGAGAGCTTGGTTTTGTCGAACCTTATCGGGTTCTTCTTCGCTTGCGAGTCGAGGAATTCCTCCAACGGGCTGCTCAAAACGAGTTCGGCTAAGCGAAATCCAGAGAGCACACTTTAAACTTTTCCTTTCGATTTTAACGCGTCCGGGGACATCCCCGGAGAATCCTTATATCGTTCGAACCCTTCCGCCGCTCAGGTTAAGGTCTCGAGTTGCAGCGCCCGCAGGTCGGGAGAGTCTCTGGATGCTGCACCTCCACAAACCGATCCGGTCCGCCCGTTCGGCAGCCGCGGTCCTCCAGACCTTCTCGATTCAAGGCGTTTTTCCGCAGCGCGAGGAGGCCGCGATGGGCGTGATCCCGGGCGCTGATACAGGCGAGCCGTTGTAGGGTACGGCGGTCCTGCATTCTAGCGCTTTGCGACCGTCAAGGTATCCGCGGAGTTCGTCGAGATCGGCGGCGTTCTTGAAAACGCGTACATGGCGGTCGTTACCGTCGGGAAGGGGTTATTGCCGGAGCCTGCTTTGACGGCCTACGATCCCAAAGCAAAGTTTTTCGATGCTCGGCTTTGAACCGGGGCACGCGGTGGCTCCCTCAGGCACCCCCATAGCCATCTACGTCGGGGGATCTAACGTACATGAGCGAAAGGTCGAAGGCAACGCCGGAGCTTTTTACGACTTCCGCCAAGGAAGCGCGACGATCGTCGGCATGAGCGGAGCCGCGATGATCGGGAACTCCAAGGCGGTCAGGGAGAGGATCAAGCGTTTTGACGTCGCGTTCTCGCCGATTTCGCTTTCCATCCTCCTGGCGCTGAGCGGCTTCAGCCCCGCTGGCGTGTTCATTGAAGACAACGCCGCCAGGATGTGCGCCGGCATCTCGATCGGGTCACTGTTTCTCGGTTTCTACTTCTGCATTTCCACCGGCTGGGGGCTTTCCGGCGATGCTCATTTCTTCCTGCATTTTGGCCGCTTCGATCGCGATCGGTTTGGCCGTTTTGTTCCCGAAGACCAGGAAGGATGTCGTGACTCCTTCCAGCGTCGCCATGGCGTTAGCTTGAAGTCGACCTTCTCGACGAGGAACGCGCAGAGGAGGCCCACGTGTTACGTTCGTGATTTGTTAGACTGGTGCGCACTGCCGAGCCATGCTGACTCGAAAGTTGAGGGCTTGACGCGATGCGGTTCTAAGGACGATGGTTGCTCATGCGCTGATCAAGTTTCGATCCTGATCCAAGATCCTTTCGAAGGCCTGGAGGGGCGCGAAGCCGATGGGGTTGCAGCTTTGCTGAAGGGCCCCAGCAGATTCGGGGGCGTAACGGCGATATGCTCGGCGCGGGAACGGCCCTAACCCGAGTTCTGCGAGAGTTTTAATACCTAGCAAGGGGTCCGTTGGGGTTAGTCAGCCGAGAAAGGTGAAGCGGTTGGGCGAGACTTTCGCCATAGCTGGAAACGAGGTGCGCGCCCTGGTCCTGGGCAGGATCTGGAACCTCGGGCTCGCGCTCGTGCTGGCGTGCGCGCTCGCGGGCGCTTACCAGGCGAATTTGAGCTACCAAGGGCAGGTCGAGCTTTACGGGAAGGGCGAGGGCGCCGAACCGACCCCGCTCACCGCATTCTCCTCCAGCGTCTGGGCCGTCGCGAACGGGGCGCTCCCGCTTTTGTCCGTAATCTCGGCCTTCGACGCGATAGCGAGAGAGAGGAGGGCTGGGACGATGCAGCTCTTGCTTGCAAGGTCGACTTCGAGGGGGGCCATAGTTGTTGGAAAGTTCTTGGGCGGTTTCGCGCTGGTCGCGGCGGCCTCGATATCCGCCGTCCTGATAGACAGCGGCCTGGT
>JAFNJA010000115.1:0-6177 GCA_017601265.1 Candidatus Brockarchaeota archaeon
GCAGGGCTTCTCGGCCCTTCCGGCCACTATCAGGCCGTCCCAACCAGCGCATTTTAAGTCGATACCGAACTCGCCCGCCACCGTCGAGCCCACCATGCCGTTGCTTTGGGGCGACTTTCCTGAGACGCAGACCTTGGTGCCTGGGAAGTATCCGGTCAAAGGTCCAGTCAGGATGAGCAGCAGGTTTTCTGGACCCAGAGGGTCTACGGTTTCCCATTCTTTTCCAAGCCGATCCCAGAGTATCTTTGCCGCTAGGCCCCTCCCGCCGATGTAATCCCTTAGTATATCGTCCTGAAACTTGGTTTCCTTCACGTTTCCGTCGGAAAGGTCTACCTCCAAGAACTTCCCCGCGTATCCACTCATCAGCTTAGCGCCTCCTTCGCCACTTGCGCTCCTAGAAGGTTCTTGGCGACTTTGAGCGTGAGCGCCCTAGGCGGCTTTGCAAGAGCCCTTCTCGACCTCACCTTCTCCCTGGGAAAGGTGAGCAGGGCGCCCCATCCCCCCTCCATGCACGCCTCGACGCATCTTGGCTTTCCGCCGCACAGGTCGCAGATGACTATTCGGTTACTTTCCGGATGCATGTGGGGGACGCTTCCCGGGCAAGCCTTCACGCACAGGCCACATGCTGTGCATTTCGGCGCTTCCACTTTCACGGCGCCCGTTCGAACGTCTACGGAAAGAGCCCCAGTTGGGCACGCCTCTATGCACGGATAATCCTCGCATTGGAAACAGAGGTGGGGGATCTCGACCCCCGGAATGAGCATGAACACCCTTATCCTCGAAGCCTCGGGCCATATCCTGCCCTCGTGGTGGACTGAACAGGCTATCTCGCACCTCCTGCACCCGCTGCATTTCCCGTAGTTCCGATCTATCCAAACTCGTTTCATTCCAAGCATGCTTCCGAGCCCATGTTGCAACGGAATGGAAAAAAGCTTGCCATAGGTTTGCCGAGTTCAGGGTTGGGGAATCCGCGAGCTAGCCCGACAGCAGTGGCGGCCTTATAGGCAGATCGCCGTATTCGTGCAGAGTCTCGGTAACTACGCTCATTCCCTTCTCGAAATGATCGGGGTGGATGTCCTCGGTTATGCCGATTATGAATCCCCTTCCCGGGGCCATCTCTTCGAGTAGGCGGAGCGTGAAATCCCTTATCTCCTCCGCGCTTCTGAGGAAAACCTCCTCCGGGAAGTTCAACCAGATCGCCTTGTTTTTCCACGATTCCTTCGCCTCCCTCAACGGAAGGTCGCCCATCGGGGGCGGAGTGAACGCCTCTATCGCGTCAAGCTTCGTCCTCGCTATTAGGCCCTTCAGCACCCTCAGCCTTCCGTCCATGTGGGACATCACGACCTTCCCCTTTTCCTTGAGCACTTCGCAGTACTTGTTGTAGTAGGGAAGGCAGTACTTCTCGAAAAGCGAAGGGGAGACGAAGACGCCGTCGATGTTGTCCCCGACGTTCACTATCTTCGCGGGCGAATCGGCAACGATCCTGTACATCTCGGCGTACTTCCCGTCTATGACTTCCACCAGCTCCGACACGACCTCCGGATTCCTCGCCTGCATCAAGGCGAAGGTCCTGAAACCCATGTAGCGTATTATCAGCTTCATGAGCGGGGTGTAGTCCGTCCCGACCACGACGACGCCGTCTCCGCCCAGGTCCTCCTCGAGTTGCTCGTAGTTCTCGTAATCGGGCTCGTACACCGTGTCCTCTACGATGAACCTCAAAACCTTGGCGTCCTTCGGCTCCTTCACGATGTGCTCCACCGTCGCGGAGCCGCCCGGGAATTGGAATTTCAACCCTTTCCTGGTCGTCGACGACGCCTTCCCCACGGGCGTGTGGTAAGTCGTGTAGACGTAATCCCCTTCGGTCCTGTTCTCGACCCTCACGTTCGGCATCGAAACTTTGTAAACGCCGCACCGCACGTCGAGGCCGAGCCCCATGCCCCTCAGCCTGCGCTCCAACGAGCCCCTCGGCAGGTGGTTGGAATAAATGATCCAAGGAACTTTGTCGGGCAACCTCCCCTCGAGGACTGCCCTGACCCTCTCGCCGACCTCCAAGGCTTACTTCGCTTCCGGCTTCCGCTGGCGCCTTATTAAATTCCTCACGGACCTCGCATTCAGTGCCGGTTTGGTTCCGCCGATGCGCAGGTACCCAGCGGCAAGCCTTATCAGCCGGGAGTCCGGCGAAGTGGCGTGGCAAGATACAGGATCGGTACTTCGACTTACAGCTTTTGGCACTTCCTTCCCGAGAAGGTGCCCATAGGTTACGTGATGGAGAGGGCTAGGGAGCTTGACCTCGACGGCGTCGAGATACTACACGCCCAGATGGAATCTGAGGAAAGGGAATACGTCAACGAGCTGAAGAGGCTGGCTTTCAGCCTGGGGCTGGACGTATACTGCCTCGCCATACACCAGAACTTCGTCAAGCCGAGCAAGGAGGAGAGGGAGAAGAACGTCAGGCACACGAAGCGCTGCCTGGAGATCGCGCACCGGCTCGGAGCCCCCTCGATCCGCCTGAACTCCGGCCGCTGGGAGACCGTGAAGAGCTTCGACGAGCTGATGGCGAAAAGGGGAAGGGAGCCCCCGATCTCGGGTTACACGGAAGAGGACGGGTTTAGGTGGGTCGTTGAATCGATAGAGGAGTGCCTGCCGACCGCTGAGGAGCTCGGAGTCGTGATGGCGCTGGAGAACCACTGGGGGCTCACGTCCACGCCGGAGGAAACTTTGAGGATAGTCGAATCCGTAAGCTCGAAGTGGCTCAGGGTACTGATGGACACAGGGAACTTCTTGGAAGACACCTATGCTTCGCTGAGGAAGATAGCGCCGCACGCCATTCTTGTCCACGCGAAGACCTACTACGGCGGGGGAGTTTGGTACGAGCTGGACCTGGATTACGCGAAGATCTTGGAGATACTGGATGAGGCCGGGTACGGGGGTTACATCTCGATAGAGTTCGAGGGGAAGGAGGACCCGATGGTCGGGGTGGAGAGGACGAAGCGGCTGCTGCTCGGTTACTTCAAGTAGCGTCAGCGCGCGACGCTGCAAGTATATATGCTGAAACTCGGGACGAGAAAAGAATTATATAATGATCTATATTTTAAGCTTGTAAGCGAATTGAAAAATGGCTACAGAAGCTGAAATCGAAAGGTTTCCTTTGGTTCCGGTCGTGATCTTGGCTGCGATAATGAGCTTCTTCGGCCCAATGTGGCAGCTCCTCATCTCGAGCTTCCCCTACTGGATCGTCAACTCGCTCGGCGAATCGGTCTGCAACATGGGCCTGACGAACGCTCCTTTCCTCGTGATACTGCTCGCGGGTCCCTTGGGCAGGATCGGGGCCCTGAAGGGCAAGATCAACGCGAAAAACCTCGCGTACGCATACGTTGTATCGCTCACCGTGTCTTACTTCATCAACTACCCTTGGGCGCTCGGCCAAAACTACGTGTTCGCGAGCCGCTACACCGAGGAGGCCCTCTCCGCCCAGATAGTCCCTTGGTTCATGGCGCCTCCGGCTTCGGTCTGCAAGGTCATAGCTTCCGGAGGCCCGATCGACTGGGGAGCTTGGGCCGTGCCCATAGCATGGTGGTGGGCGGCGAACTTCATCCCTGGCATGCTCTTCCTCTCGCTCGGGGCCATACTCCGCAGGCAGTGGATCGACGTGGAGCAGGTCCCCTTCCCGCAGACGCTCATCGTCAGGGAACTGGTCGAAAACGTCTTGCCAGTCGCCGAGGCCTCCTCAAGGCGTAGGTGGTTCCTGATCGGGCTCGTGATCGGCCTGGCCTTCCAGATACCGATAACGCTGACGGGCATCTTTCCCTGGTTCCCCGACATCTACGGCGTGAAAATAAACACCTGCCCGCACGTGACGCGCTACTTCGTGTCGGGCGAGACCTTCGCTTCGATACCAGGGATGATGATGGTGAACTACAACCCGGCGGTGGTCGCGATAGCTTACCAGGCTCCCATGGCCGTGCTTTTCAGCACCTGGTTCTTCGCCCTCTTCTACATGGTGGCCGTCCAGGTCGCTTACGTTATGGGCTACTACACGGGCATAACTGATGTGGGCAGCTGCGGAAGGTACTGGTGCCACCCCTCGCCCTCCACCGACCCTCCGCTCAAGTTCATGGCCATCGCGGGCGGCGGCCTCTTCGCGCTTACGATAATGAACTTGGTCTTGAACTGGCGCTACCTGTCGGACACGCTGCGGGCCGCCACGGGGAGGGGCAACCTCGGCGAAGCGGAGAAGAACGAAGCCATGAGCTACAGGACAGCGTACTTCCTGCTCTTCGGGAGCTTCATCGTCATGGTGGCGTTCTGGATGGCAGCCAGCCTGAGCCTCCTGGACGCCTTGATCTTGCCCGTCAGCGCCTTCCTGATTCTGTTCGGCCAGACCAGGATGTACGGCCTTGCCGGGACTTACTGGAGGTCCTCCGACAAGGGGCTGATGCTGGCGCGAATAGCCCACCCGACCCCCGACACTCCCGTCACAACCCAACAATACATCCTTTACAAGTGGTCCACCGCTCCCGGCTGCGACACCCCGCAATGCGGCTGGGGAGGGTTGGCATTCGCCTCCTTCGCCGGGTACAAGATGGGCAAGCTCTCGGGCGTGCACCCGAGGAACACCTTCGTCGCCATCCTGATAGCGATGGTCATAGCGCCCCTCTTCTCGTTCCTGGGCTTCCTCACCCTGACCCACTCGATAGGCGGATCCAGGATCGGGGTCTGGAAGAACTGGTACGAGGGCATAGGCGAGAGGTACGAGAACTTCCCGGCCTGGTGGTCCTCTCTGCCCGCGCAGGAACCCTGGATACCCTACATGCTGCTGGGCATGGTCTGGATAGCTGCGCTCAGCTTCCTGCACGCGCGCTTCGTCTGGTTCCCGCTCGAGCCGATAGGTTGGCTGATCGGCACTACAGCGGCTTCAGCGCTTTTCGGGCTCTGGGCTCCGTTCCTGGTCGCTTGGATACTGAAGACGGTGACGTTCCGAGTGGGCGGCGCCAAGCTCTTCGAGAACAAGGGCGTGCCGATTTCTTCAGGAGCCGTTACGGGCTGCGTCATAGGGATGCTGCTCGGCGGAGTGCTCTTCATAATCCAGTTCTTCGTTCCATTCTAGGTCGAGCCGGCAGCCTTTTTTTCCGTTTCTTTTCCTTTATCGCGAGCAGGATGCTCGCTGTCGGTTTGAATCTCTCAGAAACTCTTGGCAAAGTTTTCCAAGGCGATGCGGGAAAATCTGGAATCCCCTTAGGCGGAGGCCGGATCGGGATTGGCCGCTATCCGATGCTTTGAACACCCATTGCCAAAAACGTTCCCAATATCCTGCAGGTGGACGGTCAAGCGCGCAGCAACTTTGACGCTTCCTCGTATATGGGGTCGAGGAATCGGTAGTCCTTTTTATGATGCTCATCATCTCCAAGTCCCCAATCAGGTTGTGGAGCACGCTGCTCGAGATCGTCGTTCCCTCCTTCTCCTCCATGTACTCTTTGACCGCGCTCCAGCTCCTCTTTCCGCGCGCGATCGCATTGAGAGCGTGCTTGTACCTCACGGGCCTTCCCTCCAGCAGGTTGCCCAACTCTTTTAGAGCCATGTTCACGGCCTTCCTTTTTACCTCCCTCGCGTCGCACCTTCCGGAAAGGCAGGAGTTCCCAAAGAAGGTAAGCCAACCAGGTATGCCGCCAAGCTCCCTCGCAGCCTCTTCAACGAGCGCCATATTGACCCCAAGGTCTGCTTGCTTGAAGCCGTCTAGCAGGAAACCCTTCGATCGCTCCTCATCGAACCTTTCGAGCACTATTTCGTGAAAGGACCTTCCATAAAGAGGCGAATCCGGATCCTCGACCTTCATGAAATCGTAAAGTAACCCAGCCTCGGAACCGGTCAAGACGAACGCGAGGTTCCTGTCGTAATCGTAGGCGTGGGCTATCGCGGTCCTCACCTCTGTCGAAAGAGGCCCCCTGAGAAACTGGGCTTCGTCGATCGCTATGACGACCTTCCTCTTGTTCAGGTTGTCAAAAAGGTCGGCCAAACTCAGGCAGTTTCTGCCTGCCCAGCTCAACTCGACCTCGAACCGAGAACATTGATGCCCTTAACGGAAGATATCAAGTCTCTGAGCTTGCCTATGGACGAGGAGAGGGCCTTCGCGAACATCGAGTAAAGCTCCCTCCTGCCGTAGTTCGGCTTCAAGCTCCT
>JAFNJA010000115.1:6264-6603 GCA_017601265.1 Candidatus Brockarchaeota archaeon
TCCTTAAGGGCTACCTTCAGCACTGAGGTCTTCCCTATCCTCCTTATGCCCATCAATACGGTCAGAGGCCTTTTAACCGCCCTCTTCAGCTCCTCTATCTCCTTCTCCCTGTCGTAAAGGTCTTCCCTACTTTCCTTCGGCCTCTCGTCGAAGAGCGTGTTCTGCCCCAGAACATAAGTTCTGCCCCAGAACGTATGCTTTTCTATCATAATTCTTTTCCTCTGTTTATTTATCGTTAATTGAAACTATGCTTATATTGTCGATGATAGCGTTGCTTATATAAAAAATTAAACGAATATCGGCAATATACGTCTATATACCAACCATTAATAAATTTTT
>JAFNJA010000116.1:0-3099 GCA_017601265.1 Candidatus Brockarchaeota archaeon
ATTCCCTTGCGGAACGGGAAGGCCCTGATTAACCCAAAAATCTCGGGCACAATCCTTAAGTCCCTGAGTTGCCGGACTTTTGCTAGGAAGGTATTGGCTGGCAATCACTTGTCGGAATACGTTGAGAGGGTTGATCGAACGTTCGGTTGGGAGGAGGTTCGATCCAAAGAGGTTGCCAAAGGGACTTTGCACGAGATCGAGCTTGCCTCCCAGAAGTGGCGCGGCATCGATTGGAAGCACAGGATCAGGATCCTCGTGCCGGAAAAGGTCGAGCGGCCGGAGGTCGTGATCATGGTTACGGGGAGCGGCGACGGTGCCGAGGAGCTCGCTTTTTGCAAAGAGCTTTCGAGGCTCACCGGGATGGCAATGGCGATATTGCACGACGTCCCAAACCAGCCCCTTTTCGGAAGCCTCTACGAAGACGCTTTGATGGCCCACACCTTCGCAAGGTTCATCGAATCGGGAGAGCCTGACTGGCCGCTCCTTTTTCCGATGGTCAAGAGCGTCGTAAGAGCGATGGACTGCGTCGAGGATTTCATGAAGGGACCCCGAAGGTTCATCGTAACCGGAGCCTCGAAGAGGGGGTGGACCTCCTGGCTTACGGCGGCGGTCGACGGGAGGGTCAAGGGTATAGCGCCCATGGTGTACGACAACCTGAACATCCCGGCGCAGATGAGGCACCAGATCGAATGCTACGGGGCGTACAGCGAACAAATATCGGATTATACGGAATTGGGGTTGATTGAGAAGCTAAACACTGACGTTGGCAAATCCTTGGTGGAGGCGATCGATCCGTACTGCTACAGGCAAAAGCTGGGTTTGCCTAAGCTCTTAATCAACGGCACGAACGACCGGTTCTGGACCGTGGACTCCCTGAACATCTACTTTGGCGACCTTTTGGGAGAGAAGAACATCCTTTACGTTCCGAACTCGGGCCACGCGCTCGAGGACAGGCGCAGGGTCCTGAATTCCCTAGCGGCTTTCTCCTTGAGCCTATCGAAGGGCTCGCCGATGCCAAGCATAAAGACTGAGCGCCTTGGAGATTCTGGGATCTCGGCAGAGATCAGTGGAGAACCAATCTATGCCGACGTCTGGTTCGCAACCTCGAGGGACATGGACTTCAGGGACTCGACGTGGGTTTCGCTTCCAGCTGAACGCGCGGATGACGAAGCCTATCGCCTTGAACTCATACCGGGCAAAGCGTTCTTCCTGGAATCTTGCTTCAGCGCGGGTGGTTTCGCGTTCACCCTATCCAGCCGGATCCACCTTTCCAAAGGAGCTCAATGATCCACGGCTCTCAAAATCCGTGAAGCCTCCGGCTGGAACTTCTCACTTCCTGTTCTCACCATATTCCTCCTTGAAATAGGGCAACACTTCCTTGCCGTACCGCGCGATGAACTTCTTCTCGTCCGGGCTGGAGCTGTTCAGCTGGATCCTGGTAAAACCGAGCTTTATGTGTTCTTCTATCAACTTGACGTGCTCCTCCGGATCCGTCGTCACGTGCCAGGCCTTGATGCCGCCTTCCCTTTTCCCGAGCTCTTCGAGCTTCCTCGGATCGGAGATTGGAAGGCTTATGACGTTTGGAACCTCGTTGGCCATCCAGCACCTGCAGCTCTTCTCCGCCTTCTCGTAATCCTCGTCGAAAGATACTTTCAGCTCCACCATCTTCTCCATTCCCTCCGGATCCTTCCCGGCCTCCCTTGCTCCCTTCTCGAAGGCTGGAACGATCGTTTGCTTGTAATGCTCGGGAGAAATGACGACCGTGAGCAAACCGTCGGCCAACTTCCCAGCCAGTTCCGCCGATTTCGGCCCACCAGCGCCGACGAAGATCGGGATCGGCTTCTTGTGGAGCGCGTAGATCCTCGCGTTCCTGAGCTTGTAGTATTCGCCCTCGTAGGAGACGAACTCGCCGCTCCAGAGCGCCCTTATCACCTCGATCGCTTCCTTCAAGCGGTTCAACCTCGCCTTGAATTTCGACCAGCCGAAACCCAGGGGCATCTCGTTCATCTCTGCGCCAGTTCCTACCCCCATTGGAATCCGGCCGGGGTACATCGATCCCAGCGTGGCGAAGGCTTGCGCGACGATGGCAGGGTGGTACCTCATCGTGGGCGCGGTCACCCCGGTCCCAACCTCCATCTTGCTCGTCCTTTCCGCCACGGCTGCCATCCAGACCCAAGCGAAGCCGGAGCTCGCGTTCGTGTGGAACCACGGGTGGAAGTGGTCGCTCGTGACGACGGTTTCGAACCCGTTCTTTTCGGCCAGGATGGTGTTCTCGAGCAGCGTCGAGGGATCGTACCTTTCCTGCGGCGCCCAGTAGCCGATCTTGACCCTCACGTCTTGGCACGCTCCGCCAACACCTTGGTCAGCGTAACGCCAGCGTAAACCGTCCTGAACCCGTGCTTCTCGTAGCACTGGATCGCCGCCACGTTCTCGGCGTCGGTCGAGACGTCGACCCTTTCGGCTCCCTTTTCGCGGAACCATTCGAGCGCCTTCGAAAGGAGGACGGAACCTATGCCCCTCCCCCTCGAATCCGACCTGAGGGCGAAAGAGGCTATCGTCCCCCACCTTTGATTGAAGGCCCTGCTGAGGTATTCGTCGATCTTGAGAACTATGTAACCCAAGACCTGGCCTTCGTCCTCAACCACGTACATGTTGAACCGATCCCTGTTCCCGGAGAGCTCTTTGAAGAAATTGTCGACCTCGGCTTCGTAGTAACCCTCCACGTTCCTCCTATCCAAGCCCCTGTCGGTCCAGTACCTGTGGAGTTGGAAAGCTGTCGAGGCGATCTTCTTGACCTGCTGGAGGTCTCCCTCTTCGGCGCTCCTGACCTTCACACGCGTTCCCCGCCCGAGGCGACCTTGCAGCCGCGCATGGCCGGTCAAGGTCATTAGAAGCGATATAGCGGTTTCGGGCGCTTTTTTGCTCCTGACCGCTTGCGAGAAGGAAAATAAGAAATATAACGGCGTTATATTTATAAGCCGCGCCCCGAGCGTTAACGGAGTGTGGGCGAAAGTGATGAAAACCGTCGTCGAGCAAACCCACGCTTTGGGCGGCTCGGGAGGCGCCAGGGACTGGGAGAAAGGCGTCGAACTGCTCAAC
>JAFNJA010000116.1:3109-6557 GCA_017601265.1 Candidatus Brockarchaeota archaeon
AAAAACAAGCGGAGGGTGCGCTTGGCCAGGATCCTCATTGACGGGCCCAAAAACTTGGGCGAGTTGCAGCAGAGATTGAAAATGGAAGGTTACTACCACAGCAAGGAAACGATAGCGAAGCATTACGCCCTTCCGATGGAGGAGGCCGGGATCTTGGTTTGGGAGGGCGGGTCGTGCAGGTTGACGGAGGCTGGAAGGGCCGTGGTGGACTCGCTGGGGGAGGCTGACCTCGGGGCGCTGTTCCCGAAGGGTTCGAAATGCTACGAAGAGGCTTGCCTCATCGCCTTGGAGAAAAACAGAAGCTACAAAGAACTGCTCGATATGATTCCGAGGGCGGATCTTCAGAGGACCGTCAGGAGGCTCGCGGCGAAAGGGCTGGTGGCAAAGCTGAAGCCCGATCGACATGCGACCTACCGCCTTGCAGCAAGTGGCGAGGGGGCGCGGCTGTCCGTGACCGAGGAGAAGGTGCTGGGATCGATATCAAGCGAAGGGAGCGGGGTTAACGAGATTTCCAGAAAGGCGGGAATAAGCGTGAGAAGGACGTTCAAGTACCTCAAGAGGTTAAGGGAGAGGGGACTCGTGTCCTGCAGCCAAGGCCTCGTAATCTTGTCCCTGACCGAGGAAGGGAAGAAGATCGCCGCCAAAATCCTCCAAGTCCTTGACGCGGCACGTATCGAACCTCGGCTTGACAGAACCCGCGGAGAAGCTCCGCTGGAACCTTTCGGTTCGGCAGGCGAGCGAAAAACCGACCTCGCCGTTCCGAAGGTCGACTTTTCGCCAAAGGCAGGGCGGGGGAGGTTCAAGACGAAGAGGGACGTCAACGAAAAGCAGTTCTACGAACTGGTTCTCGCTTCCGGAGAAGGAGGGGTCGCGCAGGCGAGCGTCGGGAAGCTGCTTCGCCTCCCAAGCAGGGAGGTATCGAGGATCGCAAGCAGGCTCGAGTCCTGGAAGCTGATTAGAAGGGAGAAAATCGTTTACGGCGGCAGGAACACTTTCAGGATCGTCTCGACCAGGAAACCCCCGTCTATGTGTTCGATCCTCGGCGCGCCATGCATAACCTGCCCCAACGCGAACAGGTGCGAAGGAGCGGACGAGGGGGCTTCCCGTTGGGAGGTTTCGCCGGAAGAGTGCCCGCTTCTGGAAAGGTGGATAATGGGCGCGGAATGAAAGGTGAACCGGGGCCGCTGGCAACCTGGCGCCGTTGCGCTTGATCGGGCACGCCGAGAGCGGCGCCTCGAGGTTCCTGCTTTGCCCTTCGAGATCTCCGAAAGTTCTTGAAACCTCCTCGAAGGGTTTATACGTGGAAGAGCCTCTTCAGGGAGCCGAGGCGGCGGTATGAAGAAGAACAGGGTCAAGGAGATGCTAAAGGAGCGCAAGACCACGTTGGGAGCCTGGGCCACGATCGGGCACGCCGACGTCGCGGAGGTGATGGCCCAGCAGGGGTTCGACTGGCTCGTTTTCGACATGGAGCACGCCCCGCTGTCGATCGGCGACGTGCAGAACTTGATGCAGGCCACGAGCGGCAGCGACATCGTGCCGATAGTGAGGGTGGCGTGGAACGACATGGTTTTGATCAAGCTGGCTCTAGACGTCGGGGCTATGGGCGTTGTCGTCCCGTGGGTCAACACGAAGGAGGAGGCGTCGAGGGCAGTAAGGGCGACAAGGTACGCGCCTCTCGGAAACAGGGGGGTGGGACCGAGGAGGGCCGCCTCTTACGGGTCGGAGTTGGTCGATTACTTGAAATCCGCGGACGAGGAGATGATGGTCGTCTGCCAGATCGAGACCCAAGAAGCGATAGCGAACCTTGGCCAGATATTGAGCGTTGAGGGCGTCGACGCGGCCTTCGTCGGCCCTGCGGACCTGTCCACTTCGCTGGGCCACAGGGGAGATTGGCACCACCCGGAAGTCGAGAGGGCGATATCGAAGGTCCTCGAAGCGAGCCTAGACGCGGGCGTTGCTGCCGGCATATACGCGATGAGCGTAGAGGACGCCGCGAGGCATGCCGCAGAAGGCTTCAGGTTCATAGCGCTGGGCAGCGATACCGGGTTTCTGGCGTCCGGCTGCAAGGCCGCCCTCTCAGCGCTCGGAAGGAGAAAATGAGCGCCGGGATCGATCGGGAAGACGAGCTCGCCCTCGAGGCGGAGAGGAAAAGGAAAGCCAGGAGGAGGGGCAGGGGCCCTTACAGGAAGTCGGCGCTTCACGCGAAGAAGCGGCTCGCCCTCACTTGAGCACCTCCCCGGTCTTGGCGCTCCAAAGGACGAGGTCCAGGGCTTCCGGCCTGATGCCCACCTTTTCGGCGAAATCCAAGTAGGCCTCCTCGATTTTTAGGTACCGCTTCCTAGTCAAAGATCTTGGCACCTCGCTTATCACGCTGAGCTCGCAAAGCCCTTTGAGCACGTGCCGGTCTAGGATCGCGAGGCCGCCGTAACCCACGTTCCTCAGGAAATGGCTCGCCTCCTTGTACCCTATCCCCTCCACGTTTTCAGCCAGGAAGTCCCTGGCCGCTCTGGGATCGGCTGGAAGCCTGGACTTTATGGCGATGCCATCCCGCGTCGAGAAGAAAGCCCTCGCCTTGACTATCCTGCTCGCCTTCTCCCTCGAGTAGAGCACGCCGGCCAAAAAGCGCTCGATCTCCTCGGCCCTTCCGCGGAGCAGCAGGCCGTTTTCTTTCAACTTCCTTATGGCCCTGTCGGCTGCCCTGGCGCTGCTCCCGGCGGTGAGGATGCAATAGGCCAACTCCTCGAACACGGATTCGTCCGGCTTGCCCAAAACCTCCTTGAACTCCAGTAGCCTGCGTTCGATCTCCTCCTTTCTCTCGGCGTACAGCTTGGACACGAGCTCGGGCGACAGTTTCTGGGGCTTCACGGCGCCGGGCCGAAGCGGGATAAAGATAAACGTATCACGAGCCCGAGAAGAAACTCATGCGCTCGGCCTTCGTTCTCCCCGAAAAAAGGATGGAGCTCCTCCACGCGCTCCTAAGGAGCGGGTACAAGGCGAGGATGCACGGTTGCGAGTACTTCGTCAGGAAGGATAAGTTCGTCTTGACCATAGCGCTCAACCCGGAGTGGAACTTGGCAAGGGTGAGGAGGGCGGCTTGGAACTTCTCGGAGTCGGTGGAAGCGGGAAGGCGCGTAGAAGCGATGATAAGGGGCATAGACCCTGGCATCGCGATCGAAACGTATTGAGCCTAAACTAAAAAAGGTACTTGTAAAGCCTCCAGTCAGCCGCGGCGTTCCTCAGGTTGCTGGTCAACGATGGTTCCCGGAAACATTGGTTGAAGCACTCGTTGCATGCGCTCGAATCGTGTGCCTCCCACTTGTCCCTGCTCCCCGAATTCAAGGCGACGCCGTTCTTGTTGAAACAGGGGTGCACTGAGCCGGACCAGTCCACCCAGACGACGGCATCTCCCGCGCGGCAAGGGCTGACCTTGCGCCCTAGGGCGTATTCT
>JAFNJA010000117.1:0-6116 GCA_017601265.1 Candidatus Brockarchaeota archaeon
GAGGTAGCGAAAAAGACGTACAGAAGGTTCCAAGAGGAGGGGTTGGTGACTCCAAAGGCGATATTGGAAGCCGGATGGGACAGGCTCGTCGAGGTCTTGGATTCTGGCGGGTACGTAAGGTACGATTTCTCCACGGCCTCGAACCTGTTAGATGTATCGAAGGCTTTGCTTGAGAAGTACGGGAATTTGGAGCGCGTCCACGAAAAATCCAGATCGCCGGAGCACCTGGAGAGGCTTCTAGAGGAGTTCAAGGGGATAGGGCCTGTCGGGGTGAACATATTCTTGAGGGAACTCAGGGGGATATGGAGGAATGCGGATCCTAAACCTTCAAGCCTCGCGGTCGAGGTTGCGCGCAGGCTCCGCGTGAAGGACGTGAAGGGAGTCGAGTCTCAGCTCGTCAGGATCAACTTGGAATTCTGCAAGAAAGGGGCTTGCAAAATTTGCCCGGTCAGCGAGGTTTGCTTCCGGAAGGTGAAAAAACGCTAGGATTCGCGATAAAACCCGAAGGGAACGCTTATATCTCGCGGACCGGACAAAGCCAAAGCGACGGAGTAAAGTTTGGGCTTCATGCCTCTTGGGATGAATCTCGGCTTCTGCAAGGCTCGAAAACCTATCCTCGTTTCCGCTTTCGTCGTCGCCGCGCTATTAGCCTTCAACGTTCAGGGCGCGATCGCCCAAGAAGGTTGGACAATAGCCGGTTGCGTCTTGGACGCCTCGACTGGAATGCCTTTGGAAGGGGCGATAGTGCGCCTCGTTGGCTGGCGGTGGAACAGGGGCAGGTTCGACATCGTCCTTAGGACGGATTCATCGGGATACTACAACGCGAACCTCCGATGGGGGTATTACTGGGTTTTGGCGTACGCTGACGACCCGGAGACCGCGGGCATGGATTTCGTTCCGGGAATCATGGAATTGGACCTGAGGGACCGCGAAAGCTCTCTGGCCGAGGATAGGATAGCCGCAAACTTCGAACTCGTGCCGGGAGCGTCGGTCATCCTGACCGGTTTGCCGGAATTCGTGGAGGTTGGCGGGGTTCCCGAGGGCATCCAGTACGGGACCTACGTCGTCGAGAGCAGGTACAGCTCCTTGCTGCGGAGCAGGTCGCTCGTGTCCTTTTCACCCCAGGTGTGGGCAGTGCTCGGCTTGGAGTACGGCCACATCATAGCGGCTTCAGATTCCGAGCTTTATCCGATCGTCCGGTCTTCTTACGGCAACATCGTGGTGGACAACGAGGGATTCCCTTTCAGGTTCCAGCAAGGGAGCAAAACGGTGCTCGACATAAGCAAAGCGGTGATGGAGAGGAACGTGGCCTTCGTCAGAGACAGGCTGACGTCAACTTGGCTGATGGCCAACGAGCTCTCGGTGAACGGTATCGACGTCGGACCGGAATTCGACGACTTGGACACCGCTTTCGACCTGCTGGACTCGGCGAGATCGGAGCTGCAGGAGGGCATGTATTCCCAATGCTTCATCGATCTCAGGGCGGCTCACATAATACGCGAGGACGTCCAGCAAAAAACTTTGGCCATACGGGCGGATACGACCTTCTCGCCCATCCCACTGTCGTTCCTCTTGGTCCTTTGCGGCTTCGGCTTGGCCAGCGTTTTCGTCGAAAACAACGCGCTGAGGATCTGCGTTGGAGCATTGATCGGCTCGATTTTCCTCGGTTTCTACTACTACATCTCGCCCGGGTGGAGGCTTACCGAACCGACCGCGCTTTTCGCGTCCTGCGCCGCCGCGGCGTCCGTGGCTGTCGGCCTTGCCCTATTGCTTCCGGCGATCAAGAGGGACGTGGTGACACAATCGGGAGTGGCGCTCGCGTCCAACTTGACGTCGACTTTCTCGCTAGCGACGAGGAACCTGAAGAGGAGGAGGATGAGGTCGCTGCTCGTGCTTGCCTCGATACTTACGCTCGTTTTCGGATTCACGGTATTCACTTCTTTCCAGATAAAGTCGGCAGTCGGTTCCGGAAGGCCGTCTTCATCGTACCCGAGGGGAAAACCCCCTGTCGGCCTGATGGTGGTCCCCCCGCCTGGCCCTTCGGAAGCTTCTGGCTTGCCATCCTCGATGGTGGAAGGCTTGAGGGCCGATCCTCTCGTGGCATCGGTCGCCCCCAAGACCGAAAGCAGCCCCGATTACATGGAAGCCCAGATCATCAGCGAGAGCGGAGAGAACATAACGATAAGGGGCGTCATTGGGTTTTCCGCCGACGAGGTGAAGATGAACGCCATAGACGCGTCGATAGTGGAGGGGCACTACATGGAAGAGGCGGAAAAGGCGATCCTGATATCCGCCAGAGCCGCGGAACGGATCCGCGTCAAGCCTGGAGACAAGGTGAGGTTGAGCTGGGTAACGGGCTCGGGGGTCCCAGCAACGGAAAGCTTCATGGTGGCCGGGATTTTCGACGACCTCATATTCGAGCAGTTTGTGGACCTTGACGGTCAGCCGATAAGGCCCTACACGCTCATGAACCACGAAAGGGCCTACATGAGCGCCGATAGCGTGGTCGTCTTAAACTGGCAAGAACTCTTGAGGCTTGGCTTGGGCAAGCTGACCAGGATAAACGTACAGGCGAGGAGCGCCGAGGACGTCTCGGACCTTGCGGTCCAGTTGGTGGGCAAGTGGCGTTACTTCGTCTACGCTTCTGACGGGAAGGAGATCAAGCTGTTCTACTACAGGAGGGATCCGACGCTTTCTGGCGGCTCCGCGATACCGATGCTGCTGGCAATGGTGGGGTTGAACGTCCTGGCCTGCACCTTGAACGCCGTCTACGAAAGGAGGAAGGAGATAGCGACGCTCTCCCTTGTCGGGCTCAACCCCTCGCAAATCAGCTACATATTCATAGCCGAGGCCGGTCTCGTGGCCTTCATAGGCGGGGTCGTAGGATACCTGCTGGGCATCGGGGGGCCCAGGCTTCTGCTCAGCCTCGGGGGGCCCGGGTTCCTGACCGAGAAGGTGTCCTGGACTTGGAGCGTGGCCGTAATTCTGATGGCGATGTTCGTGTCGGTAGCGGCGTCCGTGCTTCCCGCGATCAAGGCTTCCACCATAGCAACCCCGAAGCTTCCTCTCAAGTGGAAGCTCGACTACCTGCCGGCCGCGAAGGACACGTGGCTTCTCCACATACCACAACTGATATCCTACATAGAGCTCAGGCACTTCGTCAGGTTCGTCCAAGGGCAGTTCGAGGAGCTGCAGCGCCTCCGCACCATACCGGAGAAGATGGAGATGATTGACATGGTCGAGGAATCCGACCACGAGAAGGAAGTGAGGAAACTTATCTTCGCGCACAGCTTCGCCCAGGAGGGCTCGAGGGCCTTCAGGACCGAGAACGAGCTGATCGCCACGAGGAGCAAAGGCTTGTCGACGTACTCCCTCGACCTGGCCATCAGGATAACCATGATCTACAATTACGAACCGATGGAGGTCGTCAAAAAGACGGCTTCCGCGATCCGGAGGCTCATGCTCAAGTGGACGGCGACGCCGTCTTCGGAAAGGTGGGGCGAACAAGCCGAGCTTGTGCAAGTCGATAACCTGAGCGTCGCCTCGGAAGGAAAGGCTCTGGTTAGGGGCGTGAGCTTCGACGTCATGAGGGGCGAAATCATGGGCGTTGCGGGGGAAGGCAGGAGGGCGCTGATACTGGCGGTAGCCGGAATGATCAAACCTTCAGGCGGGGCCGTTTTCATGCGCGGCATCGACACCTACAGCAGGAGGGAGGAGGTAAGGAAATCGATCGGCCTCCTGCTCAAAGGCGCGGAGCCCTACGAGTACCTGACCCCGAGGGAGAATCTGAAGTTCTTGGCCAAGCTCGAGGGAAAAAGCGACGTGAACAAGCTCGTCGAAGATATAATGGAGAGGTGCGGCATCAAGCAGCGAGCGGACGAGAAGACTTCGAGCCTAAAGCGCGGCGACAGGAGGAGGTTGGCGATAGCCCAAGCCATCATCAACAAGCCCCAGCTGCTCTTGCTCGAGGATCCGTTGGCGGATTTGGACGTGGACGAAGCGAATGGGGTTGTGGCGCTGCTGAATTACTTGAGCCGGTTTGAGGGCGTGACCGCAATATGCACGGGCAGGAACGAGGACGAATTGCGGTTTTGCAACAGGATCTTGTTTTTGGACAAGGGATCGGAGATCGCGATCGTCAAAAGAAGAGAAGGGTAGTTGGCGGGGTTCCCGCGATCAAAGGCGAGCGCGCGGTTGCTCCGTTACTCTCGCCTTCATTTTTGACGAAGTTCGAACCTTGGTTTGCCCCTTGGATCCCATTTGCTAGGTTGGTTGATGTAAATCGCCTCGAGCTCTTCAAGCCTCCTTCAGGCGCAACTCGTTTGCGCCTCAAAATGGCACGAAGAACCTTAGAACCAGTACTGCCCCTCCAACCAGGCCAATTATGGTGAAGCCAGCCACGAAGCCCGAGGCGAACGGCACGCCGTAATTTTCATAAGCCTTGCTTCCGCCTATCCTCAGGGTCAAGCTCTTCGCGACCCAAGCCACGAAGAACGTCGTCCAAAGGCCAGCTAGCAGTTCCCATTCCTCGGTTGCGATGAAGAGGCCGATCGGCTCAAATGGAAACCAAATGTATCTTGCGTGGAGGACTCCGAGCAAGATAGCTATCAAGAAGCCAGCCAGGGCTTGGGGCCAGAAAGGCGAAGGTCCAGGGTCCGTGGCCGCGCTCTCGGCGCTAGCCCAACCGTCTATGTAGCTCGTGCCGACGAAAGGCGCGATCCCAGGCAGCGAGGACCAACCGAAAGCTGACGTTGCCCATATGAAGCTGATGTTGGCCACGAATGGCGCGATAACGACGGCCAACAAGACGACCTTGTAGAGGCTCTTCGGGCTCACGCCAGTCAGGTTGGCCATCTTGTAGGATGAAAAGCCGCCAACGAAGCCCGCTCCGAATCCTTTGCATAAGCCTTGGCAGAAGGGATACCTGGTCAACCCGGCTACGGAGACCATCCACTCCCTAGTCATTGGTTCCGGCGGAACGTCTCCGAAGTAGAGCTTCATGATAACGGTCCCGGAGTGCCCGCTCGTTGGAAAGCCCACTCCCACCAAACCGAATACCATGATTGCTACGAACATCCATATTGTCCCAGTGACCACCATGAGAATTGCCGGAACGACCGTTACGCCGCTCGCCATGCAAAGCGAGACGAGCGCCACGAACGATGCAGCCAAAACCGCATAGCTGTTCCTGTAGCTCATGGGCTCGCCGGACTCGATCTCTTTGATCCTCTCAGGCGGCATCCTGCCAAAGGCCGCCTCCAGAGTCTCGATGACGTAACCCCTGTGGAGGAGGAGGTACATGGCCAAGATTCCAAGGACCATGCCTACATCCGAAAATGCGACGAACCTGAACGGTTCCGCCTTCCACAGTGTCTCGGTACCGCACCAGACCCTCCCGCAGCTGTCCATGGCCGGCAGACCGGTGTAGTAACCCAAAGCAAAGGCCACCTGAACTAAGGCGGCCATGACAAGGGTCCAGAACCAGACGTTGAAGCTTATGGTCAGGGGCACCAAGTAAGCTATGGCTGCGTATATCGGGTGCTTCTGATAACCCGCTATGCCCAAGATAGCTGCCAAAGGGGAGGTCGACGGGACCCACATCGCTCCCGTAAGGCACATGTTGGTGCGCCACCCATAGAGATCTGGAAACCACGGGAAGGCGTAGGTCATGAAGAGGGGGAACTGGACGATTATGCCGACCATCATGCCCAAAAGGAATGGCCTTCCCAAACGCTGGAGGAAAGTTCTTCTCCCATCTGAGGGCGCGAACCTAGAAATTATTTCGTATCCAACCATGACTTGGGGGAAGGGGAGTTTTTCGATATCGATCCACGTCCTTCTGAAGATGTTAGCTAGCGTTGCGGTGAAAACCCCGAAAGCGGCGAACAGGGACCCCCAGTAAAGGATGTTTGGAAGCCAGTCGCCCCAAGCGATCGGCTGCCCACCCGATATTACCTGTTGCACCACCTCGCTGCTCGGGGCCCAGAACGAAGGCCAAAATTGTTCAGCCAAAACCGGGTTTGAATTCCTGTCACTCAACATTGATGTGTACCAATCGACTATGGGAAAGCCGTCAATCACCCCGACGTACCCCATCGTAGACGCTATGGCGAATA
>JAFNJA010000117.1:6159-6534 GCA_017601265.1 Candidatus Brockarchaeota archaeon
CCTCATGAATCGCAAAGATGCCGCAAGAAGCGTCAGCAGGTAAGCTCCGGTCATGAGGAGCATGTGGCACGCTGATCTGCTTATACCGTACCAAACGACGGCGCCCCAGGGCAAAAGGAACCCCCAAAGGGGGCAACGAAGGAATAGACGATGGCCAGAATGATCAAGGGAATCCAGGGCACTCTCTCTTTCGCCTTGGTTTCCATTCTTTATCCCCTGCCCGCATCGCAAGCCGCCCAGCATTTAAGATTTGCCGTTCGTTTTGATCCTTTGCTTTTGGAGGATCGGTGGCGGTCGTCGCCCTTTTTCCAACATAAGGGCCGGTTCGTAACCGCGTTCGATGGCGTCACTTTTCAGCGAATTGTGGCAGGTATC
>JAFNJA010000118.1 GCA_017601265.1 Candidatus Brockarchaeota archaeon
GCCGAAGCCTTGGAAGAGAGCGCCATCACGGCCAGCTGGGTTTTGTCGCCCAGCTCGGAAAACAGGATTAACGTGAAAGCGGTCACAAGCGGCACGATGTCCATCCACTACGCCCCGATCTTGCCCACGAACCCAGGAGCCCTTTTGCAAGAGTTTTGCGCCGCCTTCCAGCTCGGCTCTTTATATCGTTTTGCGGCCAGCAACCCGAAATGGGCAAGCGAAGGTTTCCAGGAATCGGGTCCGGCACAAACTACGGATGGATGGCGCGAGTTAAGTCTAAGGCGGGTTCAATACCCTGAAACCTTAAGCCGTTCCCTGACGAAATCCACGTTTTCGCGGGCGTATTCGACGACCCTTTCCCTGTCCCCTCCAATTTCCAAGATGAACGGCCCCTTGTATCCAACTGCCAACAGCTTCCTGAAGATGTTCGCGAAATCGATTCCTTTCTCCGCAAGCCGGACGAAGGCCTTCTTCTCCGGGTCCCAATTCTTGACGTGCACGACCTTTATCAAGCTTCCAAGCTCGTCGATGAACCACTCCGGGTAAAGGCCGCAGTAGTACGCGTTTGCGAAATCGAAGTAAGCCTTGACGTTCCCGCTGTTGAATCTCGCCACGAAGGAGGAGAATTCCGCCGGCGAGTAGAAGAGGCCGTTTCCCACGTTCTCGATGCACAGGAAAACGCCCGCGTCCTCCGCCATCTTAACGATCCCGCCGATCGATTCCGCCGATTTTTCGACGAGTTTCCTGTAAGGCACGTCCGGTTTGCCCACGCCTGGGACGACCAAAATGTCCCTGAAACCGAGCAGCTCGGCGATCTTCATGCCTTCCTTGATGGCTTCCACCCCCTTCGACCTCACCGCCTGGTCGGGGCTAGCGAGGTTTAGTTCCCAAAGCACGCCCATCATCAAGCTGCTTATCGGAAGGTATGAGGAGCTGAGCTCCTTCAACTGCGCGACCGGCAGGCCGCTCCTGTACCTGAGCTCGACGCAGTCCAACCTGGCTTCGGCCCCTTTCTCGAACACGTCCTTGTAGCTGCTGGAAGGGATTATGCTCTCGACGGCGCCCACCAACGCCAACTTCTTTCCCGAGGCAAGCCTGAACCGGCCTTTTTGAAGGTTTTCCCGTCCGAATGGAAGCGGTTATCACGCCCCAAATGAAGGTTAGGCGATGGCACAGAAAAGGGAAACCAAGGAAAGCTACGCGCGCTTCCTCCTTCTGTCGTACAGCTTGTTGGTGATCGCCGCTGGTTCGGCGGTTTTCGCTTACTTCGCTTCAGCCCAAAACGAGCCTTCGTTCGCGCTGGCGTACTTGGTCCTCTCTTTGGCGAGCGTGATCCTGTTCGTGCTGGTACGCCTGTTCATTGGGCCAAGGATCAGGTCGGCCAACGCCAAGAAGTAGGCCTCCGGAAAACACTGGCTTGGCGGAAGGGAGCGTCAGAGGCGGTGGGCTCGAGCCCACCGCCAGCTTCGGGCCTGGGCTGGCGGAAGCCGGGTTTCGAAAGGTTTTTCAGGCGCCAGAAAGGGTAAACGCAGAAAGCAGATGTCCAAGTTGAAGCTCGGCGTAATAGTTTCCTTGGAAGGCGGACCGGAGGAGGAGATCAAAAAGGTCCGGGAGTTGGACCTCCCCACTTGCCAGGTGTCGTGTTGGAACCAGGAGCTGCTCAACGACCAAAACGCCGAGAAGCTCAAAGCGGCGTCAGAGAAGTACGGCGTGGAGGTGACGACGATGTGGACCGGCCTTCCGGGAAAAGCGGTCTGGAACTTCGTGGAAGGCCCGGCAACGATAGGGCTCGTGCCCGTCGCCACTAGGGAGATTAGGATAAAGGCCCTGAAAAGGGGATCGGATTTCGCCCGGCTGGTTGGAGTCGGAAGCGTAACGACGCACGTTGGATTCATACCGGAGTGGCCGGGAGACGAGGTCTACAAGGGCCTCGTTGATTCCCTCAAGCGGGTCGCCTCATTCTGCAGGGCGAACGGGCAATCTTTCTGGTTCGAGACGGGGCAGGAAACGCCGATCACGCTCCTCAGGACGATAGAGGACGTGGGCGCCGAAAACCTGGGGATAAATTTGGATCCGGCGAACCTGGTCATGTACGGAAAGGCTAATCCCGTGGACGCTCTGGACATAATCGGCAGGTACGTGAGGGGGGTGCACGCCAAGGACGGTGATTACCCGACGAACGGGAGGGAACTCGGAAGGGAGAGGCCGCTCGGAGAGGGGAGGGTCAACTTTCCTGTGCTGATCCCGAAGCTGAAGGCGATGGGTTTCTCCGGCGCGCTGACGATAGAGAGGGAGATAAGCGGCCCCCAGCAGGTGGAGGACATAAAGAGGGCGAAAAGGATCCTCGAACCTCTCTGCTAGCCAGGTGGAAACCGCCCGCTCCGCGCGATTTTACGCCATCCCTCGCTTGCCCCAAAAGTAGGGACCACTAAAAATAAAAGACGTTCAAAAAGGCAAGATGCGCGCCGAAATGAAGGTCGCCATTGCGCAGGTGCGGTGTAACTGGTCGAACCCGGTCTCGAAGAACCTAAGGAAGGCGATCGGTTTCGTGGAGAAAGCGGGAAGGAGCGGGACCGACGTGGTTTGTTTTCCGGAATATTTTCTCGGGAAGGGCGCCATATTGGGGGACCCGAAGAGGGGCGAGGAAACGGAGGCTGCGCTGCGCACGCTAGGAGAGAAAGCGAAGGAGTCGGAAGTAGCGATCGTCTGCGGCGCCATGAGGGAGGCCAGGAAAGGGCAGAGGAAACTCGTAGTGACGTGCCCGGTCATCGGCGCCAAGGGCGATATCGTGAAGAAGATAGACAGGGCCGTTCCGTACCCCGGGGAAAGGGAGTTGGTCCAGCCCGGCGCGGACGCCGACGTGGCCGAGATAGGGGGGTCCAAGGTAGGCGTCCTGGCGGGCTTTGACGTCTTCTTCTCCCCTGCCGTGCAAAAGCTCAAGGAGAAGGACGCGGACTTGGTGATCTACCAGTTGTCGGCCAGCACGAGGTTCCTGCTGGAGGCCGAGCAGGCTGCTGCCGTGGCGAGGTGCCAGGAGATGATGGTTCCTTTCGTGGCGGTTGGCCAGCTGGGAGAATACTTCAAGAGCCAATCCCTCGGGGGAAGCTTGGTTTGCGTCCCAAGCCAGATTAAGCTATCAAACGCGCGGTCGCATGGAGGAGTCAAGGTGGTGAGGAAACTCGGCGCCGAGGAAAGGTTGGACACCGTTCACCTGGATATCCAGGAGTTCAAGCAGCAGAGGAAAAAGTACAACCTCTTCGAAGTTTGAGCGTAAAGTCAAGTCCATCGAAGCTCCGGGTCAATTTCTCGAAAAGTCGGGAAGCGAAAGGCACATCTTCCCTTCGTGACCGAGTAATCGGGGAGCTCAATCCGCGCATGGATAGAAAACCCCTGGAGAAGGTGGTCTCGGGTTCGGTGTACCTTTCACTCGACCTCATCCTCACTTCCGGCTTGGGAGCCCTTTTTTGGTTCGTCGTGGCCAAGATAGTGCCCCCTGACGAGGTGGGCATGGCATCCACGGCGATATCGTTCCTCACGACGCTGAACGTCCTCGCCTCCCTAGGCCTTCCGGTCGCGATATCGAAATACGTTTCGGAATACAACGCCCAAGGAAAGCCAGAACTGTCGAGGTTCGTGCTCAAATTTTCGTCCAAGCTGGGGTTGGGCGTCGGCCTTCTGGCTTCCGCGTCGCTGCTCGCCCTTTCCGGCCAGATCTCCTTGCTGATCTACGGGCTTCCGAAGCTCCAACCTTTGATGATGCTGGCGGCTTTCTTGATCCCTTTCCAGCTCCTCTCGTCTTTCTACAACAGCTGCTACCAGGGTTGCCAAGCCATGCAGTTCTGCTTGATAGGCGACATGATCGTCGCGGCGTCCAAGCTTGCCGCGGTACCTTTCCTGGTCATTTACCTAGGGCTCATGTCTTACGGCATTTTATTGGCTTTTGCGTTAGGTTCGATGCTGGCCAGTTTCGCGGGATACTTTTTGCTCTTGCCCAGGGGGATGCCGAAAAGCCAGGGCAAAGCCGCGTCGCAGGACCTCGGGGGGATTCGAAAGGGCCTGCTGGCTTTCTCTTTCCCGAACTACGTCGCAAGCGTAGCGGGCACGTTCAGCCTGCATTTCGGGTTGATGCTGCTCGGGATTTACAGCATGGCTTCGGTAGCGTATTACAACCTCGCTTACCTGATTTCCACAATCCTCATGGGGATCACGGGATCGGTTGCTTCGGCCCTCCTGCCGACCGTGTCCGAGCAGTGGGCCACGGGCGCCAGGGCCGCCATCTCCAAACTCTTCAGCACCGTAATCCGGCTGTCCCTTGCTGTTAGCAGCCCTTTCCTTTTAGGCGCCCTCATTTTCCCCGCCGAATTACTATCCCTGATCTCGAAACCCTACGCCGCCGCCTCGATGCCGCTCCAGATCCTGGCGGTGAGCGTCTTCTTCGGCGCCCTAGGATTGAGCGCCATCTCCGTCCTGAACGGGATCGGAAACGCCAGGTCAGCGATGGCCGCCACACTCCTTTCTTCCCTCGGAACGGTAGCCGCCACCTTGGCGCTCGTTCCCGTGCTGGGGATGATTGGAGCCGCGTTGGGAATATTGGCTGGGTACGTGATAAGGTTCTCGGCTGGAATACTGTTCTTGAGGAGGGAGGGGATCGGGCTTGAGCGCGAAAGCGTGTTCAGGCCGTTGTTTTGCACGATCCTCTCGTTCGCGACAGGCTTCCTCCTATATGAAACTCTGGGAAATTTCTACATAGCCTTTGCAGCCGTTGCCCTCGTCTACCTTGTCTCCGCGAGGTTCGTAAGAGCCATATCTTTGGAAGAGGCTTTGTTCTTAATAAAAACGCCTCTTGGGAAAAACAAAAACTAATAATTCATGGGAATCGAGTTTTTAGCCGCGTCCAGGCCTTCCTGCTCCTGAACCAGTGCGCCATTACCCCATTCAGAGAGCTGAACGCCTTCTTAGATCTCTTTTCGCCTTGTACCTCTCGGTAAGGCGCTATTTATCTTTGGCGATCGAGGAGTATAATCCGCGAGGCTCAAGATCCTCTGCTTCTGGGTACGGCGTCCCTATGCGGCTTGGTCAGCGTGTTACCCGATCGGTGGCCGAAGGACATGGAAAAAAGATGCGAAAACCAAAGATATGGGCATGAAATAGGGGCCTAGCTAAGTAAAATACGAGAGGATGGAAGATCTGGCGCATCGCTGGCAAACACAAGACCGAAACGGTTTTTTTACCTGAAAGGATTCGAAGATGTTGCAAGATTGCGACCTGCTGCCGTATTACTGGCCCTGTGTCTTTCACTAGTGCTGGTCCCTCTTGGCAAAACGTCTTGCGAGGGCGAGAAGAAGGTTTGCGTCCTGTTATTCTACTCTCCGACCTGCAAACTCTGCCATGACGTCGACGAGGCCCTCAGATCCCTTGAATCTCGATTCGCGAAGATCGAAGCTTACAGGCTCAGCATCCTGGACTATGAAAACATGATGTTGAAGGAAAGGCTTGAGGAATCTCTGAACATACCTCAAGAGAGGCGCGGTCTTATTCCAGTGGTATACGTCGGTGGGCAACTCCTGATCGGCAAGAATGAAATAATGGAAAATCTAGAAAGCATGATCGTGACTTTGGAGGACTCGCCGTGCCAACTGGATGCGCTTTTAGGAGGCGAAGTGCAGAGCGCGATGAAAAGGATCGAATCTTTCACGATCTCGGCAGTGATGGGTGCCGCCCTTGTAGACGGCCTTAATCCATGCTCGCTTTCGACGTTGATTCTGCTTCTGGCCTTGCTCGCCTCCTCCAGGGGTAGGAGAAGCATGCTGTTATCCGGAATGCTCTTCGTGCTGGGCGTCTTCGTCGCGTACACTCTCTTGGGGTTCGGCTTGATCATGGCCGTTGTGGTTTTCGGATGGTTCGTACAAAAAATCAGGGGGTTGATCTACATCCTGATTTCAATCGCAACGTTCGTTCTCGGTTCGTTGAACCTCCTTGACTACATCAGGATGCGCAGAGGCGGCAGCCCAGCCAGCATCATGCTGAAAACTCCTCTGGGCATCAGGCTCAAGATCGAGCATGCGTTGAGATCCCTCGCGGAGAACAGGTACGCTTATCTTCTATCGCCCCTTGCGGGGTTTATAGTTTCATTCTTCGAGTTCATGTGCACGGGTCAAGTCTACCTTCCAACCATGGTTTACGTTGCCAGTTTTCACCAGTTTAGGGAAAAAGTCGTAGCCTACCTGTTGATATACAACGCGGTATACGTTGCTCCTTTGTTGGTCGTTCTCTCCGTAAGCTACTTTGCGGCTT
>JAFNJA010000011.1:0-3953 GCA_017601265.1 Candidatus Brockarchaeota archaeon
AGGGACCTGTTTTATCAAGACTATGATGTTCGATCTTAATCACCCCTCTCATATCTGCTTAAAGCGACAACCTGGACCGGTACAACCTTCCTATACACTTCCTCAGGCCTCCTGACTATCCCGTTGATCCTTAGAAGGTCCTCAACCCTTATTCCGAACAGCTCCTCATTCTCCATGAGTAGGGGGAGTATCCTATTCCAATCTTCATTCGTGATGCTTTCAATTTTCCCGCCGTTAAGCTGGTCCTCGCCGATGGTCTTCCTGGGATCTCTCACGTATACTGCACCAGCAGCCGCAAGGGGGAGAAGGTTTCCACCGTGATAAGGCGTTTCCTTCTCAATAAGCCTACCCTGCTCGTCGAACCTAACCCCATTGACTATGATGAAGCCCTTGGCAGCCATGAATGATTCTCCCATGTAGTCCATGCACGAGCCGTTTACTATTGCTTTGGCGCTACCGACAGCGTTGATCAACGGCCTGTCTATCAGATCGCCCAGGATGTAAGCTACACCGCCCTTCGCACCGTACTCGAAAGCCTTTCCTGCGTCGCCGAAAATCGCTATCTTGCCGGACCTGAAACAATAAGCCACGGAATCCTGGACGCTTCCATGCACGTAGAATTCGGGTCCGTCCGCGAATGAGGCGAGGCAATCACCAACTCTGCCATAGATGTCGATCCTGACTTTTCGTCCCGTAACAAGGCCCGCACCGAAGTTCCTTTGTCCCCTGAAATTGTAGGCGATGACTTTCATCCAACCGAGCTCACAAGCTTCTTCGAGAAGCCCGCAAAGGCTTCCTTCTCCCTCCGGAGGGAAGTCAATAGCGTCGATTACAAGCGTCTTATTCGTAGGTGTTGGGCTCGTAAGCTCCCTTCTTTCCCAATCGACAAGTTGATAGCCGCTTGAACTCGATCTCGAGGATCCCGTTGAATCGAAGATATCGAAAAGCGCCTCTTCGAATATGGGGATCACTTCGCTCCTCCTCTTGTCTCCCATATCGTACTTTCTGTCGATAAGGAGTGTGAGCACCTCGATCGCGCACATCATCCCTTCATCTCCCTTACCCGCGCGCCTTTTCATGCTTTCAGCAAGCAAGTAAACTTCGTCCAAATCCAAATCTCCAAGTTTGCTTGCCACATCTTTGAAGAACTCGATGGGCTTCCGCCCGCGCAATTTTCCGTAAATTTCTGTCGATCTTTTCGATTCGCTCCGTATCGATGCATCGAGATTTTTTTTCGCCAAAGTTGATATCGTTTTCCCGAACTTGTCTGTGCACAAAAGGTTCTTGTTTTCTTCGACAGTAAAGATGAAGGCTCCCCCATCTGTGTAGCTCCCGCCCCTCGCGTACCAATACAGATCCGCCATCGAATTGAACCTATCGTCATCTCTGGCCAAACTTTCAAGCATCGAGTCTATCGATTGCCTTTCCGAAGCTACGAGGCCGATCTTGAAAGTCCCTTCTTGGAGCGCGAAAACTTGTGGCCTCAACATCGATGTATCCGTTATGCCGATCAGCTGGAACCTTCTTTTGCGAACGTCGTTTCTTGCGATGATGAAAAACCATGGCCCATCCGGAGACCCGTGGATGTGCGTCGTCTGTATAGCCTTGTAGATCCTCCTCTTTTCTTCAGGAAGCATGGCGAAATCTCTTTCGGTTGTCGGAGCGACGGCTTCGATCGCGTACTCCAATGGGTACCCATAGACCCTTGTCAATAAGTCCCAGTATAGAGCGGCCACCTCAGTATCGGTTAAGAATAGGGGATGTATGCCCCTTTGCGCGAGGTATTCGGTCATGGAATGGTAGTTTGCGAAATCGCCATTGTGCACAAGGGCGTCGTGCAATCCCACGAACGGGTGAGATCCACCTGGATGCCAAACCTTGCCCTTTGTGGGGTACCTTTGGTGTCCAACCCAAACTTGGGCCTCCACCTCCTCGAGCTTGTAATATTTCAAAACCTGCTCGGCGTAACCGACGATTTTGAAGACCGCCATATTCTTTCCGTGGGAAAGAACGAATGCCTTTTTTTCGCCTAAGCAACTGTAATATCTCTCGTTGAGCAGAAAACTGTTTCTGTAGACGAATTCATCTTCCGCCTCCGAAGCATCCGAAGCTTCGAGACCATTCTTTAAGACGAACTCCTTCAAGGCATCCTCGTTCGCGTTGACGAAGTATCTCCAAACGTCGGGCGGTTTTACGCAAAGCCCTATTTTCCTGTAATCTCTGATCGTAGGGACTTTTTCTTTAGAATGGATGTTGTAATATGGGTCGATGAAATTCGATTCAACTTCCTCGCGCGATTCTGTATCTAAGTACGCCACTTGAACCAAGTACGAATCCCGCAAGAGCCTATCCGGGACTCCCATCCGTTTTGAGGAAAGGCCCACCGCAGCTATCCCTCCGCCCTTGCCATTCCCCCGGTTGTGCATCTGCGCAAGGGGCCTTAACAAATGTCTTCCCCTTATTGGAACTGAGCACGCAACCCCTATTACGCCGCACCCTCCTTCCGCAACTTCGCGAAAGGCAGGAAAACTGGGCAGATTGATGTCTATCGTCCTAGGCGAGGATGATTCCTGCCTCAACGGTCCCATGGCGGTCACCTCACGTGATCCAGATGGACGAGATGGTTGAACCTCCCCTTTTCGAACCTCACCTCGCCGCTCGGACGCAGCTCCGTTATCTTCCCCAAGCCAAGTCTTGCAAGTATGCTGTTCAACTGTCTTTTCCATGAACCGTACATGTTGACTATTCTCCTGGCTGCCCACTCCGGATTGATGTAATGCACCAGAACCGGATCTGTGGTGGCGATGCCCGATGGGCACCCCCTTCCCCTTTCGCAATTGCCGCACCTTTTGCAGCCCAGCGCGATTAGTTCAGCCGTTCCAATAACGGCACCATCGGCGCCCAGCGCGATGGCCTTTGCAACATCGAAGGCCGTCCTTATTCCACCGCTGGCCATCAATACGATCTCGTCCCTTACTCCCTCCTTCACTAGATAGTTGTGGACTATAGGTATCGCGTACTCGATCGGCATGGAAATGTTCTTCTTGGCTACTTCCGGAGCCGCACCGGTTCCTCCGTAGCTACCATCTACCTCCAAGATGTTTGCACCAGCATAATAACTTCCAATCGCAACCATGTCGATATCTATGGGCGTTGAAACCTTTACGGAAACGAGCGCTCTAGCGTTTATGTCCTTAATCAGTTGGACGTGCCTGTAGTGATCCTCAACGGAATAGACGTTGTGGAATGGAAATGGTGAAAACAAGCTTATGTTTGGGACAACTTCTCTAATCCTCGCAACCTCAGGCGTGACTTTGTCGGCAAGCAGATGTCCGCCCAATCCTGGTTTTGCGCCCTGGGCGTATTTCAGCACAACCACCCTTGCCCTTTTGATCGTCCGAGCGTTAACGCCAAAATGTCCCGTAGCTACCTGAGTTATGATGTGGTCTTTGTATGGCAACAGCTCATCAGGATAGCCACCTTCCCCAGTGCTCGTGAAGGTGTTCAAGGCCTTCGCGGCCATGGCTCTCGCAAGCATCACGTTTAGGCTGACGGACCCGAAGGACATGTCAGCACTATAAACTGGGATTGGGATCTCTATTTTCGGCCTCCCGTCTCCCCTCTTATTCAGAACTATCGAAGTATCGGCGACACTTTCCTCAAATTTCTTTTCTCTGGACTCGTCTTCAAACTCGAAATCAAACCTCATTCGATCGAAACCGCCACCGGAGTTCCCGATATTGGACTCGTACCTGCCGGACAGACTTCCGGTTTCAGCCTGTTCCCAAGTCGACAGTATGAGGCCGGCGGTCCACCTCCTGTCTCCTAGAGCCACGTACTCAGGGTTGAGCTTCAGCGTAAGAGCGCCAGCAGGGCAGAGCTCAACGCATGATCGGCAACCAAAGCCGACGCATACGCCCTTTGGATTGACTAGACGGATATAGCCGTTCGGC
>JAFNJA010000011.1:3963-5087 GCA_017601265.1 Candidatus Brockarchaeota archaeon
GGGGGCATGCTTCGGAACAGATTCCGCATAGTGTGCATTTGGATCTGTCCAGTATGACTTCGTACTTCCCTGAGAAGGCCGCCATCTTTGGAGGCGCGCGACTCGCCTCTAGCGAAAGTTCTTCTACTTGCATCGCTCCCAACCGCCGAAGATTCTAGCATCAAGTTCTTGATGCAAAATCGCCCTGCCGACCTCGCCCCTCAGCCTCCTCACTTCGCGCAATCCCATCCCTCCAAGAACTTCCAAAAGCTGGTCCCTCCATGAGCTCACCAGGTTTACGATCCTCTGAGAGGCCCAATCGACATCTTTTTCTGCGACTCTAATCTGACAATCCGGCGAGTGCTCCTTCCCGTAGCAAACTTTACAACCGAGGGCTATCTGGTATGCGAGCCCCAAGGAGACGGCATCGGCTCCGAGGATTATGGATTTTGGGACGTGCGAAGCTTCGGCAATCCCTCCACCCGATATTAGACTTATCTCATCCCTCACCTTCCTACAAACTAAGTACGAATGCGTGCGCTGAATCGCTTCCTTCACCACATCTGGATCTTTCTCAACCGCTTCTTCATCAATGTAGAAATGAACTATGTCTGCTCCTATCTTTAGGAATTCCTCAGCCCGTGCTCCGGACCTCTCTTCGTACTTTGACCTTATTGAGATAAGAGCTGAAGGATTTGCTTCCTTTAATCTCTTGAGAGAATCGCTTAGCGCTCCCTCTCCGGGCTCCAACTCCACTATTCTTGATCTCCTCACCAGATCCTCGAATTCAGCCACCTCATCAGCTCTCATCCTTGGTATCAGGTTATGGCCATACACTTCCAAGTCCTCCGAACGCTCTCTTGCGTTCACAACAGCAAATGTCCCGAGGGCTGCAGCTGCTTTTGCCAAGGCGAGCTGAAGGCCCCTTCCGGTCCTACTGGTTAGAGCATCAAGTATGATGGGCACCGGGATCTCGACGGTTCTGGGCACATTGGAAATCAACTTGCCCGCCTCATCGAACTCCAAGCGCTGCAATCTCCTTCCAAGATCAACGGAGGTGGAGATGTACTCCCTGCCATGTATCCCATCTCTCGTTGGCCTTACTATCTCGGAGAAATCGAACCAGATGCCATCGAAACCCTTGC
>JAFNJA010000011.1:5097-10131 GCA_017601265.1 Candidatus Brockarchaeota archaeon
AACTCTGCCGGTTTCCGATTCGTAATAGATGGTCTCCAACCTTTCTGGCGTGAAGTAGGAGTTGCCCAACTTCTCAAATTCCGGGTTGATCCCGACCGAGATGGCGCCCTTCGGGCATGCCATCGCGCATACATGGCAACCCCGGCAGCTATAGCTTATTGGCTCATCTATCTGACCATCTTCGCGAACCCTGTGGACGCCATAGATGCAGGCCTCAACGCATTCTTGGAGGTTGATGCAGTTGCTGTATCGCTTGACTAGGAATTTCGAAGGCACTCTAAACTTCGTAGGGGCCTCCTTCACCTCTATTCGGTACCTTTCGAAAATGGGCTTCGCCCCTCGGCTTGCGATCTCGTCCTGGCGCTCTTTGAAAAGAGCGGCGATTGGGTTTGGCTTAGAGACAGAGGTTCTATCGTTCATTCTTCGCAGAAACGTAATGGGTATGGCGAGCTGATATATATCATATTTACTATTTAATCTAGCATTTTCTGACGGATATGATATTCTAGAGCTATCCTATGTTAAAAATAATGATATATTCGCTGAAATTGATAGCGGATATGTTCTGAAGGCTTAGCTCAGGAACGCGCGTGAGAGGAATTCTGGGATGGCGTGTTGTGCTGGTTGAAGGATCGATTCCGTTATCTTAATAATCCAACCTTGTGCTATGCCGAATGAGATTGCTAGCGATACGACCGGTCGCGCCTCTCTATGCCGGTCATGCATAGCGCTCATGAGCCATCTCGTGGTGCCAATGGCCAGGTAATCAAAGACATTCCGGTTTAGCGCCTTGGAAAAGTTTTCTACTAGAAAACTGAAGATCTCATCCTTAAAGCTACGCACGATTAGGCTAACAGTAGACCAAAAGAGACAAGTCAGACATTCGAAGCATTCTTGCATCGAGAAAGGTTAAACCTAAGAGCTTTGATGGAGGAACTCAAGCGAGAGGGCACGGCAAGAATCCTCCAAGAGTTAATACGCGGTTGGAGCCGAACGAGAAAACAATAATCACTCTGCTACTAGCTTTCAACGGTTGAGTTGGGGTGCTATCGGTATACATGAAAGGCTTTGCCATACTCCTAATGTTCCACGGCCCTAGGATACGGCGGCGATAGTCGAAATTTACGGTCTATTAGCCCATCCGGTGCATTACAGATACCTAGTTTATAAGACTCGGAGAGAAAGGAGAGAACTTAACTATCTGCTTAGCTGGAATCTAATATGCTATGAGCGCGGCAAATTATATATATTATATCTACTATTAGACGTTGTGAATTTGCGGCGGATATGACACTCCAAGCCCATTCTACGTCGAAACTGCGTTCAGTTTCGCAAGAAACCATAGCGGATATGCTCAATGACAAGCTGAACCTCCTGCTGCTCAAGAACATCTGCTCGGGTAACGGCTTGGACGTCAACCTGAGCTACCTCGCAAGGCACTTGAGGAGGCACAGGAACAGCATAAGGGAGAGGGTGAGGAATCTCCTCTCGCATAGGATCGTAGATCGACCCGTATTTCCGTTCTTCGGGCTCTTCGTCGAGTATCCCCTCCTGGTGGCCGCTTACGCCGATCTTCCAGACAGCGAGAAGGTGAATGAGTGGCTCATGAAGGACAAGAACGTCTTCGCGGCCTTCAGGGTCAGGGAGGGAGAGTACAACACCATATTGTTCGAATTCCACAAGAGCGTTTGGCACTACCACATATGGAGGGACAACCTCGTGCGGGAGAACAAGATACCTGGCAGGGGTGAGAGGGCCCCTTCCACGGTTTACTACTTCTCCAATCAGCTGATTGAGAAGTACGACCCGGCTGCCGGTATGGCGCTCATAGAGGAGGAGTTCGAGAAGGAGAATAAGATCAAGATCAACGGCTACGATCTTGACAAGTTGGCCCTAAGGGTCCTCCGGAACCTTGTGAATGGCCAAGGCATCAAACTGAACGAGAACTACCTCTCGAAGGAGCTTGGTATCCATCGGAGGACGATAGCGAAGAGGGTATCAAAGCTGATGGCCTCGGGCCTGATCCTCGATCCTGTATGCAGGTTCCCGTCTTTCTTCGTTCCACCTAACTTCCTGCTCGTGTTTTCGATGGTGGAAATAAAGGGATCGAGGGAACAGATCATGGAGGATATAGCTCAGGACCCTCACGTTACTCTTGCTTACAGGATAAGCGAGGGAAGGTTCAACACGCTCCTCTTCGAATCCCACCTAAGCATCGAAGATTATTTGATATGGGAGAAGAGGTACACGGACCGCTACCCGGGTTGTTTCGGGTCGGCAAAGATAAACTACCTCTCGCCCCGAATGACGATCTCGATTGACCAGCAGAAGGTTTCACTCGGAATAATGGAGGATCGGCTTGCCGCACTGTAAGCATCACTTCCTTCTGCCGAGGCCTCCGGCGCAACAGCGGATGGATTCTTCGATGCAAGAAACCCAGAAAAAGGCAAAGCCTGCTTAAGGTTCGTTTGGGCATCCATCATTAGCCAACCCTTTTTGTGACCGCCCAGTTAAATCTTCTTCTGCGCATCGTTATCGAACACGTTTGCCAAGATGGGAAACGGAAGATGGCGCGCTGCTATCGTCAGGATTCCAAGACCACTGCTCTCCGACTGTGCGTTAGGCGGCGTCAACCTGAAAAGACTTAAACAGCGCATTTAGCAGTCGTGGCACTTTGCGGGTGCATGGTGCCTGTGAAAGCGACTTGGAACCGCGACATCGCGATAATCACGGGCATATTCGCTACGACCTCCGCTGCCGCCGGTGTATTGAGCCCCGTGTGGCCAATCTACATCATAGACCTTGGAGCGACGATGACGGAGCTCGGCCTCGTTTTCGCCGCTTCCAACATCGCCGCCGCTTTCTTGCAGATTCCGAGCGGCTGGCTGTCTGACAGGTTCGGGAGGAGGAAACTGCACGCGATTGGCGCCTCAATAGGCGTCCTGCCCCCGATCATGTACATGTTCACGGGCAACTGGATCGGCCTCGTTCCTTGGTCCCTTCTCGCGGGGATCGCGACCGGCCTCAGCGGTTCGATACGCTGGACGATCGTGGCGGACGCTTCGCCGGACAGGATGGCGAGCGCTTACGGCTGGGCGATATCGGGGATGTTGTTCGGAATGACGCTCGGTCCCTTTCTGGGCGGATTCGTGGCTGACGCATTCGGCATCAAGTCCGCCTTCCTGGCCAGCTTCCTCCTTTACGCCTTGACCTTCCTTTTGGCGGTCTTGATTCGCGAGACTGGTTCCAAGCAAAGGGATTTTTCGACATCTCCTTCGGGATACCAGAGGGCGCTTTTGAAAGTCATCGCGGTCTTTTCGGTCGTGAACGTGGTTCAAGGGATCGGGTTCGGCCTGCTCCCTCCGTTGCTGCCCATCTTCATAACCACGAGGTTCAACGTCGACTTTACCCAATTGGGCATCGTCTACGCCCTTGGGACCGGGCTGCCCGCGGCGATCGTCCAGCTTCCCGGCGGGAAGATAGCCGAGAGGTACAGCAAGAGGAACCTGATCATCCTGACTTTGGTCCTCTCGTCTCCGTTCAACGCCCTCGTGCCGCTCTCTTGGAACCTTGTCGTGCTTCTCCTTTCCCTGTTCCTAGGCGGCGCTATAATGAACGTCGCGTGGCCCGCGTACCAATCGCTGATGATGGAGCTGACGCCTCGCGAAAGGAGGGGGTTGGTCAACGGCATTTCAGCCACCACCATGTGGGTTGGAATGGCTTTGGGCTCCGCCCTGAGCGGGCCGATCTGGGAAGGCCTCGGATCCGGTTTCCCTTTCTATTTGGTAACGGTGCTTTTCCTCGTTTCGGCGATTCCGTTCGCCTTCCTTGAGGGTTAGGGTTCCCCCGCAAACCGCCGTGCCGGGTAAATTCGCGGCTCCTTTTGTCAAAGCTCGAAGATCCTGCGCGGATTTTCCACCATTAACACGGATATCAGGTCATTCATGCCTTCTTCCTCCATTTTTGGCAGAAACTTGTCGAAGATGTAGCAAAGGTCCCTGGGATTTCCCCCTCCAGGTTCGCCCAAATTGTAACCTCCAGCGTCTTGCGAGATCAAAATGCGCCTTTCGTGGCCCTTTGATGCCATCCGCTTGACGAGTTCGATGAAAAAACCGTCGGCGATCTCGCTTCCTATGGCGTCGTACTCGACGTTGATTCCCATCTCTGCCGCGCCGACGTGCTTCGCGAAGTCAGGCTCCGCGTGCGCGTGAACCCAGACGAACTTCTCCAGTTCGAAACGCTCCTCCTTCAAAACCTCCACCTCTTGCAGGAGTACCCGCCCATTCGTGGTGTGGTCCGATATGGCGACTCCGGTATCCTTTGCCGCTCTGGCGGCAGCCCTAAGCACTTTTTCCTCAAGCGGCGTTAAGCCATCGTCGCTAGCGGCGAGTTTTATGAACCCCGCCTTCACGGAGGTCCCGCCGATGCCTTCCGTGATGTCCTTCCTCATCCAGCCTGCAAGCTCGTCGACGCTCTTGCTTCCTACCCAGCTGGGCATGAAAGCCTCTTTGTAAAGACCCGCGGGAGCCAGCACGTTTATGCCGCTCTTCCTTGCCAAAGTTTCCAAGATTACCGGGTCCCTGCCTATGCCCCCCGTCGAGCACTCCACGAGAGTTGACGCGCCCCTTTTCTTAAGGGCAAGAAGGGAAAGAAGTACCTTGTTCACCACCTCTTCCCTGTCATATTGAACGACTACTGGAAGCGAGGGCCCTCTCAAATCGAAGAACAAATGTTCATGAGGGAGCGTTGATCCCATGCGCTTGGAATCGATATCGCCTAACACGGTACGTATATTTCCCATCGCCCCAATACTCCAGACTTACTCCTCGCAAAAACCTGTTCGCGTTCACATAAAGGTTGTTGATGCGGGCTCGTTTGGTTAGATCCTTCAAATAAGTTCCGCTTTTTCCGCCAGTTCGATGAACCTTTTCGCGTCGCTTGCCATCGAGAGGTTGTTGAAAAGCACGTAGATTCTGTCTTTGGTCTTGCCCATCTCCCGAACGATCCCGAGGAGCTCCATCAAGTCTCTTTCCG
>JAFNJA010000011.1:10141-15397 GCA_017601265.1 Candidatus Brockarchaeota archaeon
CAAATCGAGGCTGTCGCAAATTTTCCTTACCTTGTCCCCTTGTTTCCTCCATTCCCCACGGGGTTCCCAGGCGATCAGCAATTTACCCCTTTCTATGCTACTCATGAATCCAGAGATGTTCTCGCAATTCCGATCCGTTGGGCCGAAACTGGCAGGAGACTGGAAAACGCAGACATTCGCGTTAAGCGCCTCGCAAACGGCCTTGGTTTTCTCCCAAGCTTGGAAATTTTCATCCGATTGCCTGAAATAGCCGTACCGGTCGGCCTTCCACGCTGGGATTTTTTCCTTGGCCCTCCTCCAAGTTGGGCTGGTTAACGGGTGCGTGATCGCCTGCCAGGCTTTCACGGCGTATTCGAAACCTTGGGGGGAAGCTTCCCTCCACCTCCGCGCCGTCTCTATCTTTGGAAGCTTGTAGAAAGTGCTCTGCACTTCAACGAGCTTAAAAGACCTGAAATACGCGTTTCTGCCACCTTTCACGGCCCAACCGCAGCAACCGATATTGAGCGCCAACAAGTTGGAAAAAGGTTGGCGCAGTCACGAGATATTTACCTTCTGATTTGGGTGTTCGCATGCTTGTCAGAAATTCCGCAAACGAACAAGAATAAATATTACTAGAACGCATAATACTTAACCCTCCTTGAATTTCCTTATAAGCAGTTGTGGGCTGGGATTTTAAAATATTGCCAACAGCAAGACATTAAAGCGCCACCAGACGCGGCAGGATGGTAGAGCGAAATTCCTGTGGAGGCTTGAAATTGGTATTCTGCAGCCGATGCGGGAAGGAAGCTACCGACAAACAATTTTACTGCACCGAATGTGGGACCAAGATCATACTGGGGGAAACGCCGCAAGAGCGGAGTGAAAAAGAAGAGTTCAAGAAAAAATACGAAGGAGCACGGGCCATGCACGACAGCCTTCTCAGGCAGTACGAGTACCTGAAGGCGGAACACGAGCGCGTCGTATCGGAAAGGAACGACCTTAGGACGGCGCTGAAGGGCAAAGAAGAGGCCGTCGTGAAGCTCGCGGAATCCAATCGCTTTCTCGAAGAAGACGCTAAAAGGCTCGAGGCTGCGTTGAAAGAAAAGGACGAACAAATTGGTAAAATCTCGAAGCAACTTCAAGCCATCCAATCGAGGGAAAGCGAGATCAGCAAATCGTACCAGGAGCTGCTGAGGGAGAGGGAAAACCTGAGGCAGGTCCTTGAAGAAGACAAGAAATTGCGGGAGGAGTATGCCAAAATGCAGAGGCTTTACGAGGAAGACAAGAAGATCCTCCAATCCCAAAAAGAGACTTTGGCGAATTACAACGAGGTAGCCAAGGAGAGGGACAACTACAAGAAAGAAGTCAGGGAGCTGAGAAAGGAACTGGACGAAGCGAACAAGTTGAAGGGCATCGCCAAGGCGCACGAGGGCCTCCAAAAAGAGTTCGATCTGCTGAACAAGGCGCACAAGGGCGCCCTGGAAGAGTTGGAGCGCCTTAAAATCGAAATGGCAAAAATGAAGGGGATGTACGAAGAGGAGGCCCGGAAATACGCGAGCCTGGAGGAAGAAAACAGGGCCCTGTTGGAAAACTACGAGGAATTAAACAAGGACAACCGATCAATGAAGATGGAACTCGACAGCCTTAGGCCCGAGGTGGAGGGGTTGAGGCAGAGGATCAAAGACATGGAATCGAGGATAGCGGCGACGTCGGAAAAGTTGAAAGAATCCGAGGAGAAAAACCGGGAACTTTTGCTGAAACACCTTGAACTCAGCTCTTCCTACCACAAACTATTGGAAGGCGTCAAGCAAGCCATACAAGGGCACCAAGATATCCGTAGCCAGGCTGAGGAAGAGAAAGGACAGGCAGAGGAACCTGAAAGGGAGGACAAACCGAAGGGATTGAGGGCCCTTCTGCGAAGAAGGACTGAAAGCGACGAATAGAAGCCCAGCTGCCGCCAAACTCATACGCCTAAGTGAATTGTGCGGATCGCCGCGCTAGAGTCTAAACCCAGGAAACTCCTGCGACAGAGATAAAAGACGATTCGTACGACGAGGGGACCGCCGGAAAATGAAGAGGGAGTTAGTCAAAATCCTGATGGACGCTGAAAAAGGTTTGTTCGAAGATTATTGGAGGATCTCTTCCGAAGAACTCCCCCTTGGCGCCGAAGGGTGGAGCATCGAGAAGAAGCGGCTGCGAGGAGGTTTGCAAGACGGCGTAGACATCGTCGAGGTGAACAACGGGCGGCTATCGTTCACGGTCGTTCCCACGAGGGGCATGGGCGTATGGAAAGGGAAGTTTGAAGGCTACCCATTGGGGTGGGAATCGCCAGTAAAGATCCCCGTCCACCCCCGCCACGTCAGGCTGGAGGACAGGGGAGGGCTTGGCTTCCTGGACGGGTTCAACGAATGGATCGTGCGTTGCGGGCTTGAGAGCAACGGCGCGCCCGGCGAGGACACGATAATAGACAACATGGGAAACGAGAAGAAGGTCGATCTGAATTTGCACGGAAAGATCGCCAACATTCCAGCGGATTACGTCGCGGTAAAAATCGGCTTAGATCCGCCCTACGAACTTTCGGTGGTCGGGACCGTTTGCGAGCGATCGATGTTTGGGGCCAACCTATGCATGGCATCGAAGATCTCTACGAACACGGGGTGCAATTGGATCAGCATCGAGGACTTGGTGGAGAACAGGAGGTCGACGCCTTGGGAGATGCAGCTCCTGTACCACTGCAACTACGGCAGCCCGTTCCTCGAGGACGGGTCCAAGCTCGTGGCCGCCGTTCGAACGGTTGCGCCAAGGGACGGAAGGGCTGAGGAAGGCGTCCGGCAATGGAACGCGTTCGGCCCCCCGCAACCCGGGTTCGTCGAGCAGGTGTACTTCGTAGAACCGGTATGGGACGAGGATGGAAGGACGAGGGTTATGCTGACCAACAAGAAAGGCAACAAAGCCACGAGCATCTCGTTTTTGAGGAGCGAACTACCGTACTTCACGCTCTGGAAATGCACCTCCGGACTTCAGGACGGCTACGTGGTTGGGCTCGAGCCGGCGACGAACTACCCCAACAGAAGGAAGTTCGAAAGAACGAAGGGAAGGGTCGTGAAACTTGGCGCGGGTAAAACGTACGGCGCCAAAATCTTGATCGAGGTGCACTTTGGCGAACCCGAAGTGTCGAAAATCGAAGGCCAGATAAACAAGCTGCAGGGCGGAGTTAAGCCTACCATCCTAGGTTCGAGCGACCGACGTTTTTCAGAATAAGTTTCGGCAGGCTTACAACCCGCCCAGCTTGTGGATTTCTGCCTCGACCTTCTGGAGCTTTTTCGTGAGCTCCATGATCCTTTTCTCCAAGTTGTGCCTTTCATTTTCCAACTTTTTCAGCTGGGCCCAGTTTCTCATTCCCTCTGCGCTCAGGTACCGATCCGGCATGCGTTATCTCCAAGGTTGTTAGGCGCCTTGGGCAGATAAATCCCTTTCCTTCGGCTGCGCGGCCTTGCCGCGTGCGCTGCGCCATGCTTGTTCGAGATTCGGCGAAAAGAGGGTTTTTCATCTACGATATGGGCCTGATGCCCAAAGCCTTCAAGACGAGATGCACTCCTTCGATCGTGGCTTTTTCGCCCCTCATGACCGATTCCCTGGTCGGGATTATGAACATCGATTTGTACAAGCCAGATGGATTTATGATGTAGAAGGTCTGAAGCACGAATATCAGGTAGTTTAGGTGCCTGCTGCTCAGCGACGATTCGAGTTTCCTCGCCGACGTGTCGTCGAGCCAAATCCTTTTCCTCAGGGATTCGTCGATCCCTTCCGGGTCTTCGTCCATTTGGTTCAAGATATCGTCGAGCGTAATCCCGACCTCGTTGAGGAAATCCTTGGCCGCGTCCCTCACGGATATCATCTCTCCTCCACCTTCCAAGACGTATGCGGCACGAGGCTGGGGGTCAAGGCCAAGTCATCCACCTCCAGCGGGGGGAAGCAAGCTTACCGTGTCACCGTCGTTCAGCTTCGTCATTTCCTCGTCAAGGAATCGGACGTTTAACCCTCCCACGAGCACGACCAAGCTTTGCTTTGCGCCATTGCCTGAATCTCCGTCCAAGGCAGGCTCCTTCCTCTTGCCCAATTTAGCAAGGAGGTCTCCTACCGTGGATCCCTGGGGAAGGTCCAAAACCATTTCCTTGCCGAGGGATTTCGCGAGGTCTCCGAAGACTTTTACTTTCACCCTCATCGCTTTACCTCGTAACGCGAAGCCCGAGCCGGGCTTTTTAACTTCACCTTTTTCGGTTTGGCGATTCCATCCGCCTAGTTGACGCCTGCACGATGCCCGCGGCCGATGGGGAAAGATGTTGCCCCGATAAGGTTGGGTTTAATCCGTTTTGCCGCATCGCGTGACGAGACTTCGCGCGTCCACCGGAGTCATGGGTATATTCTCGCGGGCGTCCTCGGGAACATCGCCGCTTCCCTAATGTGAGGCAGATTGCACACGTACGAAAGGAACCTCTCTATTCCGAGCCCGAATCCGGAGTGCGGGACCGAGCCGTACCTCCTCAGGTCCAAGTACCATTTGTAATCTCCCGGATCTAGGCCGAAATCAACGATCCTCCTCCTTAGGGTTTCGTAATCGTCGATCCTCTCCCCGCCCCCGACGATCTCGCCGTAGGGCCATATCAGGAGGTCGTGGCTCAGCACGACCTCGGGCCTGTCTGGGTCCGGCTTGTGGTAAAATGCCCTCGTCTTGGCCGGGAACCGCGTTACGAATACCGGCGAGCCGACTATTTCGCAAAGCTTCCTCTCCTCGTCGGCGCCCAGGTCGGAGCCCCATTGCACTTCCAAGCCCGCGTGGCTTAAGGCTTCGAGGGCTTCGTCGTAGGTGATTCTTTTGAAGGGAGGCTCTAACGGCTTGAAAGAGCTGTTGACCTTCCTCAACTCGTTCCATTTCGACGAAGCCACCTCCTTGGTAACGTAGGAGATCATCTCCTCCTCCAGCTTCATCATGTCCTCCTGGGTGGCGAAAGCTTCCTCTATCTCGAGCTGCCAGAACTCCGTCAGGTGGCGCATGGTCCTTGAGGTTTCGGCCCTGAAGCATGGCTGGAGGCAGAAGACCTTCTCCAGGGAGGTTATGGCTGCTTCGTTGTACAGTTGCCCGCTCTGCGTCAGGAACGCTTTTTTCCCGAAATAGTCGACTTTGAACAATGTGGCGCCTCCCTCGCATGCTGCCGTGATCAAGCTCGGATTGTGTATCTCGTAATATCCGTTCCTTCTCAGCCATCTCCTGAAAAG
>JAFNJA010000011.1:15495-24750 GCA_017601265.1 Candidatus Brockarchaeota archaeon
CCTGTTGTCCAACAGGAACTTTTTACCTACTCCCGGCCTTATCGGGAAGGTTTCCGATGGGCATATGACCCTCACGGCTTTGGCCTGCACCTCGACCCCTCCGGGCGCTCTCGAATCTTTCCTCACGACGCCATCTATGGAAACGGTCGATTCCGGTTGCAACCCCTTTAGCGCTTCAAATGCCTTTTCTCCAACGTTTTCCGCCCGGACAGCGACCTGGACTATTCCCGTTGAATCCCTGAGCCTGAGGAAGATCAACTTCCCGAGGACGTTCTTGGAGTACAGCCATCCTGCCGTGCTGATCGCGGACCCCTCGGGCTCCTTCAAGGCCTTCGAAACGCGCGCTCCCTTCAAACTTGCCAATCCGCAAGCCCCGTGCGGCTTTTAGTTGCTTCCTATATTAAACCGCTGTCTTATTCGTGAAAACTTGGCCTTATGGTGGCGGCGCAAGTGGTTTTTGCCTTGGGAGGGCGATTTCGCGAAGGGCTTTCTGCCCAAAGTTGCCGGGTTTTGGTCGCGGTGGAGGAGAGAAAGCGAACCCTAGAACCGGCGCTCGAGGCGCATGGCGGGCCATCCTCCATAGCCTGGAGCGCGGAGGCTTTTGGAAGGTTGCGGGAAAGGCGGCTTCCGGAGAAAGGATATTACAGGCGTTTTTTGCACGTCGACATGTTAAACGGGGTTGTGGTTGCTTTGGGCCGTCGGGTCGAATTGCCAAAAGCGGCGTCATCGGCCAGGATTCGGGAGGTCGAGGCGGCCAGAAGCGTGGAGGAGCTCGTAAAAAGCATGAGGTGGACCGCATTCAACGCTAGAAAAATGGGCGAAGCGAGGGAGGTGCTTTCCGAGATGGTGAAGCCGAACGGGAGCTTCAACTTCCTAGGTTTGGCCGGAGCGCTCGTGCCTGCCGGCCTCAGGAAAATTTTAGTTGAGATGGTCAGGAGGAAGTGGGTGTCGGTCATAGTCTCGTCGGGAGCGAACGTAACCCACGATCTTTCGATGGCTTTCGGAGCGAGGCATTTCCAAATCAAGGGCCGGGTGAGCGATTATGCCCTGAGAAAGAGGGGCCTTTGCAGGATCTACGATTTCTATACCACGAACGAAGGTTTCGTGGAACTTGAAAGGAGGATCGGGAGGTTGCTCAGGGAGATCCCGGCGGGCCAATACGGGTCTCACGAACTCCTTGGCGAGATAGGCGCGAGATTAAGGGACGAGGGCTCGATCCTGAGGGCCGCGCACGAGGCGAACGTCAAGGTGCTGGTTCCGGCCTTTACCGACTCGATACTGGGCTTGCACGTTTGGATGTTCAGCCGGTTTCACGGCGTGAAAGTCGATCCTTTCAAGGATCTGGACTACATCCTCGACCTTCAATTCGAATTGAGGTCGCGTAGGGCAAAGACGGGCGCCATAATACTGGGCGGGGGCGTCCCGAAAAACTTCATCCTCCAGTCTTCGCTCTTCGCTGAAAAGCCCTTAGACTACGCGCTCCAGATCACGACGGACAGGCCGGAGTTCGGCGGGCTGTCTGGAGCCACGCTCGAGGAGGCGGTAAGCTGGGGGAAAATATCAAGAAACGCGAAGGCTTGCACGGTCTACTGCGACGCGACCATCGCGCTTCCTGTCCTATTTTCGTCCATGCGCGTGTGAAGCGCTGTTCGAGTTCCATTTTCAGCGCCGCGGCTGTCAAGGTGCTTGAAAATAGGCATGTGGCGTAAACCATTCAACCTAAACGGCTTTTTCGCCTTGGTACCTACCGCGGTAACCTTCTTTTGCGCGCCTAACGTTTTGGAAAAAGACGAGCTGCACCAACGGCTCGTCCTTGTATAACTTGACCGGCGATAACGAGAAGAGCGTCTGCACGAACTCGCCCTTGTAGCCGCTGTCAAGAACGGCCGTCTCCGCTTTTATTATGCCGAGCCTGTTCAGGGTTGACCTTGGAAAGCAAAGCCCGGTTGCGGTTAGGGGAACCTCCACAAGCGGGAACCTTAACTCGTACAGCGTCATGGGCTTCAGGCGGTAATAGCCCAGCTTGTCCGGCTTGCAGATCGACTTCGCCTTCTCGTGGTCCACAAACGCGCCGCCGAAGAAGAACCCCCTCCTTTCTCCGTGAAGGACGGCCGTCCTCCTGGGGAGCCTAGTAACCTGCTTAGGCGCGAGGTCCACGCCCCCCGGATTTACCCTGCACGGCCCTTTGACGTGCTTCGCAACGTCCCTTCCGGACCAAACGCCCATCAAACCACCTGAGGCTCAAAGACCCTTGGCAGCTTGGCCGGGCATCGGCATAAATATGCGCAGCGGTCGCCGGTTCGCGTTAGGGCCGGAATTAGCCAGAGGCGCCAATCCGATAGCAACGCTCAAAAACCCTTCTCGCTTTTGGGGCTTGATGTTCAAGGTCTGGATAGCCGAGCCCATCCCGTGCACGGACGTCGCCGTCGAGAAATTAAGCCCTCATGCAGAAGTTGAAGTTTCACCCGTCTTCTACGAAAAGGTGCCGCCAGGGAAGTTGAAGGGCTGCAACGCGGTCATAATCGCTGATTCTTTCTTGCTTGAAGAATCGCTAGTAGGCGCGGAAGGGCTCCGCGTAGTCCAAAAATTTGGCGTGGGATTCAACACGATAGCAGCCGAGGAGTGCGGGAGGAGGGGCATCTACGTCTGCAACATTCCCGGAATCAATTCTTTGGACGTTGCGGAGTTCGTGGTTGGTTCCATGATATCCTCCCTCAGGGGTTTTGCCAGGCTAGATTCAGCCGCGAGGAGGGGCGCTTGGTCGGAAAGGCCCTCCCTCGTGGGTGAGAGGCTCAGCGGAAAGACCGTCGGCATAATCGGGTTCGGCAAGATAGGGCGGGAGGTTGCCAGGTTGCTTGGCCCTTTCAAAGTCAGGATTCTGGTCCACGATCCGTACGTCGATCCGAAAGCCGCCGGGGACGCGGGAGCGCTGGCCGTCAGCCTCGAGGAGCTCCTGTCGGCTTCCGACGTCGTTACGATCCACGTGCCGCTGACGGAGGAGACCAAAGCGATGATCGGCGCAAGAGAGCTGGGTTTGATGAAGCCCACCTCAACCCTCATAAACACGGCGAGGGGCCCGGTAGTGGACGAGGAAGCGCTGAGAACGGCGTTGAAGGAGAAAACGATCAGGCACGCGGTTGTCGACGTGTGGAGCAGGGAACCGGTCGATCCGGGGAACGAGATATTGAAGCTCGAGAACGCCCAGCTTTCTCTGCACCAAGCTTCTTGGACCCGCGAGTTCTTCGAAGCCGGCATGGAGTTCTGCGCCGAAAACGTACTGCGGGTCATGAGGGGGGAAAGGCCCCTGAACGTGGTAAACGAGGCTGCCCTGCGGATGGTTGGAAAGCAAGGCGTTAAAAACGAGACAGGGACGTGATGCTCTAGTTCGAGGGGCGGATTTGAGGCATGCGCAAAGTCCCGTTCACGATGGCGACGCAGCATCCAGATTCGGCGACCAGGTTCGTTCCAGTGAGGGAGGAACCGGAGGAAGCGGTGCACTCCCTGAAGAAGCCGACCCAGGGACTCGGGTGCGACGAATACATGGTCGATTACATGGGAAAACTCACGCCCTACCACCAGATAGGCCAGATAGTCCTCCGTTTGACCCAGGAGGGGCTCGTTCCGGGAAAGGACGTGTTCATCACCCCGAGGATGGTCAGCGACTTTTCGGAGGAACCGTTCAGGCAGTTCATGACGCTTTTCGCCGTCTTGGAAGGGATCTACTACTCGATCACTTCGACGGGAGAGCAGGGGGTCCTGGAGATCGTGCAAGCGATGACCAACACCGTGGAGGAGTTGGTCAAGTGCGAAGAGAGGGCGAACAGCCTTTTTGGGGTAGTAGAGAGCGAGCTCAAAATCCCGAGGGCGGGCAAGAGGCTCAGGATCATCCCCCTCTTCGAAGGGGTTTCCGGACTCCTCTCCACCAGGGAAGTCGTGACGAAATTCGCGAAGATTGCGAACATAAAAGATTACTTGAGGGTTTTCCTAGGAAAATCCGAGACAGCCTTACTTTACGGGCATCCTGCGTCGGCCCTTTCGTGCAAAGTCGCTCTTTCCGACTGCCAGGTTGCCGCTGAAGAGGCTGGCTTGGACGTATACCCGATATTCGGTGGCGGATCTCTGCCGTTCAGGGGTCACATATGCCTTGAAAACGCAAGAAATTTCCTGGAGGAATACAAGGGAACTAGAACCTACACGATCCAGTCCGGGATGAGGTACGATCATGGAAGCGAGAAGACCATCGAACTGAACGAGATGATCAGGTCTTCAATAAAAAATGAAGCTATAAGGTTCGGCTCGGATGAGAGGAGGAGGATAGTCGCGTCGATAATGATATTCGCAAAGAACTACCTGCAAGAAATTTCGGAAATAACAAAAAAGGTCATGATGGTCGCGCAGTTCGTACCGGACCAGAGGGAAAGGATCCTAGGTTCTGAGGAAGTGCGCTATTATAGGGAATTGAGGAACATAAAGGACCTCGCGGCTTACTGCCCTGATAAGAACATCGCGCAAGTGATGGAAGGCCTTGAGACCGAGTCTCTGAAGAAGTTGCCGCGGGTGATAAAATTCACCGCAGCTTTGTACTCATGCGGCCTTCCGCCAGAACTCATTGGGACGGGCAACGCTCTCAAGGAGATAGGGGAGGTGCAAGGGCAGGAGTGGCTCAAACACCTGCTCCACGAAATTTTCCCATCCCTGCTCAACGACATCGAAACGGCAACCAAATACTACTCCAAAGGTTTCCTGGTCACAAGGAGGATCGAGAAAAGCATAGAGAACTTGAAATCTTTCGTCACGTTTCGCGAACTTGAAAACAAGTACGGCATATTGGTAAAGGTTGCAGAATCGTACATAAAGGATCTGGAGGCCGGAAAGAGCACGACGCCATCGAAGTTTGCGATACAGATCGCGCCTGGGGAAGTCTCGGAGTATCTTGGCGGTTCCGTCTCTGCGAACCTGGGGAAGCTCATCCTTGACTTGGGCAAGCTGAGGGGATCCCTCGGCTAGGTCGCAGGGAACGGCCGATCAAGGTTTCCCGAGCCACCTTTTGAACCAATCGAAAGCGTCCTCCTGCATCTCCGCATCGAACTTGTGCGGCCCGGGGTAAAACTTGCCCGAGTAATGCGCGGACTTGCCCATCTTGCCGTATATCATCGATATCTTCCTGTCCGCGCCCCTCTGCCCCTCTAACGTGTAAAGGTCGTCCTCGAGGTCATACTGAACCATGAGAGGATTTGGAGCCATCAGCGCTAGCAGGTCAGGCATGTCCAGGAATCTCGGCAGATGTGGAAGGTATAGCATCCACGTATGGCACTTGATGTTGTTCCTCAGGAGCCCCTTGAACGTGCTCATGAATCCAACGCATACAGCGCACTTGATCCTGGGATCTAGGCCGGCCAAAAAGATGGTGCGCAAACCTCCCCCGGAGAGCCCCCCGCAACCTATCCTCTCGGGATCGACCTCCTTCCTTGTCAGAATGTAATCGACGCTCCTCCTGTCCTCGTACGCGAATACGCCGGGCCAAGTCGTCCCAGCCATGAAAAGGGTTTTGGCTACCAAGTGCTCATGTTCTCCGGCAAAAGCGTTGTATTGCAGGACGTACTCTTCAGCGCCTTCCTCGAGGTTATCGAACTTCCGTTGGAATTCGTCGCTCAAACTGGCTATTGGAATTTTCCTGCTCCCGAAAAGGAAGGCATCTGCCGACAGGACAGCGAACCCCCTCTTTGCGAGCTCGGTAGCCCAGCTCCTTCCCCCGTAATATTCCTGCTTGAACTTCTTGAGAACTTCAGGTTCATCCGGTATCCAGCAGATCTTTTCCTTGCCGTAGTACTTCATGCCGCCGTGGTCGTGCAGCGCTACGACGGCGGGAAGCATGCCTTGCCTGTCCTCCGGGTACATGAAGAACCCCCTTGTCCTCGGGCCGTATGGCATGTCGTAGGAAACGCTCTCTATGACAACCCCATCGTGCGAGGCCGTCGAATCGACGGAGGGGTTCAGCGGCGCGCTGGGGGGAGTGAAGTCCAAAAGCTCTAGGACCTTGCCTCTCGCCAAACTTCTCCAAGCCTCAACTTCTGGCCAGTCGCGGGAGAGGTAAGATAAGGAAGGCTCCATGCTGGAAGCTATGTCGTGAGCCAAGCCATAGTATATTCCGATGTCGGGATTCATGGCGTTCCAATGGCGGCAAGAATCGAATAAAGTTTGCCTCACTAGCCTGACCTTGGTTGGACCTGGCGAACCAGGCCGTTGACGCGCGGCATTCGAAACCCGAATCATTTCGTCGTTCGAACATACTTCACTTGCCACGAGCTTCGGACGCGATCGCTTCCTCGATGGCCATCTCTTCCTCTATCCTCCTGTCGGCTTCTTGCTGGCGCGTCCGTTCCTCCCTCCTCTTCCTTCTCCAAGCCAGTATCGTAGTTGCCAATCCAAGGGCGGCCTTGGTGCCGGCGAACGTAAAGACCGCGAGCAAAACCATCCCGACGAAAGAGCCTACGTAGGCTGCTACTTGGCCAAGAGGCGAGTTCACCACCCCCTCGGGGTCGAAGTCCAGCCCTAAGAATTTTAAGAACCCGAAGATCGCGATGAAGAGCTTCTCCGCTCCTCCTTGGGAGTTCATTATGCCAAAGTAGACTAGCATCGCTATGATCGAAAGCGCCGCCGCTGACGCTGCGTTGGAGACCCCTTTTAGATCGTTCAAGAGGGGCCTCCGCCGTACCCTCAACCCGTAGACACCGCCATGCGATGCCATGGAGGCTTATAAACCCCGATGAATGAGGAAGATCCCGAAACTTCCGCTTGAAACCGCTCAAGCTTGCGAATGACGGCTGAATCTTCTTGAATCCTTTCTTATTGCCATAGAACCCGGCCGAGATTCGCTTTTGCTTCGCCAAGCTTGAAACGCGACGTTTCCTCCTTTCCACCTTTGGAAGCCCTTTTTCTGCCAACCTTTACGTCCGACCGTATTCCTCGTCTGCCAAAAAAGGGTAATTAATTAGAAACCGCGTTTCTTATAAGAAAGATTCCATCAACATCTGCCGCGCAAGTATTGTCTGTTAAGAAAGGGCGCCAAGGCGAGGGCCATGGTGGACATCGAGGCCACGCCCACCACATGGCAGAGTTCAAGAGGAGATTCTCGGTATCAATCGCTTTGACGGCGCCAATTCTGGCCCTCTCCGGCATGATCCAGACGTGGCTCAACTTCTCCCTTGCCATTCCGTTCCAAAAAAAGGTCCTCTTTCTCCTCTCCCTGTTCGTCTACGTCTACGGCGGCTGGCCCTTCTTGAAAGGCATGGTCCAAGAGGTAAGGGACCGGGTGCCTGGCATGATGACGCTCGTGGGCATGGCCATATCTGTCGCCTTCTTCTACTCGACCGCGACGGTCTTTCTATTGAGTGGAAAGGATTTCTTCTGGGAACTGGCAACGCTCATCGACGTTATGTTGCTTGGGCACTGGATGGAAGCCAAGAGCGTCCTTGGCGCGTCGAGGTCTCTTGAGGAACTCGCGAGGACGATGCCAACGACGGCGCACGTATTGAGGGATGGAGAACTAACGGACTTGCCGGTCTCGCAGCTTGAGTCTGGCCAAGTGGTCCTAGTGCGTCCTGGGGAAAAGATACCTTCCGACGGCATCGTGATGGAGGGAGAATCCTACGTCAACGAGGCTCTTTTGACCGGAGAATCAAGGCCAGTCCATAAAGGCCTGGGCGACAAGGTGATAGGTGGAGCCATAAACGGGGAAGGCGCCCTGAAATTAAGGGTTGAGAGGGCGGGCGAAGACACCTACTTGGCGCAGGTGATAAAACTCGTAAAGCAGGCCCAGGAAAGCAGATCGAGGACGCAGGATTTGGCAAATAGGGCCGCCGCCCTTCTCTTCTACGTTGCTCTTGGAGCTGCAATAATGACGTCCGTGGCTTGGCTACTATTAGGAAGCGCCGAATCGGCGCTTGAGAGGTCCGTCACCGTTCTCGTCATAGCTTGTCCGCACGCGCTCGGCCTTGCGATACCGCTTGTCGTGGCGCTCTCCACCTCGATGGCAGCGAAAAGCGGGATCTTGATAAGGGACAGGAGGGCGTTCGAAATGGTGAAGGACGTGAACGCAACCGTCTTCGATAAGACGGGCACGCTGACGCTTGGAGAGTTGAGCGTTACCGACGCGGTCTCGTTGACCCACGGGGAAGAACACCTGAAATTCGCTGCAAGCGTCGAGCTCAACTCGGAGCACGCGGTTGCGAGGGCGATAGTCGAGTACGCCAAGGAAAAGGGCGTAATGGCTCTTGGTGCCGATGAGTTCAAAGCCGTTCCCGGGATGGGCGCTTACGGCATAGTCGAAGGAAAGGAAGTTTACGTTGGCGGGCCTAACCTCCTGAAAGGAATGAAGTTGGAACCGGAAGACGAAAGGATTACGAAACTGCAAAAAGAAGGGAAGAACGTCGTCTTCACGGTCATAGATGGGAAGCTCGTCGGCGCATTTGCGCTATCCGATAAGGTGAGGCCCGAATCTTTCGAGGCTGTCAGGAAACTCAAGGAAATGGGGTCGAAGGTTTACATCCTGACCGGAGACTCTGAAGACGTCGCGCGGGAGGTTGCGGAGGAGCTGGGCGTCGATGGCTATTTTGCTCAGGTGCTGCCTGGCAAGAAGGCGGAGATGGTGAAGGTTTTGATGGATGAAGGCTACCGCGTCGCGATGGTAGGGGATGGCATAAACGACGCCCCCGCCCTGGTCACCGCGGACGTGGGTATCGCGATTGGGGCTGGAACCGATGTGGCCATTGAAAGCGCGGACATAATACTCGTGCGTAATGACCCAAGGGACGTCGCGAAGATCATGGAATTTTCCAATAAGACTTACTCAAAGATGATCCAGAACCTTTGGTGGGCAGCGGGATATAATGTGGTCGCGATACCTTTGGCCTCGGGAATCTTTTCGAACTTCTTGACGCTGAGCCCCGCCGTCGGAGCCTTGCTGATGTCTCTGAGCACGATCATGGTTGCCTTCAATGCGCAGAGCTTGAGGAAATACGGTCCGATGGGCACGTTCGAGGCGATGAGGCGCACGTTTACCGACCCGGTATGCGGGATGAAGGTTGAGCCCGAAACGGCGTACAAAATCGAAATGGAAGGATACATCGTTTACTTCTGCTCAGGCGCCTGCGAGGAAGAGTTCAAGAAAGCCCCCGAGAGGAACTTGAAGAAGTTGAGAAAGGAAAGGACGCATAGCCTCGAGAACGGGACAAGAGCATGAGCCGCCGGGGGGAA
>JAFNJA010000119.1 GCA_017601265.1 Candidatus Brockarchaeota archaeon
GCTGATTCGATCATTAAGAGGCGTGGGAAAGCGACCCACGTTAGAGCCGGCGTGGCGTCGAGGGAAAGCGTCGAGGAAGCGCTTGAGCAGGTCCACGCGCGACTAGGGTCCGTGGACATGTTGGTCAACGGGGCGGGCGGAAACCTCAAGGAAGCAACCGTCGGCGAGCAACGCTCTTTCTTCGAAATACCCGCTGAGGCCGTGCACGCGGTCCTGAACCTCAATTTCCTGGGCACGTTCGTTTGCTGCCAAGTTTTCGGCGAGGACATGGCCGGGAAAAAGTCTGGAAGCATCGTCAACGTATCCTCGATGAACGCTTTCAGGCCCTTGACGAACATCCCCGCTTACTCCGCCGCGAAGGCGGCCGTCACGAACTTCACCCAGTGGCTGGCGGTGCACATGGCACAGCGATACTCGCCGGCGATAAGGGTCAACGCCGTGGCTCCAGGATTCGTCCTGACCGAGCAGAACAGGTTTTTGTTAGTAGACGGGAAAGGCGGATTGACGGAAAGGGGGAGGAAGATAATCGAGCACACGCCCATGGGCAGGATGGGGAGGCCGGAGGACGTGGTCGGCCCGGTCTTGTGGCTCATGGGCAAGGGATCCGAGTTCGTGACCGGGGCAGTGATCCCCGTGGACGGGGGGTTCTCGGCTTTCGGCGGGGTTTAAGCAGCTAAGGCGGCACAATCGCCTATGGCAAAAGTGGCCGCTTGCCAGCACCGACCGAGGCTTTCAAAGATTCCAGCGCTCGTTGATGGGGCGTTGGTATTCCTCGACCTTGCCGCTCAAGACGTCTTCGTACCGCACGGCACGGCCCGCGTAAGCTGATTCGTATATCGCCTCGCATATCGCCTTTGCCTTCATGCCCGTTTCGCCGTCGACTTCCGGTTTCCTCCCCTTCTCGACCGCGTCCAGGAAGTCGTAGCACTCTATGGCGACCCCGTCAGTGAAGCCGTGCGGGAAAAGGGCGTTCCTCTCCCTCTCGCCGAGCTGGGCGAGGAACCGCCTTTGCATCTCCGACATGGGCGTCACGATCTTCTTAGGCCCTTCCACTTGCACGATCTCCGCATTGCTGAAAGGGCCGTGGAAGGCGTCCCCGTGGTCGAGTATGCACCCACCGCTACCGTAATGGACGACGTTCGTGAAGGCGTACCCGGGAGCGGCCATCGTCCAACTCCAGAAGCCGACTACGCCGCTCTTGAAGCTGATCGTTGCCATCCACGTGTCTTCCCTGTCGTCCATCACGATCGATCCTCCCTTCCTGTGCGGCCACCTTTCAAGCTGCTGGACCTTCGCGTATACCGTGTCGGGATCCCCGTACAGGTACCTGATGGTGTCGCAGAAGTGGGCTCCGCTGTCCATGACCATCCCTCCGCCTCCGAGCCATTTGTCGACCCTCCAATGCCAATCCCTTACGATCGAAGGATCCTCCCGCTCGACCTGCTGGGCGTAGAAGAGGCGCGGCTTGCCCAGGAGTTTTTCCCCGTTCAGGATCCAATTGGCGGTCCTTTGGCTGAGCCCCCGGCGGACGTTCTCGGCAGTAGCGGCGATCTTCCCGTTCCTCCTAGCAGCCTCGATGATGGCCTTGCTCGCCTTGATCGTGACGCCGAAAGGCTTCTCGATCATGACGTTGACGCCGGCATTTAGGCACGCGATCCCGGCGACGTGGTGCTCGGAGTGGGGGGTGCATATGTCCGCGGCGTCGAGCTGTTCTTTCTGCAGCATGTCTTGGACGCTTGAGTAAACCCTTGGCTTGAAACCTTGGCAGCGCGCGGCAAATTCCGAAAAGCGCTTGGCCGAATCGATCGCGGGGGCGCACATGGCGCTGAACTCGAACTTCGAAGGCTCCTTCTCCTTGATCGAACCGTATGCCCTAAGGTGCTCTCCGGCCATCCCTCCGCATCCGACGATGGCGAGTTTCAACATTCCCTTGCCCACCTACCTTAATGCCATGCAGCAGCCCGAACCTTCCATAGAGAACGTGTTTACCGCCAGCCTAAGCGAAGGCTGTGGCGTAGAAAACGACCAACGGCTCGTCGCTCCGGTTGGACAAGCCGTGCGGCTCTTCTCCCGAGACGTAAACCACGCACCCTTCAGACAACGGCACCTCCTCGCCTCCCACGAGGAGGGTTCCGGAGCCGGACGTGACGAAGTAGACCTCATCACGCTCGGGGTGGTTGTGCCTGGGGAACTCCCCCCTTGGCGGTATCCTGAGCAAGCCGAATCCCTCGAACCTGCCCTCTTCAACCCTTTGCCTCATCACCCTTTTGATCTCGGCTGTTCCCTTCCCGTACGGTTCGAAGGCCTTGTCTTCCGGGCGGAATAAGCGCCACATGTTCAGCGCCCATTGCCTACGCGCGCTGGATATAAATCGTTAACATTCGCCCAAAACGGCGGGCGGGCCTCCCAGGTTAGCGTTGCTCACTTGTTTTTTACCCGCCGCGTCTTCCATTTTTCAATCCAACATTAACGCTTACCTCGAGCCCGTTCCCGTCTACGGCAACGCACAAGCCTCTGCAATTCCTAGAAGACCTCACGTAATCTAGTAATCGCCCATCTGGCCGGCGCAGATGCCTGCGTTGTCCGCCACCACGACGCTGCCTTCATGAATCTTCCGAACGGAGGGGGAGTTTCCGCGCCTGAGATCGAACGAAGCTAGTAAGTCTTTTATACGAACGCGGCTTGCGCTTTCGTAGGGATGAGACGGATGAAAAGCATAATTTTGAGACGGGCGGCCGTGGCGGTTCCTTTAACTCTCTCCATCGCGTCTTCCGCGATCCTTTTGTCGTTCGGGGTCGACATACACGGGATCGACTTCTACTTGACGAAAGACGGGGTTAGGATCGACGAATGCACGCTCGGGGACACGATCGTCCTGAAGGCCTTGAGCCCCTTCGACCAAAGGTTCGACATTTACGTTCAGGTCTTCCTCCCGGGGTGGGGGGCGGGAGCGCCCATGCTGGACAGGACGACGGTCGATTTTACGGCCGGAGTTGAGGTCACGCTGGCGAGCTACACGATACCCTCGAACGCCAACAAAGGAACCTACACGGTGCACGTGAACCTCTACAATCCGGGAGAGGGCACGGCAATAGAGCAGGGCGACATAACGTTAAACGTACTAGCTCCAGCTCTGCCGATCGAGTTGTTCCTGGGCATCGGTGTAGCGGCCATCGCGGTTGTGGGTCTGCTCGTCGCGGTCAGGAGAAGGGCCCAAACGAGGAAAGGATGAATAACGGTTTTAAGCCCTCGCCCAGATAAGGAAAAACTCAACTTCTCTTCTTCCAAGCTAGCTTTACGGGCCTTTCAAATGCGATTAAAAATGGCAAGGAGTTTTTCAATGCTGAAGCTCCAGAAAGATAAGTCAAGTCAAATTCGCCGAAAATTAGCGGACTAATTCGTAATGTTGATTATCTTCGTACGCAAGTATCGTCCAATTCCTATGCTTTAAAGCTGTCTAAAGTTATGAAAAAGAAAAATGGAGTTATATTTCGTTGCTTAGAACGGGAAGAACCACCTTATCAGGCCTACGATGACGCCCACGATGACGCATATCGTGAAGCCGAAGATGACGCCGCTAGCGACCGGAACCCCCTTCTCCGTGTAGAGCTTGCTTCCTCCGATCCTCAGCACGAGGAACTTTGCTACCCAAGCGGCAAGGAAGACGTTCCAGCAGCCTGTCCAGACCTCTCGGGCTGCTCCTTGGATCAAGAATCCTGCCGGGTTCAAGGGGAACCACACGTACCTAGCCCTAAGTACTGAGAGGACGGTGACGATTATGAAGCCTGCAACGCCAGCCATCGCTATGTCTCCCATGGGCGGGGATGTGGCGAAAGGAGCGCGTCCGGGGTCTCCGCAATCCCAACCGCTGGTGCACCACGGAAGCCTGTCTCCCAGTATGCTGTACCACCATACCCTGACGAACATCGTTATCGGTATTGCGAAGATGAAGGTCAAAACCACGAACCTGTATAGGTCCCTTGGTTGCGAACCGGAAAGGTCGGCGACCCTGAAGCTGTGCATCGATACTTCAGCCCAAGTCGATACGCCACCGGATGCGGTGTTGTTTCCGCGGGCGAATATAACGGCGGAAGAGAAGAACCCTGCCGTGTAAGGCGTAGGAGCAACGTTCGAGTATAGCAAGCGCAAAGGCCAGTGCGACCATTTCGACCGCTCCTGCGCAAAGGCCGCTCCCGTAAGACCGCGCATGTACGATTCCGCCATCGCGTATATGACGCCGCCAAATATCGTTACCAGCAGCGCCTCCGCAACGTTCGCCTGCAAGGAAAGCATGAAAGCGAAGACCGCCACCAAGCCTGCCCCGATTACCATGTAGATGGTCCTGTAACTCAAAGGTTCGTTGGCTTGCACCTCGGGCGCAGCCTTGCCCTGCGCGGCCATTATGGTCTCTTTAAGGTAATCCCTCGAGTGCCATATCAGCATTATGACGAAGCCAAGCATTCCGCCTGTCAAAGGCATCCAAGACCAATACAGGGGCGGCCCCCACGTGGGCGATGTTTCGAAGGCGCCTATCAAGACCCTGCAACAACCGCTCAAGCTCAGCGCGCCGGTGTAGTAGCCGAAGGTATAGGCTATCTGGGCAAGTATCATGAACAGCACCCAGAGGACCCAGGCGGTGAACAGCACGTCGAGCGGGATAAGGAAAGCCATCGCGTAGTTGATCGGCTGGAGGTTGGTCTTCATCCAGGCGACGAGCGTCGTTCCTATTGGATCGACAGACGTACCCGTCGTGTTCACGCATCCGTTCGGGCTCACGCCCAGAGTGCGCCATCCGAGCAGGTCAGGCCACCACGGGAAAAGGAAAGCCATCATGATCTGGAAGTTGAGGAGAAGACCGGCGACCGTTCCGATCAGGAAAGGAATTCCGAACTTCCTCTCCGATATCCTGCTCGTCCCTTCCCAAATCGCCACCGCGAACGGGTAAGGAACCCTCTCCACCTCGATCCACCTGCGCCTGAATAGCAGCATCAGGCCGCTGGAGAGTATGAAAAAGCAGGACTGGAAGAGTATGCAGTACATTATCGCCGGGAACCAGGCAGCGAAGTCCGGGGCGACGCCGCCGGTCCTCATCCTCAGCACGGTCTCGCGTGGAGGTACCCACCAAAGCGTTCTGAGAACTTCGAGGTACTCTGGAGGAGAAGCCCATACCCTGTTCGAACTCCCAACGGGCCACGACATCCAGGCGTCGTTGAAGTTGCCGATCGCCATCGAAGATACCAGGCCGACGACGTAGAGGCGCGCTAGCGTCGTTTTACTGAATTTTTGGCCGAGGAAGCCCAGGGGATAAGTGAGTATTGGAAGTATCAGCGCGAGGACCGGCATAGTGAACGGTATCGAGACGGGGCCGAGGCCGTAGATGCAGCCGAAGAACTGCCCGAGTATGCCCACCGTGCCGCTGATCATGTTCGCTAGGAGGTTCAGGACGAAGATGAAAACGATCCAGACGGGCCAGTTTACCTTTTCAGCTTTAACTTCTACTGTCATTTCATCTCCCTTGGCATAGAAAAAACTTCTATTCATATATAAGATTAACCATAATGCGATTTTTGGCTTAAAAACGGCCGCGCAGTCCCGCTCCGCGTTGCCAACTCAGGACATATGCGGTACGCCGCTTAGGTGATGGAGGGGTTGCCGCTCCTTTGCTTGGCCTTCAATTAAAAAGGAGATCTGAGGCCCTTTGAGCGGGCATGGCCTACTTTGCCCACCTTACCACGCGGGCAAGCTTTTTCCCGCCTTCCGCCTTCTACACGCTTTGCCCAGATAGGCTGAGCGCTATGATCGTGGAAGAAAGGTACGACCTTGGTAGGCTCGTGACGTTCGTGCCGAACAAGCGCTTGCCGATCCACAACTGGTTCTACTTCAAGGAAGGGTTTTCAAGGGATTTCGTCGCGCTCATGTTCAAGGAATTCGGCTTGGGGGAAGGCTGCTGGGTGCTCGACCCCTTCTGCGGCGTCGGGACGACCATCTTGACGGCTAAGGAGGAGGGGCTCAACGCCTTAGGCGTCGACGTTTCCCCGTTGTTCGCGTTCGTGTCCCAAGCGAAGGTCAAGGACTATGACGTTACAGCCTTGAGGGATGCGGCGAAGGGCATCTTCGCCGAAAAGTTCGCCAAGCCCAGCACGAAGGAGGTGGATCAGTTCGTCAGGAGGGCTTTCTCGAGGTACGCGTTGGAGGACGTTTTGTTCTTCAGGTCCAAGATCGATGAAATTCGGGACTTAGACGCCAAAAGTTTCTTC
>JAFNJA010000120.1:0-4631 GCA_017601265.1 Candidatus Brockarchaeota archaeon
CTGGCACATACCGCCGCCGCTCAAAAAGGTTACGAAGACGGATGAGGAGTTCAAGGCGGAGAGGAAGAAGATGGTCAGGCGCTTGATCAGGCAGGGTTTCCTTAGGTCGCCGCCGATTAGGGAGGCGATGCTCAAGGTCCCCAGGGAAAGGTTCGTGCCCTTGCAGTACAGGGATTACGCGTACCAAGAAGTCCCACTGCCGCTGCCCGGCGACGGGAGGAACCAGACGATCTCGTGCCCGCACAGCTACCCGCTCTTCTACGAGGCCCTCGAGCTGGGGAGGGGGGACGCGTTCCTTGAGGTTGGCACAGGCTCCGGTTACGGCGCGGCGCTCGCAATGGAGATCGTCCGAGACGGAGGGAAGGTCGTGACGGTCGAGATGAACGAGACGACGTGCGAGTTCGCGAGGGCGAACCTCAGGGAGCTCGGTTACGCCGAGGTGATCGTCGTGCTCGGGGACGGCTCGGAGGGCTACGCCCCGGAATCACCTTACGACAAGATCTGCGTCACGGCGAGCTGCCCCCGGATTCCCGAACCTCTGGTGGAGCAATTGTTGCCCGGTGGGAAGCTTTTGGCCCCAGTTGGGCCGCCTGAATGGCCCCAGAAACTTACGCTGCTTGAGAAGGGGGAAGACCTGAGGATCGAGGTCTCGGTGATCGAGCAGGTGCTCTACGTCCCCTTGTTCGGCAGATTTGGCTGGAGCGCTTCCGGACAGTAGCCGATGGCCTCATCGGCCCCAGGCGGTAGTTGCCAACCATACCGTGATGTTCGCGGCCAATGAAAGAGCGGGGGCCCTTCCTCATGAGAGGCGACTTGGACGAGGGGCATTTCTCCCGGACGGGGCACTCTTGGCAAAGGGGGTTCAATGCCCTGCAGTAAGCCCTTCCGAGGGATATGAGGAGCATGTGTACGGCGAAGTAATCCTTTGGCGGATAAGCTTCCTGGAGGCCTGACCTGACCTCCTCGTACCTGGCGTTCGAGGGGACGAGGCCGAGCCTCTTTGAAACCCTGTCCACGTGAGTGTCGACGGGCAGGACAGGCCTCTTCGCGCAGAACAGAAGGACTATGTCTGCCGTCTTGGGCCCCACGCCGGGAAGATCGATCAGCCTCTTTCTGGCCACTTCGGTCGGTTCCGAGTATATGAAATCTAGCGAATCACCGTACGATTCGTGTATCGTTTTCGAAACCTCCTTGATGATCTTGGATTTGCTCCTGTACAAGCCCGCAACCCTCAGGGAACTCTCGATCTTCTTCGCGTTTGCCTTGGAAAGTCGCTCAGGGGTTATGGGGAAACTCCTGGAAAGGTTATCGTACGCCCTCCTGGTGTTTCTCTCGGCCGTCGATTGGCTTATGATCGTTCTGATCAGAACTTTGAAGGGGTCATCGGCGACGCTTGAGAGCCTGGGTACGCGGAAGTTCCTCCTCAATATCACCAAAATCTCCGCTGCCCTCGCTCTTCTATCCGCCATGTATTCGATCTCTCTCGCTGGTGGCGGAGGCCGATTAGTAAACCTTTCCAGGACGTGAGCTTTTCGAAGAAACCTACAAGGGTCGCTCCAATCGCTAGCGCGCCCACGTTCCGCATCAACTCCTTCCTAGGAGATGTTAGTTGGACGCGAAGATCGAGGAAAGGTTGAAGGGCGTTAGCGATTTGGAAAGCTGCGCGGCAAGCCAGCCTGGCGCTTCAGCTCCCGATACCGCCAAGGCGAGGCTTCCATACCGCCTTGGCCTGCGAATGAGGGCAGTGGCAAGCAGATGCGGAACCGTTGCGTACGCGAAAAGCGTTATGACGGCTCCCTCGACGCCCATCCCTGGCACGCCCCCACCAAGCGCGAAGTGGATCGCAGACCTTTACGGGATGTCACTTCCACCTCGTCAGGATGTTCTCCCTTTCGAAGACCTCCTTCGCCACCAAGAAAAGCCAGCCGTCCAGCAAGAAGAGGGCGATGGAAAGGCCCGCGACGAGTACGTAGTTGAAGCCGACGAAGCCCGACATCTGGAGGAAGAGGAAGAGGATGGCAGGCATGACGGCCAAGGCACCTATCTGCTGGGCGGATCTCACGTCCGTGGCCTTCGAGGAGATTACAAGGCAGACAACGGTCCCTAGCAGCCCGACGGCGGGGGTCATCAGGAAGGCGATGCTTGCCCAGTAGGCGTTTGGAAAGACAGCGAAGCCGAGGATCGGGTAGGTCAGGTAGACAACGGCTGCCGTGTACACGATCGTCGCCAAGTATGTGCCCACAAGGGCGGGGGCGGCTAACGCTTTGCCGAGCAGGAGGTCGATCTCGCCTAATGGCGTTGACAGGAGGGGCTCGAGGGTCTTCTGCTGCTTCTCCCCTATTACGCTGTAAGAGGCGATCAACGTCGTTACGGCAGCGGGCATTAGGGGCAGAAAGAACAGCCACTGGTGGGCGAAGACGTAAACTATGCCCTGGGACGGGGTCATCCCCTTCGGGATTGTGTCTTTCCAGGGCCCCAAGTCTTCGGGAGGCGAAGATGCAGCTTGGAAGTTGATGAGGTATTGGATCGATACCATGAGGGACGTGAAGAATATCGGCATCAGGATCGTCGAGTAGTAGGCGTACTTGATCTTCTTGAGCTCCCTGAGCTCCTTCCACATGACGACCCTTGCGCCCTCGAGCATGGGCCTCACCTCCCATGGATGCGTTTACGCACCCTTACGTTTGGGTTCTTCGATCTACTTCCAGGCGTGTCGCTGGATGGTGAATCTGCTACGAAAATGCCTCCTTGAACCTCTTCGGGACGGGGGCCGTAGTTGAGTTCCATTGTATGCGCTCTCATCATTAGCTTGCTCCCGACCACTTCATGATCTCAAAGTAAATGTCCTCGAGCGTAGGCCTCTGCTCCGTCAGGAAGACGACCTTCCCGCCAGCTTTGGCCAACGCTTCGATCAAGTCTGGGTTATTTTCTTCCGGGTTCTCGACCCTGACGAGCAACTTTCCATCGATCATTTTCGCGTCCCGCACGAAATCCAGGCGCTTGACGGCCTCCAATATGCCTTCTTCGAAGCGTTTCAGGTGGACCACGACATTCCGACCGAAGAGCTTTCTCCTGAGGTTTTCAGGGCTATCCAAGGCCAGGAGGCGGGTCCTTAGGATCGCTATCCTGTCGCTGAGCCTCTCGGCCTCGTCCAGGTTGTGGGTGCATATGACGATCGTCCTGCCGCCCTTCTTTAAGCCGAGCACGTAGTTCCTCACTTCCCTCGCCGCCTCGGGGTCCAAAGCTGCAGTCGGCTCGTCGAGGAAGAGCACTCGAGGGTCGTGCAGCAGCGCCCTGGCCAGCGCCAACCTCTGCCTCATGCCCTTGGAAAAGCCGCCCACCTCCTCGCCTTCTCGATCGGACAAACCGAAGAACCCAAGCAGTTCCCTTATTCTTTCTTCGGCCCTCGGCTTGGGCATCCCGTGTAGGCGCGCGAAGTATTCGAGGTTTTGGCGGACCGTGAGGCGGTCGTAGAGGCCTGGCCACTCAGGCAAAACCCCCACCATCCGCCTTATTTCCTTGGAATCCCTCCCGATTTGGCGGCCTTCTATCCAGGACGTGCCCGAAGTCGGTGCGACGAGGCATGACAGCATCCTTACGGTCGTGGTTTTCCCCGCACCGTTCGGGCCCAAGAGGGTGAAAACCTCCCCTTCCGAGACCTCGAAGCTCAGGTCCTCGACCGCCACGACTTCTCCGAAACGCCGGGTGAGGCCTTCGGCCTTTATCGAAACCATGCTTGGGCATTTGGCAGCTGCGCGTTTTCGTTCTTAACTTTTGCTTCCCTGCTGCCCTTTGGGCTTTCCTTCCAACGGAAAGACCTTTTCCCAGTCGACCTTTAACATCGCAACTATTATGATGAGGAGGAGTATCGCGGACACCAAGACCGTTTGGAATCCACCGTCTCCGAAGACGCTTTCGACCAACCCGATCGACAAGTAGCCGCCGTAGGCCAATATCGAGCACATCACCAGCTTGCCAACGAAACTCGGCACGAACGCCTTGAGAAGACTGTAGCGCATCATGCCGAGGGGTATGAAGATCAGGTCGTCCGGAAGCGGCGTCAAAGCGAAGAGGAAGATCGAGATGGCGCCATAACGGCTGAAGATCTTGAGCGCGTGGTTCATCTTCCTCCTCCTTTCCTCGCTCATCGCGCTCCTGCCGTAGTAACCCAAAAAGTACCCGAAGAACTCCCCCAAGGCCGAGCCTAATGCTCCCGAGACGGCTATGAGCGGCGGTTCCAAGACGCGCAGGGACCCGAGATAGAAGATCATGACGGTGTACGGCACGGGAAAGATTATCGACGCCGCTCCCAGGAAGCTGGCGGCAAAAATGCCCAAGTAACCGTACTGCGAGGCCACGGTCAACAGCCACTCGTTTAATCTCTCGAGCAATTCAATCCGTCCGAGGCCCGAAGGGTGAAGCAATTTCACGGTTTCCTTGGGCGCAAGTTGCGGCAACTTCATAAGTTAAAGGGAGTCCCGTTTAGGTCTTCAGGTCCACCGCCAGATCTTCCTTCCGTAAAAGATTTCGGGCAGTATCAGGAAGCCAACCAGGGAGATCGGAGCGACCATCGCGTAGTCGAGCAGGGTCAGCGGAGCGGTCCCGAAAAGTCCGAGGTAAGGTATCAGAAG
>JAFNJA010000120.1:4740-6206 GCA_017601265.1 Candidatus Brockarchaeota archaeon
CAGGAACCTGTTGTTGGTGAACCCGACCTTGAAAGCGTTCTGCTTCTCCGACCTGCAGTTCCACACTATGACGAGTTCCTGCAGAGTCGCTTGGACGAAGGCCATCGCCCTCGCCTCCTCCAGCGGTTCGCCCAGGACGTAGTAGGCTACGTAGAACAGCACCCCGGTTCCCAGGAATTGCGTCACGAAGGTCGCGAGGATGGAAGCGAGCCTCCCGTGGAGTATGCCCTGGTTCGGGTCCCTGGGCGGCCTTTCCATCACGTCCTTTGCCGGGGGATCCATGCTCAGCGCGACGGCGGGCCCCCCGTCCGTCACCAAGTTTATCCACAATATCATCCCGGCGGTGAGCGGGAGCTCGAGGCCCAGTAGAGCGAAGCTCCCTATGACGAGCAGCTCGTCGAAGTTGCAGCGGAGAAGGAAGAAGGAGAACTTCAGTATGTTGTCGTATATCGTCCTCCCCCCTTCGACCGCGTTCACTATGGTCGCGAAGTTGTCGTCCGCCAGGACCATGTCGGCGGCCTCCCTCGTCACGTCCGTGCCCGTTATGCCCATCGCGATCCCGATGTCCGCCTGCTTCAACGCGGGGGCGTCGTTTACTCCGTCGCCCGTCATCGCCACTATGTGCCCCTTCTTCTTCAGCGCCCTCACTATCTTGAGCTTGTGCTCAGGGGAGACCCTCGCGTAAACGGAAACCTCCTCGACGACCTTCTCGAACTCCTCGTCGCTCATCCTGTCTAGCTCCTCGCCGGTCAGTACGAGGTCGCTCTTCAGCATCCCGAGCTCTTTCGCTATCGCGACAGCCGTCAGCTTGTGGTCTCCCGTTATCATGACGGTCTTTATCCCCGCTTTCTGGCATTTTTGGTTGGCTTCCTTCGCCTCTTCCCTCGGCGGGTCTATCATCCCAGCCAACCCGACGAACGCGAGGCCCTCCTCGATGCTTTCCTCGTCGAGGGCGTCCGGATCGGTTCCGGGCAACTCCTTGAACGCTATCCCAAGCACTCGGAGCGCTTCCCCGGCCATCTCCTCGTTCACCCGCAGTATCTCGGCCTTCTCCTTGGTTCCGAGTTCCTTCATCCTGCCGTTTTCAAGGAGGCGGGTGCAGCGCTCCAAAACGATCTCCGGAGCGCCTTTCATGTAAGCGACGAGCTTGCCCTCCTTCGTCCTGTGGACCGTCGTCATCCGCTTCCTCTCGGACGTGAATGGAACCTCCCTGACCCGGGGATGAAGGGACTCGAGTTCCTTCTTCTCCATCCCTGCCTTGGCTGCGGCGACGATCAAGGCGCCCTCCGTGGTGTCGCCGATTACGCTTTTGCCGTCGTAGTAGGCGTTCGTGCACAACGCGCCCGCCCTCAGGAGCAGGCCCAGGGCTTCGCTTCCAGCCGGTTCTATTCGCTCGCTGCCGCGCAGGAACTCTCCCTTCGGTTCGTAGCCGACGCCGGTCACGTCTATGGTTTTCCCGTCGACGA
>JAFNJA010000121.1 GCA_017601265.1 Candidatus Brockarchaeota archaeon
CGTCGAAGGCATCTCCTCCGCACGCTTCGAGTATGTCGGCCTAATGAAACCTGGCATGGTATCCCCCGACATGGGAAGGGACGAGGTCGAGGAGCTTCGCAGGGAGGCGCGATCGAGGGATCTAAAGCCTTTGGCCACCTGGGGCGTTTTGCAACCGGGTGAAAAAGGGATCTCCGATTTCGAGAAGGTTATCGACATCGCCGAGGACCTCGGGATCGGAACGATACTTACCGCCGGACCCTGGCCGTACCTGGAGGGGGTCTCGGTCAAGAAACCCACGAGCAAGTGGATCAAGGAGGTGGAGGATTTTTTCGGCGCCATGGAAGTCGTGGCCGAGCACGCCGCTTCGAAGGGCGTCGAGATCGCCCTCAAGCCCCACGCGGGCATAACCGGGACCGCGAAGGAGTGCCTCGAAACCATGGAGAGGATCGGTTCGAGGAGCGTGCGAATCTGGTACGATCCCGCGAACGTGGTCTATTACGAGGGATTGAGGCCGGAGGACACGCCCGACGACCTTTGCGTGGTAGCCGATTTCGTGACCGGGTTGTGCGCCAAGGACATAATCGGCGGGAGGGGAGGGGAAATAACCGCTCCTGGAAAAGGAAGGATAGACTTCGGAAAGTTATTCGAAATCTTGGAGTGCAAGGGTTTCGAAGGCCCCTGCTTGGTTGAGACGGCGGTTCCGGCAAACACTCCGCCTGAAGACGTGGACGCGATAGTAAAATCTTCGCTCGAATACCTCAAAGGCGTTGCCGGGCAAACCCCACCTTGAGCGGAAGCCGCCCAGCCCAGGGCGCGGCGCTCGCATCAAATTCGTGGGAAGAAAGGCGAAAGGGCGGAGTATATGGCAGCGCTCATGGCGGCGGTGGCGAATGGCGTGGCAATCCAAGTGGCTACCAACCTGGCTATCGTTTCCTTGTTGACGGCCCTCTTGTCTTTCGCGAGCCCGACGCCGATTATGGATCCCACGCTGGATATCGACGTCGATATGGGAAGCCCGTATCCGAACATCGTGTACGGCAGGGTCACGAAAAGGAAGATGACCAGCGCGTTCGATATTTCCGCCGAGAAACCGGACAATGGGTCGAGGCGCACTATCTTGTAAGCCACGGTAGCTACCACTCGGCCTCCCCAAGTCAACCCTCCTACCGCTATGCCGAGGGAGCCGAAAGCGGCGAGCACGAGCATGGTGTTGTAGTCCGGCATGTTGCCGATCCTCTGCGCCACGGTCACGTAGACGCCGGTCGCGTTTCCGACGTCGTTCGCCCCAAAGCTGTACGCCGAGAAGCAGAGCGAAACTATGAGGAGGGCGGATATCGTCCTCTGCACCTTCTCCTCGTTGATCGACCTCCGGAAAACCTTCTCCAGCACCGAATAGATCGATGCGGCAAACGCTGCGGAAAGAAGCGGCGATAGCAACCATGCCAAGGCGATTCCGTTAACTATCCTCGAGTCGACGGCGCCGTGCACCACCAAGCCGTAACCTATCACGCTTCCAACGACGGAATGGGTGTTCGAGATCTCCAGACCCTTCCAAGTGCAGAAGGTAACCCAGATGCAAGCCGCCAGGACGACGGTCATCGCCCCCAAAAGATCGATGCTTGGCACGAGGCCTTTCCCTATCGTCGTCATCACCATGAACCCCTGCGTCAAAGCTCCGATCATGGAGAACAGGGCGAAGAGAAGGAGCGCTTTTTTCAGCGAGATCACGCCCGCGCCGACGGCGCAATCCGTGGGCGTGGCCGCGTCGTTCGCCCCAAGGGTCCAAGCCATGTAGAAAGACAGCCCGAGTCCGACGCCCAAAATAACGAACGTCAGGCTCAAAGCGGCTCCTCTACGAGTGGCTTACGGCTATCATCCTTACGAGGTCGGCGACGTCTTCGGACTTGTCCGCAACGTTCTCCATGTTGTCGACGGCCTCTTTCAGCATGAGCCAGGAGCTGAAGCTCTCGGACCTCTCTCCGATCTTGATTATCTTCACCAAAAGCTCCACCCTGTAGTCGTCTATCCTCTCCTCGAGCCTCTCCAGCTCGTCGGCCAACTTGGTTGCCTTTTTCGGGTCTTGCAGAAGGGACTCGATCGACTCCTTCATCTTTCCGACGATCTCCACCAGCATGTCGGCAAGCTCCCTCAGCCCTTTCATGACGTTCGAGCTCAACTCGGTCGGGGAGGAGAAGTTGAGCTTCCTGGCGGCGGATTTTGCGTTCGCGCCGACGTCGTCGACGGTCAGCACGAGCCTCATCACGTCCTCCCTGTCCATAGGGTGGAAGGGCCCCTTCGACAATTCCTCCAGAACCTTCCTCTTCACCTCGTCAGCTTCACGCTCGTTGTCAAATACCGCGCTGAACGCGCCCTTCGCCTTTTCCACGTCGCCGTCGCAGAAGGAGGAGATCACTTCCCTCATCTGCAGGACGGTTTTCATGATCCAGTCCGCGTGTACTACGCAGAGCTTCATGATCTCCTTGTCTTTGTACTTCCCTAGCCAAAGGGCCATTGACCCTAAGGCATCCTTCGCCCATCTTAAGATTTTCTCGCGCTCGAGTTTGTCTACGGACGCCAAGGGGACCCGCAACGCAACCGTCTCGGTTCAAGGGCGACCGGCTTTGCCGGTTGAGGCGAGCAAGATGCGGACGCCTGTTCTGGCCATTCGATAAGCATTTAACCGTTTTGAGCCCGGTTTGGGCGCGGTAAAGATGAAACTCGCCATAAACGGGGGCGAACGTTCGGCGGCGAAGCTCGGCGGCATGATCCCGCCCTGGCCCGTAGCTGACGAAGAGGCGAAGAGGTCGGTGCTCGAGGTTCTGGAGGGGAACGACTGGTGCAGGATCTACGAATATTCAAGGGTCAGGAAGTTCGAGATAGCCTTCGCGGATTACCACGACGCTTCCCACGCCATCGCTGTGGCGAACGGCACGGTAGCCTTGGAACTGGCCCTGCTCGCAAGCGGGGTCAAGGCTGGAGACGAGGTCCTGGTCCCGGCGTTGACGTTCATAGCGAGCGCGAGCGCCATCGCGTGCGTAGGCGCCGTTCCGATATTCGTCGACTCTGACCCAGAAACCCTTTCAATAAGCCCCAAGGATGCCGAGGCGAAGATCACGGACAAGACGAGGGCCATAATAGGCGTCCATTACGCCGGCTACCCAATAGACTTTGACGCCATCAAGCCCCTTGCCAAGAGGAACGGCCTCATATTGATCGAAGATTGCGCGCACGCTCACGGGACGGAGTGGAAAGGAAGGAAGGTGGGCGCCATCGGCGATATGGGTGGATTCTCGTTCCAGGCAAGCAAGTCTCTTGCAGCGGGGGAGGGAGGGGTAGTTCTCACGGACGACGATAAGATGGCGGAGAGGGCCGAGCTAATACACAACATAGGAAGGGTTGTAGGAAAGCCCGGGTACCTGCACTACGTGCTCTCCTCAAACTACAGGATGACCGAGATGCAGGGGGCCCTGCTCCTCTCGCTGATGCGCCACCTTCCATGGCAGACGGAGTACAAGCACGAGGTTGGAGCTTACCTAGCAGAAAGGCTGAGGAGGATAGGGGGAGTCGAACCCCTGAAGAGCGACGAGAGGATCACCAAGAGGGGGTACTACTTCTTCGTGATCAAGTACGACGCCAGCGAGTTCGGCGGCATCGACAGGGACACCTTCTTGCGGGCTCTTGGAGCTGAGGGCGTTCCGTGCGGAAAGGCTTACGGGGTCCCCCTTTACAGGAACGAAGCTTTCCTGCCGGAGAACCTGGCTCTGGTTGGGACGCTCGCCGGCCAAAAGCTGCCCGACTATTCCAAGGTGCGCCTTCCCGTAGTTGAGAAGTTCTGCGCCGAGCAGCAGGTCACGATCCCGCACACGGTCCTTCTTGCGGGGCGAAAAGGCGCGGACATGATAGCCGATGCCATCGCGAAGATAAAAGAGAACGCGGACGAACTCAGAACGAAGGCCGGGCCTTAGCTACAGTTCCTTCGTCAGCAAGTAGGCGTCTCCAGTTCCCCTTCCCCAACACTCTTTAAGGCGCTTCGCGAAAATGAAGCCGTTTCTTGACACGAAGTTTAACATCGCAAGATTATCTACGGCTGCGTGCATGAAAACCAATCGAAGGCCTTTCTGCCTTCCGATATCTTCAGCATTTTCCAACAAGGCTTTGCCGATCCCTTTGCGTTGGTAGTTCGGGTGGACATCGAACCAATCGATGCAGAGAGCTTCCTACTCAAACGTCTCGCATTTGTGGCCCCAAACCGTCGTAAACCCAAGCAGCATGAAACCTAATGCTCTTCTTTCAACATCTGCCACCCAGATCTCCTTCCCCTCTCTGCGTTCCTTTGACCTCTTGACAGCCATTGAAACATTCCCCCCCGCTTCCTCAATACTCTCGCAGGGCCATGTCCTTAAGAGAGTTAGCGTAGCCATCGAAGTCCCTGTCCACGTAAGGCCTAACCAAGCAAAAAACCATCGTTGATCACTTGACTAAGAGAAACGCCGCCAATCTTAATGACCAAAAACCCGTGACGATCCTAGATCGTCCAATAGCTTGGCTCCAATCGCGTTTCCGGACCTATCTAAGCAAGGTTGGCGACACCTATGACTTGGGCAGCTCCACATCCGTAACTCTGCCCTCAGCGATGCTCCTGTGGATCGCGACGGCCATGCTCGTGGCTATCCTGCCCTCTTCCCCAGATGCGTACCTTCCAGTCAAATCCCCGATCTTCGCGCCCGATTGCAAGAACTCGACGTTCTCTACGAAGTCCACTATGCTGTCTATCCCGTAACCGTGGAACACCGTCCTGCCGAACTTGTCCTTGCCCTCCCTTATGAAGTGCGTGTTGAAAGTCTTGGGCCCTTCGCTCGTGGTGCACGCTTCGACTCCCCTATTCTGCGAGTCCACCTCCCAAGTGCCTTCGCTGCCGACCACCCTCAAGCCTTGGTTTACTATGGCTGGGAAGCTCTCGGGAAGTATCCACGAAGTGTCGAAGAAGAAGCTCGACCCGTTCTCGAACTCGACCTTTGCTTGTATGGAATCGAAAGCATCTATGCCCATCGACGCGAGCTTGTGCTTTACCCCGGTCGCGTATGCCCTCTTGGGCATGCTCTCCATGAGCCACCTCACCAAGTCGTAGAAATGTATGCCTAGGAACCAGGCTGGCGAGCTATTTGGGGCCCACTTGGGAAACCACTTCGACGGAACTTCTATCGTGTCCTCCATCCAGGCGTAGCCGTACTCGATCCTTCCTAGCTTGTTCGAGATTATAGCCCTTTTGAGCTCGATGAAATCCGGATCGAACCTTTTGTGGAAATCCACTTGCAGGAGGACCCCGTTCCTTTTGGCAGCGTCGATCATTTCGGTGCACCCGCTGACGGTTACGTCCAAAGGTTTTTCCACCAAGATGTGCTTGCCCGAGTTCGCGGACGTGATGGCGATCTCCCTGTGGAGGTGATCCGGAGTTACTATGGTGACGGCGTCGATCTCCTCCTTGCTCAGCATCTCCTCGTAATTCTCGTAGCCTTTGACCCCGAAAGCCCTGCGCTGTTCCTCCAGAACCTTCGGATTAACGTCCGCCAAAGCGACGAGCTTGACCCTGCCCGAGTGGGCGAGCTGCGCGAAAGTCCTCAGGTGGTTCGTCCCAAACCTGCCTCCTCCTATCACGCCTACCTTGACGGCCATCCCGCTTCCCGAGGCCCAAGCCCTTCCGGGCTAATAAATTTAGTCCAACGGCGAAACGGAGGCCAGTCGAAACGACCGGAGAAAGCGGAGGCGATGCGAGATGGCACCTAGGCCCCTTGGAAACCTCATCCCGATGAAAGTTTCAATGTCCAAACGGCCATCGCTGATCCGGCGAGAAGCACGTCTGAAGTCCCAACTTGCTCCGAATCGCTGTGAGCGTGTTTCAGGGATCCGGCCCCGAAAGTGACGACGTTCCGGACGCTTCTCGAAGGATCGGCGACCTTTAGAGCTTTCGCGTAAAGCCTCGCGTCGCAGCTGACCCTCCAGGCCCTTTTCTCTTCGCCGTTGAGCGGGATCCCGACCAAGCTGCACGCCTCCATCATCGCGCGCCAAGCGGCGCCGTCTTCGGGGCTTTCGTAGGCGTCGTTGTGCAACTTGTCGAAGCTCGTGTCTACTTCGGCGGAACCGGCGGGGAGAAGGGAGGCGGAGAGGTATTCCGCCAAGCCTTTTTCCGCGGCCGAGGCTATCCT
>JAFNJA010000122.1:0-1194 GCA_017601265.1 Candidatus Brockarchaeota archaeon
AAGGTCGGTTCGAGGAAGTACAAGCTGGGCGCGTCGACGAACGACCCTTTCTGCCCGACGCTCAGGGGCAAGGTGGAAAGCCTCCTGCCCGAGAAGGTGGCGAGCGTTTACGAGATAGTGATCAACGGCATCGACCAGGGCAGGGTGAAGGAGGCGATGGCGAGGGGAATAAGGGCCGCGGCCCGAGTGGGAGGGGTCGTCAAGATAACGTCTTCGAACTACGGGGGAAAGCTCGGACCCTACAAGATCCGGCTGGGAGAACTGGTTTGACCCTCCGGGGTTCGGCGCGCTAGTTCGCGCGCGGAAAATGAAGGGCGATGGATCCGGTCGAGGGCTTCTTCGTCGAGGACGCCCGGGGCAACGTCTTCGCGGTAAAGGGCTTGCTGCACCCCAGGAAGAAGCTCGTCGTGGTCCCCCGGTACGTTCCAAGCGGATCTGGAGACAGGAGCAGGAGGGGGGCGAGTTACCTGAAGCTCGGGTCCTCGGCGTACAAGCTGTCCATGGATCGTTGGCCTCGCCTCAGGCGGGCCGACCCGTACCTGGGGGTCGAGCTCCTCGAGATGGACGAGGGAGACGTCGAGAAGGTGCACGACCCGGTCTCCAAGCTGGAGGAGCTGAGGCGGGAAGCGTCCACGCCACTCCAGAAGGCGTGCGTTTTCCTCTCAAGCGCGCTCGAGAAAGGAGGGGTTGACGGCAGAATGGTGGGCGTGACGGGATCCATCCTGGTCGGGCTCGAGAAGGGCTCTTCGGACGTCGACCTGGTCGTATACGGGTTGGCCGATTCCGCCAGGGCGTACGAAGCGATGCGGAGGCTGAGGCTGGAGGGGCTCACGGCTCCGGCCTCGGGAAAGGCCCGGAACCCGATGGGGTTGCCAGCAGGGATACAGGAGGCGCACGAAGCGAGGAAGCTGCTCAAGGGCGAGCTGCTCCTCGGGAGCTGGCGGGTCGGTTACCTTCTGCGCTGCATCCCGCTAAAGGAAGAGTACGTGGAGAGGTACGGGGAAGCGAGGCACGCGGACGCGGGGGCCTTAAGGCTTGAAGCGGACGTGGTCGACGACAAGTTCGGGTACCTGGTCCCGACGCGGTACTCGGTTCAAATCCAGGGATCTGGGAAGCGGGTGGACGTCGTCTCTTACGGGGGGGTGATATGCGAGCAGGCAAGGAAGGGGGAGAAGGCCCTCGTTTCCGGGAAGC
>JAFNJA010000122.1:1204-6023 GCA_017601265.1 Candidatus Brockarchaeota archaeon
ACTACCTCTACGTGCCGGAAATAGCCGCTAAGGGCTGGAGAAGCTAGGACTCTTCCAGCACCTCTAGCTTCTTCTGCAGCTCCTCCTTCTTCTTGTCGTAGTCGGCCTTGGATATCTTCCCAGCCTTCAGATCCTCTTCCAGTTTCTTCAACTCTTCCCTTATCTGCGCTTCCGACAAGGCGCTTCAGCCGTGCACGGTTTGGCGGGGTATATAGACGTAACCTTTTGGGAAAAGCCGCGCCTAGAGGGCGACCTTCGAACCGGATCGGCTCCTGCAGAACCTGCCGAAGTCATCCACCTTAGCGAGCTGGTCGCCCGAGAAAACCGGCCCGTCCGCGCATACGCGGAGCCCGAGCTTGTCCAAGACGCAAGACCCGCAAAGGCCGACGGCGCACTTGAACCACCTCTCGAGCGAGGCCTGGACGTGGACGTTTTTGCTGGCGCACAGCTTCACGATCTTCGCCATCATGGGCTCGGGGCCGCAGACGTACGCGTGGTCGAAGCCTCCGCCGGCAATCTCCCTCTCCGCCAGGTCGCAAGCGGACCCCTTCTCCCCGGCGGACCCGTCCTCGGTGACGGGCAGAACCACGCAATGTTTCGACAACGCGTCAAGGAAGAGCAGCTCGTCGCCGGTGGGCGCCCCTATGATCGCCTTCACCTTCGAGCACTTGGCGCTAAGCATCCTCGCCAAAAAAAGGAGGGGGGCGGCGCCCACTCCGCCTCCCACGAGCAAAGCGCTCCCCTCGAAGAGCTCGAACCCTTTCCCGTAAGGCCCCCTCACCCCGATCGCCTCCCCGGCCTTCTTGCCGCACAGCGCCCTGGTGCAATCGCCGACGGCCTTGACGGCGATCTTCGCGACGCTTCCCTCGACGTCCGAGACGCTCAGCGGGATCTCGTCCAATCCAGGAAGGTACGCCATTATGAACTGGCCCGGGGAAGCTGAAGCGACGTGCTCGTCCTCGAACTCGATGCTCCAGACGCTTTTGCATTCGCGTTCAACTCTGAGTATCTTGACCGGCCTCGGCCTGTCCAAAGGCCTTCTTCGGAAGGTCAAAGTCAAACCCTTGCCACACCCACCAGTTGCTTCACTGACCGGAGGCCCATCTTCTCAAGCTGGCGCTCGAGGCCCTCAACAACCTCCCTGAAAACTCCCAGCCCGCGGTACCTGAACGCGGAGCCTACCTGGACGGCGGAGGCGCCCGACGCTATCATCTCCAGGGCGTCCTTCCCATCGAAAACCCCGCCGCAGCCGATTATGGGAACCTTGAGGGCGTTGCCCAGCTCGTAGACGCAGCGGAGGGCCACGGCCTTTATCGGCTTCCCCGAGAGCCCGCCCTTCGATGCCGCGAGGACGGGCCTCCCGAAATCGCCGTCCACCACCATAGCCGAGACGGTGTTTATGGCGACCACCCCGTCCGCCCCCGCGCCTTCGGCCGCGAGGCCGATTTCGACTATGTCGGCGACGTTCGGCGAGAGCTTGACGAAGACGGGCTTGCCCGTCGCCGCCTTGGCGTTCCGGACGATTTCCCCCACGATCTCAGGGTTCCTGCCGATCTCCGCCCCTGCGCCGCTCACGCTCGGGCACGAGACGTTCAATTCGAACGCGTCGACCGAGTCTTCGAGGATCGACGCGGCCCTGCCGTAATCTTCCGGCTTGTAACCGAAGATGGAGCCGACGATCGGGACCGGGAAAGGAAGGTAATTCCGCAGCTCCTCCCTGAAGCAGCTCGCGCCCGGGTTAGAAAGGCCGACGGCGTTGACGAAACCGCATCCCTCGACCTCGACGAGCACGGGGTTCGGGTAGCCCTCCCTCGGCTCGACGCTCAGGGATTTCGTGACGACGCCGCCAGCCCCGTTGCTAGCCGCCCTCAGCAGCGACGAGGGCGAGACGCCGAGGACGCCGGCGGCAAGCATGACGGGATTCGCGAGGCGCAACCCCCCCAATTCGACGTCGAGGATTGCCATTTCCAGCCGGAAGCGCGCAAGGGAAGGATACTTATCTGTATCCAAGAGCCAAGGCAGGCGGTCCTCGCGTTCGCGCGAAGCTGGAGACTTAAGCCTAAGCCGCCAAACCTTTTCTACCCGGCAGAGGGGCGCGTAGGTCGATGAGCAAAGCCTTCTTCGTCGAGACGGCAGCCGGCATATTCATTTTGGACGGGGACGGGAACTTGGTCAAGGGCAAGGCCTTCAAGGGGGCGGGCGAGGCGGAGGAAGAGCTCGCGAGTTTGGGCGAAGGAAAGCTCGGCAAGCTCTCGACGTTGGCGATAAAAGAGTGCGGGAAGTTCGAGTACGTTTTCGAGGACCCTAGGCTCGCGGCGGACGCGAGGGAGAGGCTCGGCGTCGAAGCCACGTCCGAGGCCCCTTCGAAGCCGGCCATGAAGCTCAGGTCCGAGATCGGCCGTTACGTCGGGGAGATCGGCCTCAGCAAGGAGGAGTACGACGAGGTCAGGAGGAAAGTGTCCATAAACCTGGCTTCCAAGAAGGTCTCCGAAGCCTCCTCGGCCCTCGACGTGTCGATCGTTCAGGCCGTAAACCTTCTTGACGAGACGGACAAGTGCGTCAACCTCCTCGTCAGCAGGCTCAGGGAGTGGTACGGCCTTCACTTCCCGGAACTCTGGGGGGCGGTGCAGAGGAACGACAGGTACCTCGCGCTCGTCTCCAGGCTTTGCGACAGGTCGCGTTTTACTCCGGAGAACCTCAAGGAAGCCGGCGTGCCGGAAAGGCAAGTAGGGCAGTTATCGAAGCTGGCGAGGGAGAGCTCGGGGGCTCCGCTCGAAACTTCCCTTCCCCAAATTAAGGCCCTGGCGGACACGATCGTCCTGCTCGGCAAGAGGGGCGAAGAGACGGCGAAGTTCTTGGAGGAGGCGATGGAGCTGGAGGCCCCGAACTTGAAGGCGCTGGTTGGCGCGTCCATAGGCGCCAGGCTGGTGGCCCAGGCCGGGGGCCTCCTCAACCTGGCGAAGATGCCTTCGAGCAAGATACAGGTTTTGGGGGCCGAGAAGGCGCTCTTCAGGTCGATGAAGACGGGGAGCAAGCCGCCGAAGCACGGCACGATATTCCAACACGCGGCCGTCCACGGTTCTCCGAGGAAGTTGAGGGGGAAGGTGGCGAGGGCGCTGGCCGGAAAGATAGCGATAGCGGCGAGGATCGACGCGTTCTCGGGCGAATTCCAGGGGGACAGGATAGGAGGGGAGTTCGAAAGGAGGGTGGAACAGTTGTTGAAGGAGGCGGGAAAGTGAAGGTCGAGAGGAAGTTCGACGGCGTCTACTTCCTGGCGGACGAAAGGGCGTTCCTAGCCACTGAAAATCTGAAGCCCGGCGAGAGCGTTTACGGCGAAAGGATCGAGAGGGTGGGAGGGAAAGAGTACAGGGAGTGGGACCCGCACAGGAGCAAGCCGTCCGCGGCGATCCAGAAGGGCTGCAGAGCGTTTCCCTTCGCGAGGGGGAGCAAAGTCCTCTACCTTGGGGCGGGATCTGGGACGACGGCGAGCCACATCTCGGACATCGTGGGCGACGAGGGCAAGGTTTTCTGCGTCGACGTGGCTTACAGGCCGATGAGGGACTTCCTGGAAAGGGTTGCCAAAAAGAGGGAGAACGTCGTCGCCATCCTCTCGGACGCTAGGCACCCGCTCCTCTACAGGTGGATGGTGGAGGAGTGCGACGTCGCTTACTGCGACGTGGCGCAACAGGACCAGACGAAGATCATGCTGGACAATTGCGAGCTCTACCTCAAGCCGGGAGGGCACGCGGTCATAGCGGTCAAGGCGAGGAGCATAAGCTCGGTCGCGAGGCCGGAGGAAACGTACAGGGAAGAGGCGAGGAAGATCAGGGACGCGGGTTACGAGATAGTAGAGCAGGTCGATCTTGAGCCTTACGCCGAGGCCCACCGCATGATCACCTCGGTCAGGAAGGGGCGCCGGTGAACGAGGAAGACCGGCAGATCGTCTGCGGCGTCGACGACGCGGGAAGGGGCCCGGTCATCGGGCCGATGGTCTTGGCGGGGGTCGCGTTCCGCGGGGGAAGGCTCCACCTTCTCGAGGAGCTGGGGGTAAGGGACTCGAAGGCGCTCAGCCCGGCGAGGCGGCTCAGGCTCAGGGACAGGATATGCGAGCTGGCCGACCGCGTGGAAGTCGAGGTCGTCCAGCCGGGGGAGATCGACGAGTACGTGCTTAGGAAGGAGAAGCTCTGGAAGCTGAACAGGCTCGAGGCGGAGAAGGTAGCGCTGATACTGCTCAAGGTCGGGGCGAGCGTGGCTTACGTCGACGCTTCAGACGTGGACGCCGAGAGGTTCGGCAGGACTGTGGCGGAGATGCTGCCCCGCGGGGTCGAGGTGATATCGGAGCACCACGCCGACGTAAAATACCCGATCGTCTCGGCGGCTTCCATCGTGGCGAAGGTCAGGAGGGACGCCGAGGTCGAGCGGATCAGGGCGGAGTACGGGGACTTCGGCAGCGGCTACCCCTCGGATCCGAAGACGAGGATCTTCCTCCAGAAGTTGCTGGAGGATGGGGGCGAGCTGCCCGCGTTCGTGAGGAGGAGCTGGAAGACGCTGAAGAAGCTGTCTTGACCGTTATTCTTTAATCCCAGCCGGAGAAGGGGCTTAGGGCTATGTCGGCAAAGGAGACGTTCAACGTCGACAAGGAAAGGCAGTTCTCGGAGTGGTACAACAGGATAGTGAGGGAGGCGTCGATAATAGACGACAGGTACAACGTCAAGGGGTTCGTCATATACAGGCCATGGGGGATGGCGATGATAAAGGAGATCTACAGGCTTTACGAGGGGGGGCTGGAGGGGAGGGGGCACCTCCCGACGCTCTTCCC
>JAFNJA010000123.1 GCA_017601265.1 Candidatus Brockarchaeota archaeon
CGTCCCACACGTGCGTGACCCTCGCGCCCTCGACCCTCGCCTCGTACATAGGAAAGCCGTGCTTTTTCGCCAGTTCCCTGTCATAACCGTTGAGCATCTCGGAAAACGACCTGGCGTGCCAGGCTGAAGCTCCGCCAACCATCCCTATCCTTATCATTTTTCACTCGACAACCTTAGTTCCAACCGAAGGCGTTACAGGACTCGGCGAGTATTAACGCTTTCCAAGATCCGCGCGGCGATCGAGCGGGACTTTCGGGCACCTTCCATCCGCCGAATCCGCGCGGGAACGCTTATATGACGGGTTTCTTCGCGAATGGCACCAAAAAAGGCATGAGTTTCGCGAAACCGGTGCTCAGCTACATAGATTCCCTGAAACCGAAGAAAAGCTTCACGCAGTCGGCCTACGCCTTCAAGAGGTTGCTTAGGTACCATAGGAAATACGTTCCTTCCATAGTCGCGATAACGGTCCTTTCGGTCCTAAGGTCCTACCTGTTCACGCTGGAGCCTATCTATACCTCTTTGATCATAGACGATGTCATAATAGGAAGTAATTACGAAGTTTTAACGTATTACCTTGCGGTAATATTCCTTTCGGGAGCCGGTTTCGGCATTACCAACTTTTTAATCTCATATGCGCACGGAAGGATGGCCCAATACATAGTGAGGGACATCAGATCGGAATACTATTCCTCGCTGCAAAGCAAATCGTACAGTTTCTACGATTCGGTCCAAGTCGGGGACCTCGTTTCCAGGGCGACGATGGACTTGCAAATGGTTGACGGATTCTTGAGGACGTGGATAGGAACCGTTTTGAACGCCACTTTCTCTATCATCGCGATCTTCGCCATAATGAATTCCATAAGCACGCCCATGACGCTTGCCTCTTTGGTGCCCATGCCTTTCATCTTTTACTTCACGACGAAGCTTTGGGTGGAGACGATGCCGCTCTTCAGGAACATGCAGCTCATCCTTGGAAAATTGGGCGCTTACATCCAGCAGAACATACTCGGGATGAAAACGGTAAGGATATTCCAGAAAGAAACGGAAGTGGTCGAAGGTTTCAAAAAAATAGAGCAAAAGTTCGTGGACACCGCCATCTCCGCGGGAAGGATTCAGTCGATTTACATGCCGCTGTCGCCAGCCATACTCACTCTTGGCATAGCGGGGGTTTACGTTTACTCCGCATATTCGATCGCCGCCTTAGGTTCTACCTTGACGGTAGGAGGAATAATATTGTTCGCAAGGTACATGATAAGGCTGACGTTCCCCCTCAGGGACTTGAGCATGTTGCTTGGAACTTGGATAAACGCGTCGGCTGGGTTGGAGAGGGTCTTTGAGGTAGTAGATACTCCAAGGAGCGTTTCGGATCTGCCAAACGCGAAGGATGTCGTGATCAAAGAGGGAAAACTTGAGTTCAGGGACGTGACGTTCGGTTACGCGAAGGACAGGCCGGTCCTCAGGAATGTCAGCTTCGTTGTAAATCCTGGGGAAAGGGTGGCGATCCTCGGGGCGACTGGTTCGGGAAAGTCTTCTTTGGTCTACTTGGTCCCGAGGTTTTACGACGTCGACTCGGGGAGCGTGCTGATAGATGGCGTTGACGTGAGGGAGTTCAAGCTTTCCTCTCTCAGGAGGCAGATAGGAATCGTGTTGCAAGACGTCTTCCTATTCTCTGGAACGATAAGAAGCAACATCGCCTTTGGGAAACCTCGTGCCTCGATGGAAGAGATAGCAAAGATAGCCAAGATGGCAAGGATACACGAGTTCATAGAATCCCTTCCCGAGGGTTACGAGTCCTTGGTTGGGGAAAGGGGAACCACGCTCTCTGGAGGGCAGAGGCAAAGGATAACGATAGCCAGGGCACTTTTGATGGATCCAAAGATACTGATAATGGACGACTCCCTCTCTTTCGTCGATTCGAAGACTGAAAAAGAGATCCAGTCGGCGATAGAAGAGGCCATGAAGGGAAGGACCACTCTCGTAATCGCCCAAAGGCTTTCGACCATAAAGAACGCGGACAAGATCCTGGTAATGGACAATGGAACCGTCATCGAATTCGGGACGCACGAAGAGCTGATCGCGATGAACGGGACCTACAAGAGGATATACGAGACGCAATTCCTAGACAGGCCCTTGGAAAAGGCCGTCGCGGAGGTCGGGGGAGCTTAATGTCCGGTCCTTGGGGGGCCTTTTCCACGAGGCAGGAGGAGGAGAGGAAAAGGACGGTCCCCGACAGGGTGCTGCTGAAGAGGCTGTACGAATACGCCAAGCCGTTCAAGAAGAACCTGGCGATCGGGATCGCCGCCATCGTGCTGAGTTCCGTCACCGGATTGGCCGCGCCCTACATGCACAAGGTGGCGATAGACCAGATAATCCAACCAAGAGACCTTTCCGGTTTCTTGTGGTGGTTGCCCCTGTTCATTCTGGTCGTGCTGGGCAACTATTTCCTCCAATACGTCCAAGTTTACCAGATGCGGATCATAGGGGAAAACGTCGTCGCCAGGATAAGGGACTCCATAATGGAAAGGCTGCAAGTGATATCATTAAGGTACTTCTCGGAGGGGGAAGTCGGTAGGATCCTCTCGAGGCCCGTAAACGACGCCAACACAATAAGGATATTCCTCAGGATGGGGTTTACGAGCATACTTGTAGACACGTCCTCGATACTCGGCACATTCGTAATCATGTTCACCCTCAATTATCGGCTGGCCGTACTTGCCCTGCTGATCCTTCCTGTGGCAGTTATCGCCGTTTGGTTCTTCGGCAAGGCCTCGAGGAAGGCGTACAGGAGGGCTTTGTCCACTTTGGCCGGCTTGACCGCCAGGATGCAGGAGGACCTGTCCGGCATGAAGGTCATCCAGGCGTTCGTCCAAGAGGACGGAGCCAAAGAGGCCTTTGGGAAAAAGCAAGACGAAAACGTCAAGGCCAACATAAGGGCGATACTCGTGTCATCGTCTTACCAGCCGATGGTGATCCTGATGAGGCTTGTTGGAACGTTGGTTTTGTTGTGGTATGGAACCGCTTTCATCAAAACCGGGAGCATAACCGTTGGGACGTTGGTCGCGTTCATAGAGTACCAGTTTTCCTATTTCATGCCGCTGATGGACCTGATCGCGGTGTACGACCAGTACCAGTCAGCCATGGCGGCTACCGAGAGGCTTCTCGACCTTGTGGACACGAAGGTGGAGGTTTCGGACCCTCCTCCCGAGCTAGCGGTGGTGCTGGAATGATAGAGGAAGTCGTTTTCGAAAGGGTGACTTTCGGTTACGATCCTTCGATACCGGTCTTGAAAGACGTGAGCTTCAGCCTGAAGCGGGACAGGAAACTGGCGATCGTCGGCCAGACCGGGGCTGGAAAAAGCACCATCATCAATCTACTGGCAAGGTTTTACGACCCGGACGGGGGCAGGATATTGGTAAACGGGCACGACATAAGGCGAATCAAAATCTCGTCTTTGAGGAAACGCATGGGCATAGTGTTGCAAGATTCGTTCCTGTTCCCTATGTCGGTGAAGGAGAACATAAGATTTGGCAAACCGGAAGCATCGGACGAAGAGGTAGTGGAAGCTGCCAAGTCAGTGGGCGCCCACGATTTCGTGATTAAGCTGCCGGAAGGCTACGATTATTTCATCCAGGAGGGGTCCTCGAACATCTCCATCGGCCAGAGGCAGCTGATAAGCTTCGCGAGGACCCTGCTCGTGGACCCCGAGATACTGGTGCTGGACGAGGCGACGTCCTCGATCGACCCTTACACCGAGCTGGTCATACAAAGGGCCCTCGCGAATCTCCTTAAGGGCAGGATGACCGTAATAATAGCCCACAGGCTTTCGACTATAAGGCTTTGCGACGAGATTTTGGTGATAGACGGCGGCTCGATAGTAGAGAGGGGGACCCACGAGGAGCTCATGGCGAAGGGCGGCTTGTACAGTTCGTTTTACAGGTTGCAGTTCAGGGAAAAGGTTGGCGAATGAGGCGAAGGAAAATGCGGGCTTTTCGATTTTTAGGATCGACGCGCCCCGGACCTCAAAACTCCGCCAAATCCAAGTCCTTGTTGGATCCCAGCGTGCCCTTGTGGTGGAAGTAACACAGGGTTGCCAGGTTCTTGAGGTTGTCTGTGCCGCCTAGTTCGCGCGGTATGATGTGGTGCACTTCCGGCTTTCTCCTGGAGCCGCAACCTTTCACTTTGCACTTTCCAACGTCCCTGAGCAGGGCGAACTGGCGCATCATGGCCCAAGACCTCGATTCTGGTTCCCTGCTTCCGCCCTTCCTGAATCCCTTCTCCAGCGCCAAAAACTCGTGCCAAGCAAGGTGGTCGTAGAAGCCGTCAAGGGTCCAGAAGGCCGCTCCGCATCCCGGGCACTTCAAAAGCTGGCCCTTCACTATCTCGGAAAAGACGAACTCGGAACGGGCTTCTTCGGGGTCTAGGCCGAGGGAGAGCATTCCCCTGCGGCGAACCTTCGCGCCCTTCAAGGGAGCCACTCAACCGCCGGAGGGCCAGAAAGGCCTGGTCCGTATGAAATTGAGCTTCGCTTCCAAGAGCTCCTTGAAAAAATCGTCCTCGTTGCCGCTCGGCTTCCTCAGTATCCGGGCCGCGACCTGGGGGCCGATCCCGAACACCAGCAAGGCGGTCGCGGCCTTTTTCCCGTGGGTCAGGACGAGGTCCGCGTTCCGGGCCGCGTCCATCAACGCCCTCTTTTCCTCCTCCGAAAGCCTCGACCTGCGCAGGTGCTTGGCGACGATCCTCTTTAGCCGGTCGTCGGCCCTGGGCGACACGTGTATGAGGCGGGCCGAGCACCTCACGCAAACCGGGTTGTCTTGGAGGTCCCTCAGCTTGGGCTTGTACATGGTGGCGCCGCAATTCATGCAAAGCATGTGGACTCGGGAAGAAAGGGTCTTCTCCTTGAGGCGCTTGACGCTGTCCCACTCTACCGTCCTGGGCGCGATCAGTTCCGGTACCTCCGCGAACTTGCTGAGGATGTGCCGGGAGATCGGCGTCGGGCTGTCGGCGGAGAAGAAGGTTTTCACCTCTATCTCGCCCGAGTGGATCTTCTTGAAGACCTCTTTCATGTTGTCCAAGTCTATCTTTTCGACGAGCGCTTCGCGCAAGGTCTCCTTGAAGATTGGGGAGCCTGAAAACCTGAACGCCATCTCGGCGAGCTCTTCTTCTGCCAGCACGATTCCCCTTGGAACGGCGCCGAACCTTTCAGCGACGAATTTTAGGTAGTAGGAGAGGGAAGGGTTGGCGGTTATGTGACGCATGAGCGCCACCTCCGCCTCCTCGGGGCTTAAGGAGGAGAGCGCCGCCGCAAAACTTTCGACGTCTTTTGGCGAAAGGAAGGACGGGAATTCGAAAAGTATCCTGTAGCCGTCGTTCCAAGACTTGGCGTCAAAGCCTTTTTCGCGCAAGACTTCGTTGAAGGCGAACATGATGGCCCTGTTTACGAGTTCGCCAAAACAGCAGTTCAATATGAGGTACGGGCCGAACCCCTCGGCGAGGACGAGTTTGTCGGACGGCACGATCGAGCAGGCGGAGATCTGTTCCGCTACCTCTCCAACTACGGCTTTGGCTCCGTTCGGATCTATCGACGATTCCCGGGATAGGAGGAGAGCGGCATCGCCCGCGGTGCCGTTTTCCAGCAGCGCAGCTACCTTCCTCCTGAGCGCTCCGGCCCTAATGGCCAAGTCGTACGAGATCGGAAGGAGCTCCCCTTCCCAGCCCGGTATGGCTGCCGTCGGATCCGCCGTCGGGGTGACGTACACCTTGCCCTCCTGCGATATCTGCTCGATCTTCCAGACCATTCCTCGGCAGATGAACTTCAACCCGACCCTTGCCTTCGTCGACACGAACTCGTCGCCCAGCGTCCCGACGAAGCTTTCGCTCGATACGTCCACGATCGGGTACCTTCTTTCGTCCGGTATCGTGGAAACGTTCTGGTAGTAATAGAGGCGCGTCGCGGGCGCCGGCGAGGCGTGCTTCCCT
>JAFNJA010000124.1:0-2319 GCA_017601265.1 Candidatus Brockarchaeota archaeon
AGCTCGCTCGCGTTCCTCGCCAGGCCCGTAGTGCACAGGGCGAAGGTTCCTATCCTCGATTCGAACTTTATGGGTTGGCCCTCCTCCATGTCGCTTATGACCCCTATCCCGAGCCTCCCCTTTATCCTCCCGTAACATTCACGGAACTCGGACTTGAACTGGCTGTTTCCGATGTCCTTCGAGATCACCTCGATGTCCTCGTCGAGAAACGCGATCCCTCCGACTTCCGTGCCCAAATGGGAATGGTAATCGACGCCGAAGAACAGGTCCCGAGGTAACTGGTTTTCGGAGACGACGCCAAAGAGACCTCCCAATCTTTCGCGAACCTCTTCGCGCAAGGGCCGCAACGGGCGTATAAACGGTTTTTCGACAAAACTTTTGCAAACGCGCGGCCGCAAGATGGTGCCCAGGGCCGCGGGGAGCGGGGTTTTTCGGAAGAAGCCAGGCGCGCAAAACCCTATTAGACTCCGTTTTTGGGGCAAGGGCGAACGTGCCACCGCGCTTGAATCCGTTCGAATCGAAGGGCAGGTGGTTCAAGGGAAGCCTTCACTGCCACACCACGAATTCCGACGGTATCCTTCCGCCCGTCGACGTGGCCAGGGCGTATGCCGAGAACGGCTACGATTTCGTCGTTTTCACTGACCACGGGAAGGTAACGAGCTTGGCGGAAGATAACGGGGGAGTGCTTCCGGTTGGTGGGGAGGAGCTGTCAGTGGGCAGGTCCAAGGCGGGCGAGAGCTACCACGTGATAGCCATAGGCATTGAAGGCGAATTGCGAGCGGAAGGCGGAGACGGACCGGAATCCGTCCAAGAGGTTGTGGACGATATCGCCGATTCCGGCGGGTTGGCGTTCATAGCCCACCCGTATTGGTCCGGCCTTGTGCCCGAAGACATGGTTTGCGTGAAGGGATACCTGGGGATTGAGGTTTTCAACACGGGTTGCGAAGCAGAGGTTGGGAAAGGGTTTTCCATAGTCCACTGGGATCAGGTACTTTCGCTTGGCCGGATGGTAAAGGGTGTGGCCGTGGACGACGCCCACCGCTACCTCTACCCTCCCTACGACGCCTTCGGAGGTTGGGTGTGGGTCAGGGCGGACGAACTAGAATGGGGGTGCGTAGCCAAGGCCATCGGTAAGGGCCTCTTCTACTCGAGCATGGGGCCAAAGATAACGCTCGTGGAGCTTGGCAAGACGCTGAGGGTCAAATGCAGCGGCGCGAAGCAGGTATCGATGATATCCCATAACGGAAGCGGCATGGTTTTCGATTACCCTACCGTGAAGAGCATCGTAGAGAGAAGAAAGCGAGGGGAAAAGGATGACGGCGCCATAAGCTCTGTTGATTTCGAATACGTCGACGGCGGGATGGAGGCGGAGATCACATTGAGGAATGGAAGGAAGCTCAGAGGGATGTCTTCGAACGAAGGCATAATCGAGGCCGAGTGCGACCTTGGATTCTTCAACCGTTACGTCAGGATCGAAGTGGTTGACAAGGAGAACCGGAAAGCCTGGACCAACCCGCTGCCCCTTGGCGCAGAATGAGGCAACAGCGTTGCGCTTTGTTCTGCGCTTCTATTTAAGCCTCGTTTTCGCTTGAGAGTGCGGTTCGGCGCGGTCCAAGATTTCGACTTCCAACTTTCCCCTTTTCCTCCCGAATCGCAACCAGTAGTTGTATCCTCCCTCGAGCTTTACGCCCTTCGCGACCCCCAACCGCAGCCTCAGCAGCCCGCTCTCCAGCCTGAGGTTGCCAGAAAAACTCACGTCCATCCCCGAGAACTTCAACCTATTTCCGGAGAAGGCCAAGGAACCTTTCCTCGGTAGGTAGAGGTTGATTCTCATCGACCTGCATTTTCCCTTGCGCAGGAATTCGACGCACTCCTCGATGCACCCGAAGCTGACCGATCCTTTCTGTACGAGGTACAGGCGGTCCCTTTCCAACCTCTGCATGGCGTAATCGATCATCTTCCTAGCGTCGACCAGGACGCTCCTGGCCCTCCCGACAAGGCCTACTTTCGCGATTCCGGACCCGACAAGGTCCCTCTCCTTCTCCGCGAAGGCCCTCGGCGTACCATAGGCGTGGAGGAACATCCTCCTCTTCACTATTCTTCCGTCTTCTTCGATCTCGCACGTGGTCGGCTCGGGCTGCAGGTGGTAATACAACCTCGCGAGCTCCTCGCATGAGTGGAAAGTCGTGTTGCATTCCAAGGTCGTCCCAATAAAAAGGATCTTGCCTTCCTCCTCGGCGACCCTGACGTAGGGAGTGCCCTTCCCGCACGGAGTCAAGGCGGCTTCGTGCCCCCGCGTTATCTTTCCGGCCAGGTTCC
>JAFNJA010000124.1:2329-5908 GCA_017601265.1 Candidatus Brockarchaeota archaeon
AGGTTCCCGACGGAAGCCACGGAATGCGTCGGGTGCTTGCTCCTGAAAGCCCCCCTCATTTTCCTTAACGCCTCGGGAACGGAGCCCGTCCAGGAGGGCTTGTCTTTGGCAAAAGACGGAGGGTTCTCCGGAGAGTCGGAGATGCTTCCGGTGATCGTCGGGACAACGATCGTCCCACCTTCGCCGACGGCTTCCAACAAGGCGCCTATCGCCGTCTCGGCGCCTCCCGGAACGTAGCCGATACGGCTCAACGAGCTGTGAACCAAAACAACGTCGCCTTTTCGTAACCCGATTTTTTCCAGGTCTTTAGTCAGGTCTTGTTTGGAGAACGCGTAACTTTGCATGAAGCGCTTGAAAACTCGCACTATATAAAATTCTTCGCGCCGGTAATCGCGACGGAAACCAAGACGCAGGTTCAGCGCAACTTGAATCTGTGCCCCTCTATCTCGATCAACTTTCCGGAATAGGGATCCGGAAGCTTGTCCAGGTACTTTACGAGCTCCAGCATGTTGATCGTTTCGTAACCCATCCTCCTTAAGAATTCTATGAACCTGCGTTCCCTGTGGCTTACTCGAATGTACGTGCTCGTCTCCCCGGCTTCCCTTGCTTCCTGCTCCACCCTCTGGAAAAGCATGCCGTCGCAGCCGTACTTTACGTACTCATTCTCAACCCACTCGTACTCGACGAAGAAAACCCCGCCATGCCGTATCGCATAGCTGATGAAGCCAACGAGTTGGTCATCGTTTCCTTGCTCCACAACTAGAACGCGAGTGTCTGGAACGAGCAGATCGGTGACGACGGCCCTCCTTGCTTCCTCGAGCGACATTCGGGCGTTCGGCCCGAACATCTCGGACCATGCGTCGTTGTACATGTCCATCAGCAGTCTCGCCAAGTTCTCGTAATCGCCATCTCGATATGGCCTTATCTTGAAGGGCGGATTTTTGGCCCCGTAGCCCTGCATCTCCGTATCCTTCTTCACCAAATGGACAAGGAAGCAGTACTCCCGTTCCAAGGTTTCCAGTACCTTCGCAACCTTGAAACCGAACTGCGTCAAACGGTACGCGCCACCGTCCTTGGAAACCATGCCCTTCTTAGCCAATTCCCCAAGGTGGTAGTTGAACTGCCCTGTGTCTGAATTCGGATCCAGGCCCGAGGCTTGCATTAGTTCGGAGAATCGAAGCGGGCAACTTGCGGCAGCCAGGGACTTGACCGCCGCTAGCCGTACCGGATTGCCGAGCGCCTGCAGCGTTTGGGCGATATCCGTTAGCATTTCTCGCGCTCGCCCCAATCACTAAGCGGCGCAAGCCGATAAATCGTTTTTGCGAAAACGTTAGACGCCGAGGAACGGAGCCTCTTTGGCGGGGCGGGCGGAAAGGTACTTATCGCGGCGGACCAGGTTGGGCGCGGGCGCCCATGGCAGCGGTAAAGATAATGCCGTGCCTCGACGTCAAGGGCGGCCGCGTCGTAAAGGGGGTAAGGTTCGTTGGCATGCGCGATGCAGGCGACCCCGCGGAGAACGCGAGGTTTTACGAGGCGGAGGGCGCGGACGAGATAGCGATGCTCGACATAGCCGCTACGGTTGAGGGCAGAAAGACGAGGCTCGAGTGGGTCGGGAAGGTCCTAGAAGCGATCGCCATCCCCCTGACGGTGGGAGGCGGGATATCGGGCGTTGGCGACATGGCCGAGCTTTTCAGGTTGGGAGTGAGCAAGGTGTCGGTCAATACCTCCGCCGTAAGGAGGCCGGACCTGGTCGCCGAATCGTCGAGGAAGTTCGGCAAGGGAAATGTCGTCGTCGCGATCGATGGCAGCAGGAACCCTTCCCTGCCTTCGGGCTTCGAGGTGGTCGTCGAAGGCGGGACGAAGAGGACGGGGATCGACGCCGTAGAATGGGCCAAGAGGTGCGAAGCGCTCGGCGCGGGCGAGATCCTTGCGACAAGCATAGATTTTGATGGGACTTTGTCCGGTTACGACATACCTTTCCTCAGGGCCATAGCCGACGCCGTGAGCTTGCCGGTAATAGCCTCAGGAGGGGCCGGCACATTGGAGCACCTTTACGAGGGGGTGGTCGAAGGCAAGGCTTCGACGCTCCTGGCCGCTTCCATCTTCCACTTCAGGAAGTACTCGATAAGGGAAGCCAAGCTTTTCCTCAAAAGCAGGGGGATAGAAGTGAGGATTTAGGGACCAATGCGCCGCCCCTAGGGCTTTCGTAGCTGCTTCGCGATGGCGAACAACCCCTGGCGCTACTTCAAGCGCATGTACACCCTGCTCTCCTCGTCCGACACGTACTCCACCGTGAAGCCCAAGTCCCTGCACAGGCCGAGCATCCTCTTGTTGCTGGAAAGAACAAGGCCGTAGATCATCTCGAGCCCCTGCTCCTGGGCAACTCCTATGAGCATGTCTACGAGCTTGTACCCCAACCCCTTTCCCTGGTGCTCGTCCGCGACCACGACCGCGAACTCGCCGTTCCTCTTGTCCGGGTCCATTATGAGCCTGCTTATGCCGATGAACTTCCTCCTCCCGTCCGCCCTGATTTCCGCCACGAAAGCGATATCCCAGTCGTAGTCTATGTTGCAGTACCTGATAATCATCTCCCGCGTTATCTCCTTGAGTACGTAGAAGAACCGGTTCCTCAGGCTCTCCTCCGAGAGCCCTTTGACGAACTCGAGCCAAAGCGGGTCGTCCTCGGGCCGAATGGGCCTGATCAACACCTCCGTTCCGTCTCTGAGCGTCCAAGGCACGACGTACCTTTCCGGGTAAGGCATGATGATCATGTGGCGGAACGGGTCGGTTTGGCCGATCGCGCCCTTGTCCAAGACGATCCTCGCGTCCAGGGCCAGCACCTTGCCTTCTGAAACGACGAGGGGGTTGACGTCCATCTCCAATATCTCGGGGAAGTCGACGACGATGTTGGAGAATTTGACCAGCGTTTCCTCCAGCAGCCTCATGTCGGCCGGCGGCCTGTTCCTGTAGCCCTTCAGCATCTCGTATACCTTGGTCTCCTCCATTATCCTCTTCGCCAAGACCTGGTCCAACGGGGGGAGGCCTATCGAGAAATCCTTGAAAACCTCGACTCCTACGCCACCCATCCCGAAAAGGATAACCGACCCGAAATACGGATCCTTCTTGCAGCCCATTATGAGTTCGTAGTCTATGCGCTCGACCATCTTCTGGACGTAGTATCCCTTGATCTTCGCCGATGGCACGAGCTCCTTGACGCGCTTCGCCATTTTGTCCACCTCCTTCAGGAGTTCGTCGTCGGAGCGTATGCCAGGGGAAACTCCCCCGACGTCGCTCTTGTGCACGATGTCGTGTGACAAAACCTTCAGGACCACGGGGTACCCGATCTGGTTCGCGAAGTAGACCGCCTCGTTCGCGTCCTTGGCGAATGCGTGCGGCGGGACTTGTATGCCGTAGTTCTCCAGGAAGCGTTCGGCCTCGTCTTCGGTCAAAAAGGTCCTGCCCTCGTTCGAAATCCTCCCAACCAGGGCCTTGAGGTTGTACCTGGGAGGTTCCCAATCGATGGAGAGCGCCTCGGGCGTCTCGTAAAGAAGTTCGAGGTTCCGTTGGTAGGCGTACATG
>JAFNJA010000125.1 GCA_017601265.1 Candidatus Brockarchaeota archaeon
GGTCGTCCCCTTGAAGAGCTTCTTCTGGCTCCTCATGGAGCGCCTCTCGAGGAGGTGGAAGTGGGTCGAGAGGCTCAGGGTTTCGCCCGAGCACTTGAACTCCGGCACCTCGCTCCCGTCCCCGTACTCGTTGACGGCGCTGATCAGCCTCCTCCTTATCGACCAAAGCAGGCGCTCGGGCGTCTTAGGGAAGACCGGGCCGGTGTAGGGCGTCTTGAACCCGACCCTTACGCGGTTCCCTTGGTAAGGGGGGAAGTCCTTCACGTCCCTCGCCTCGATGTTCGCGGGAAAGATCACCTCCCTCTGGACGACCGGTTTGCCCGAGAAGGCGCACCTTGCCGACTCTATCCTGAACGCGTTGATGCCGTAGTGCCGGAGGGAACCCAGCCCCTGCTGGCCCAGGAGCTGCATGCCGAGCATGATGTGCGGCAAGAACCTGAGGAACCTTCCGAATACGAGGATCTCGACGCTCAGGACGCCGCCCTCGAAGGAGATTGGCCTGCCGTAGAACGGGGGGATGATGATCACGGGCCTGGAAGGCGGGGCGTAACCCCTCGCCGCCCTTTGCCTCACGTACATGTAGTAAAAGAGGCAACCATCCTTCTGGCCGCACGCTTCGCACTCCGCGCTTTCCTTCCGGCAGAGGAACCTCCGCAACGCCTGGCCGAACCCGCCCCTGAACGCCGAACCCATCCAGTAAGGAAGCCTCGCTGGGGACGGGAACCGCAGGTCCAAGGCGAGCTTCGACACCGTGAGCAAGGCGGCTGTCCGCTCAGTAGATCGGGGGCTTTGGGATATAAAACGCTGACCCAGTGGCTTCGGTTTCGGCTTTGGGCGCGGCGTGAAGAAAACAAATTCCGAGTCAAGCCGACCTTGCCAAGCGTTCGAGTCAGGTGCGCGGAACGGTGGCCGAAGGCGGAGCTTGGATGCGGAACGGTCTTGGCGTGGATTCTGCCATGGCCGATAACTAGGGATCGGGAGTCGTTTGATTTGCCCGAAAGTTTCGGGCGCGGAAGATCTTAAACGCAAGGTCCGTCTAGCCTAACCGCTTTGTTTTACGTGCCACAGCAAGGCGGCCGCCATTTGCGGTGAAAAAATCATGGAGACGCCGATCTTTTCATCGCGAAAAACGTGCGCAGGTCGGCCGTCCTGGATTTGGAAGATCTCGGTCGCGTTCCCTGATAATGGGACGGAATTCGGTCAATGGTGGATGAGCGCAAGCATTCCTGCTTATGAAGTTATTTTCGCTTTGCCTTATTAGTATCGGATTCCCGATGCCTCTGCGAATTCGTGTTGGAACCTTGTCTTCCGCGCAGCCGTGAGCCCTCCGCTTTTCCGAGGGTTTTTTCGACGGCGTTGAACGTAATCCTGGGAAGTCCGCGCGAAGGCAATAGGCAAAACGCATCTTGTCTGGATTTCAGTATTCTATGGCGTGGGTTGATTCCAGCCTCTCCGTGACGGGGTTCGCCTTGAAACCCAGCATCTCCAAGGTCGTGTAGCCGATCACGGCAGGCTCGTGGTCTTCGCCGATGACCACGGTTATGGCGTCCCTAACGCCCTCGAGCTCGCCTTCGAGGGTCCCGGCGCTCTTGAAGGCGAACTCGCCGGTAGCGACCTGCGTCGATACGGTCCTCCTCGGCTTGAGGCCAACCTTTGAGGCGAGGCTGCGGGACATCTTCGTGAAGGTTGGGCCCGTATCGACCAGAGCTTCCAGCTCGGCTGTGCCTCCCGGTCCATGGAGCCTTATCGCTGCCAAAGCCTTCTCCATCTTGCCTCACGCATTCCCGCAAGCCTCTGAAGTACTTAAGCCTCTATAATCAGATTGATTCGAACAGGAGCCGTGGCACAGGAAACCCTTATAAACGTAAAACGCCATGGTTTTACAAAATGACCGAGGTGAACGTTTCCCCGAAGTGGCAGGTCGTCATTCCCCGGGAAGTGAGGAGGAAAGCAAAGGGTTTGAGGCGCGGCGGACGCGTTGAAGTGCGCCTGGAGGGTGAACGCATAATAATCACGCCCGTCGCTGAAAGCGTGGCCCGTTCGCTTTACGGCCTTGGCCACCATATTTGGGAAGGCACAGAACCGGTCAAGTACCAAAAGAAGTTGAGGATGGAATGGAAGGGGCGCGAGAAATCCATTGGGCTATGAGGGGTGGAGCTTAAAGTCGGTCTCGTCGGCCGCGGTCGACACCAACGTGTTCATCTACGCCTTCATGCGGCACAAAGTCCATGGGAAGAAAAGCTTGAGGCTCCTAGAAAGCTTCGAGGCTGGGGCTTGCAAAGGCTTCACGACAACTGTGACGATATGCGAGCTGGCCGTTAAGCCGATGATGTCGCGGGAAGAGAAGTTGGCTCGCGAATACAAGAACAAGCTCCTCGCGCTCCCCGGTCTGACGGTTTTGGACATAACGCCTGACCTCGCCCTAGAAGCCGCCAGGATTCGCGCGAAGTATCCCATCAGCCTTCCAGACGCGCTCCAAATTTCAGCGGCAACGACCCAGAAGGCGCAGGCCTTCGTCACGAACGACAGGTCGATCTGCAGATTGAAGGCCGTCGATGGAACGCGGGTGATGGCTCTAGGCAGCATGCGCCCATGATATTCGCACATTAGTTCGTTTTCGGACCTTCGTAAGCCGATCCGCGCCCCCTCAACATCTCTTGCGCAGACGATAGCAGTTTAAAGTTTCGCCCATTCCCTTTGAGGCGAAAAGCTTCCTGCATAACATGCGCATTACCACTACGAGCCCGGTAAAATCGCCATTGTCGCATCATCGCGCTGATGAGCGGGATTTCGACATCCCAAGCTTCCTGAACCGCTTGATGGAATAATCCACGATTTTTACGGCTTCTTCGGCGTTTTTCCACTCCTTGAACCTCGCCCATTTGCCCGGTTCCAGCCTCTTGTAGGTTTCGAAGAATTCTTGTATCTCCCTAAGCTTGTGCGGGTGGACGTCGGATACGTCTTCGTACCCGTTGAACCTCGCATCGTTCGCGAGCACGGAGAGTATTTTCGGATCTTCGCCCTTTTCATCGCTGATTACCAGCGCTCCTATCGTCCTGACCTTTGCAAGGCATCCGACTTCGAGGGGCTCGTAGCTCAGCGCCATAATGTCGAGCGGGTCCTCGTCGTCGAACCACGTTCGCGGAACGAAGCCGTATTCGACCGGAAAAACCACCGACGACGGTATGACTCGATCGAGCACGAAGGTTTCCCATTCGGAAGCATACTCGTACTTGTCCCTTGAACCGCTCACGACCTCGACTACCATGTTAAGAAGTTTTGGCGGTTTTTCGCCGGCAGGTATGCCTCTCCACAGATTCATTCGCTTCTGACATAGAAGGGATCTATCAAACATATAATGTTAACGGAAGGATGAAACTGCAACCTTCATGATTCGCCCCCTTCAAGATGAAGATTTGGAAAGAGCCTTTCCCTGCACTTAATTGGCATTAATGGTAGTGCGTATCGTTTTCATAGCTTCAATAAACTTGCGAAAGCATGAGCTGTCGATTTCACCATCGATCGTGCCCTCAGGCTCCATCGTCAGCAACCCTTCATATCTCCAGCCGTGCCTCAATTTCCTAAGAGCTTCATAGAATTCGAAGCTTGAGTTATCCAAGACCCATTTGTCCTGCCCGAGCTTTCCACGCAAATGAACGTTAACGATTCTGTCAACGATGGACTCAAACGAATCCAGTTCATCGTAAAGGGCTGCCCATTGCAGGTCAAGCGTTACATAATCGAAAAGCTTGACTAAAGCAAACGGCGTGTAATTCGTCAAATGAGTTGGGATGTTCTCCACTGAGGCCTTCACATCGGGAAATTGACGTGTAATTTCATGGAAAGTCTTACGTATGTGGTCTAAATTAATGTTCGTTGCCCAGGTGTCCCATAGATGGAATACGCAGACTCTCGCCTTTAACTCACTGGCAATAAATAGTGCGTCATAGGCAACTTGTTTTCCCTTCTCCAAATCACGCTTTTGGCTCGAACATAGATAGTAGCCGATGTCTCTGCTTGCATGCACAGACAATATAGGCAGCTGTTCCTTCTTCAGCATAGCTACTATATCCACCGCCGCGTACTTCGGCGTTTTTGTCCAATCAGCGAAATCCCTGTCTGTTAATGGGGGATTGCTAGCATCCCACTCTGGCTCGAGCTGCAACTCGAAGCCGTCCACAACCGATTCGGAGATGATTTTCTTTAACACGTCGATGGTGCCGATTAAATCATAGTACCTCTTGTCTCCGAGCCTAGCGATTGGAGCGCTGGAAGCTGATATTAAATTTCCCACAGAGCGTCCCGATGCGAAAGAAATTAAAAACATATAACAATATTTAAAAACCTTCTTACTAATAACGTTCGACACTTTTATAACCTCTGGTAGCATCTACTGCCCAAAACGAAAAGCGATCATAATCGAAGAATGTGAAATGGCATGCCACGGGGAAACTCTAGAGAAGACATGCTCAGGAGAGCCGTTAGAAAGGGGTACGCCAAGGTCGCTAAACAAGAGACTAGCTGTTGCACCCAAGCATCCTCTACCTGCTGCACGAAATCGACAATCGCTGAGATCAGCAAACGAATAGGTTATAGCCAACAGGAGATCGAATCGGTGCCCGAAGGCGCCAACCTAGGCCTCGGATGCGGCAACCCGTTAGCACTCGCATCTCTGGAACCGGGAGAGGTCGTCCTCGACCTCGGCTCGGGCGCTGGCTTCGACTGCTTCCTAGCTGCCAAAAGAGTCGGCAAAAATGGGAGGGTCATCGGCGTTGACATGACCCCAGAGATGGTAGACAAGGCCCGCGCAAACGCAAGGAGAGGTAAATACGCGAACGTCGAATTCCGCCTGGGCGAGATCGAAAACCTCCCGGTCGCGGATAACACAATCGACGTTATCATCTCCAACTGCGCCATCAACCTTTCACCAGACAAAGGACGCGTCTTCCAGGAAGCCTTCAGGGTCCTCAAACCCGGTGGAAGAATCATGATCTCAGACATCGTCCTAACGAAACAACTGCCAGACCACATCAAAAAGGACATCCAAGCATATGTGGGCTGCCTCTCGGGTGCCGAGTTAAAACGGAGATACTTAAAACTCATCGAGGACGCAGGCTTTTCACAGGTCAAAATCCTCGAGGAAACCCACTTTCCGGCAGAAGGCGTGATCAACGACCAAACTGCGCGGGCAATAACTAAAAAATTGAAGATATCGCGCCAAGAAGTTGCAAAGCTTGCTAGCACCGTAGCGAGCGTCAAGGTATCCGGTATTAAACCCAAACTATAAATCTAAATATCGGAGTTCCATAATCTATCCTTGATAACGCGCTTAATGATTTCAAAATCCTCTTTTTCCAGATATCTATGATTGAATTCCAGGTGTTGATCTTTCCTTCGATCATTTCTATGGTTCCGTCAACGGACCTGTCCTTCAGCGTCCTGGCCTTTTCAGGATGCTCCTCGTTCACGAACCACTTGACGGCTACCGACGGGTCCGGGACGAAGCGCCGTATCTCGCATCCCTCCAAGGCCTTACCGTCAGCGCGCTGTCGTACCTAACTGCTCCGTACCTCTTCTTTATTTCCCCGTATAGGTCATCGACCATCCTGCTGGCTTCCATGATCTCCGCCCTGTTTCTTCCGCGCGCCGCCCGTTCCAATTTTGCCCTCTCCTCTATGAACCTCCTGACGACCTCGGACCGGTTGACGTGCCTAAGTTTTCTCATCTCCCTCCTTAGTTTCTCGTGGACCCTGACGGTTATGCTGGCCACTTTGATGTCATTACTTTTTATTTGCGTTTGTTATAAGGCTTCTTTCGCGATCGCGAGCTGGTAAACTGAACCACTGGAGACCCTCGAATTTGGCTGCAATCCATGAAAC
>JAFNJA010000126.1 GCA_017601265.1 Candidatus Brockarchaeota archaeon
ACCATCCTCTTCTTGGAGAAGGGAAAGTACAATCCCTCGCTGAGGCTCGCTTACAGGATCGCTCGCGCGTTCAACTCAAAGATCGAGGACGTTTTCTCATTCAAAGACGAAATTCTTGACGACGAATAAGCACCTTGGTTTGTTCGACCGTACCACCGACATCCTTCGGGGAGCGTTCTTGGTTCATCGACCAAGCGGGCTTGGCAAAATCGACCCATGGCCTATGGTAACTTGAGCTTGATTGCTGGCCGCGCACGGGCGAGGCGCGCAATGATTTTGGGGGAGAGCCTTCGCACTTCTCGAGAGCCTCAAATTGGCCGTCCGTATGCCAAAATGAAAGACGTATTAATTGGAAAAAATCCGAAAGTTTAGGCGATCGAATGGCAGAAAGGAGCTTTGGTTCGGGGAGCATGGCGGACCTGGAAAGGGGCCTGAGTTCTGAAGAGGTCAAGAGAAGGATCATCGAATATGGTTACAACGAAGTCCAGGAGAGGAGGGCAAGTCTGGCCGCGAGGTTCCTAGGGAAGTTCTGGGGATTGTCTCCTTGGATGTTGGAGGCGACGGCGGTCCTCGAATGGTTCCTCGGCAAGTATCTCGAGATGTTCGTGGTCACGATCCTCCTTTTCTTCAACGCCGTCTTGAGCTTCGCGCAGGAGCGGAAGTCCGATTCGGCGCTCGACGTTCTTAGGCAGAAATTAAGGGTAAACGCGAGGGTGAGAAGGAATGGTAAGTGGATCACGGTTCCAGCCAAGGAGCTGGTTCCTGGCGACATTTTGAGGCTTAGGGCCGGCGATTTCGTACCAGCCGATGTGAGGTTGGTGGAGGGTATCGCGGAGGTTGACCAATCCGCCATGACGGGCGAGTCTCTACCCGTCGAGAGGAAGGCAGGAGAGGAACTTTACAGCGGATCTATAATGAGGAAGGGGGAGATAACGGCTGTCGTCGCGGCTACCGGAGCAAAGACGTACTTCGGCAGGACTGTCGAGCTAGTACAGGTGGCAAAGCCAAAGCTGCATGTTGAGGAGGCCATTTCCAAGGTGTCCAGATGGCTTTTAGCAATGACGCTCGCCATGCTCTCGATCGGGCTTGTTCTTGCAGTAATTTACAACACCAAACTCTCCGAGATGGTTCCGTTAACGGCGATCCTTTTGCTCTCGGCTATACCTGTTGCCTTGCCAACGATGTTCACAATAACGATGGCTCTCGGGTCCTTAGAACTCGCCAAGAAGGGTGTCCTGATAACGAGACTGGACGCCAGCGAGGACGCCGCCGCGATGGACATCGTCTGCGTGGACAAGACGGGCACGATGACCATGAACAAGCTTTCGATACGCGAGTTGGTTCCAATTGGGGAGCATGAAGAGAGGGACGTAGTGCTTTACGGAGCTATCGCGTCGCAAGAGGCAAACCTGGATCCCATAGACCAAGCATTTTTCGCGGCCGCGGAAGGGATGCGGCTATCCCTAGAAGGTTACAAACAGAAAAGGTTCGTGCCGTTCGATCCTTCGACAAGGAGGACGGAGGCTACGGTCGAAAAGGAAGGCTTGGAGTTCCACGTTCTTAAGGGATCGTTCCAAACGGTAAAGTCGATCTGCGTAAATGAAAAGGAGGAGCTGAAAAAGGCGGAAGGAGCCGTTGAGGAGCTTTCCAAAAGAGGTTACAGGATCATAGCCGTTGCCAAAGGCGAGACGCAAGAGAATCTCAAGTTAGCCGGGATCGCGGCCCTCTACGACGCTCCCAGAACCGATTCGTCCAGCCTGATAAGTGAGCTCAAGCAACTTGGAATTTCCGTCAAGATGCTGACGGGCGACGCTCTGCCGATAGCCAAAGAGGTTTCGAAGCAACTGGGCTTGGGCGGCAACCTGATAAGAATCTCCGGCCTAAAAGATAGCGCTGGTGAAGAAGAGCGCTTACGCATAATGGAGGAATGCAACGGTTTTGCCGAGATATTCCCAGAGGACAAGTTCCTCATCGTGAAGAGCCTCCAAGAAGGAAAGCACGTGGTGGGCATGACGGGCGACGTAGTAAATGATGCCCCAGCATTGAGGCAGGCTGAAGTAGGCATAGCTGTGGCTAACGCAACGGACGTTGCAAAGAAAGCTTCAAGCGCTGTCCTTACGACGGAGGGTCTTGTGGGGATAGTAGACCTTGTGAAAACTGGCAGGATGATATTTCAGAGAATAGCCAGTTGGGTAATAAACAAGATGATTAGAACTTTCAAGAGGGTCGTTTTTATAGTTGTTGCATTTGTACTTACGGGAAGATACGTCGTATCAACGTTCGACATGATACTCCTTCTCTTCCTGAGCGACTATGTCACGCTTTCTCTATCGACCGATAGGGTAAGGTATTCAAAGAAACCGGAGAGCTGGGACATCACGGGTCTGGTTAAAACCGGAATTGTCCTTGGGATATTGATGGTGTTTGAGTCCCTTGGCATACTCTACATCGGCTTGTCGTATTTCGGCCTTCTCGAAAGGATCGACCAGCTGCACACGTTCGTATTCAACTTTCTCACGTTCTCGGGATATTTCACCGTCCTCGCTGTTAGGGAGAGAAGGCACTTTTGGGAATCGAGGCCGAGCAGAGCCCTCGCCTTCGCGATAGCGACAAACATGGCGATAGTGTCTTTGATCTCGATAATTGGCATACCCGGTGTCGCGCCGATAGATCCGGGAAAGCTCCTGGCGGTCGTCTCTTACTCCTTTGCGACTTTCCTTCTGAACGATCTCGTCAAGGTCTTCTTAGTTCGAAGAATCGGCGCAGCGCTATAGGCAAATCCGAAAAGGCAAAGGCGATGCGTTTTTCTGTAAAATGCGTTTTTCGTAATGGGGTATCGCTAATGTCGCAGCAGCCTCGGAGGCAACGGCCGATCAAAAATAAACGGATGATGACCTGGAAGAGACAGATGCGCAACGGATCCAAGCTGGGACGCCCGTGCAAATTCATCCATTCCATTGACGGCGGTCATCAATCCGAAAGCATTTCCCCTGCCCTCCCTGCCTAGGAACTTTGGCATAACCCCTCTCGGTCGCGTCAATGGCACAAGTTCCCAAGACCGCAGGAATAAAAAGGAAGGGAGTCAAAAACCGTCATCCCCAGAAAGATGAAACCTTCGCAATAGGCTCTAGAAATGGCATACTAGCGACAAATGTTTCTATCGCCGAGGTCTGCACCGTCACCAACCGGCAGCCAGGACCATGAGGAAAGATCTAAGTCGATCTTCGGTCCAACGAGTTCCCCGAATCCAGTCAACCAGCTGTTTCCCATGCGCAGCCTAAAGGCGCTCGTCTTTCGGCCTGGCCGTCGTGTACCTGCCGCGCAGCTCCGCTATCTTCCTCTCTATCCTGGGGATCTTCTCCTCGAGGAATTCCTTGTAATCACGGGGCATCTCCCCCCTAGTCCTTTCCAGCCTCTTGGGCTTCATCGACTCCACAATGCCTTCCATCCTGCCCAGAAGCACGCTGCTCCACATGTAGGTCAGAAGGATGCTTGGCGTTTCATCTGTTAGTCCGTGGCTGAACCGTTGCTTGATCTCGCCGATCTCGTTACGCAGCTCGTCCAATGTCCTCCTCGCGTAATCCGCCTCTTCCCGCGGCAACGGCAATGGCTTGCCTGCCATTCCAGCGGATTCCGGAGGCTTGCCCTCCAGAAGCGTCGCCCTCAGCTCCTCTATGTGCTTTTCCAACGCGATGCACCCGGTCACGATCGCGCTCTCGTGCTTCCTTTCGTAGACGGAATCTTGGAACGCCTTCAGCTTGAGGTCGACCTGCCTCATCTCCTCGTCCACCCTCCTAAGGGCCATGTCCACGTTGAGCATCTCCGCTTGGGCCTTGTACCCCTCGATCCCGTCGCCCAGAGACCTCAGGCTCCTTTGCAGTTCGTCGTAGCGCTTCTGCAACCTGGCGCGCTGCTGCGTGAGTTCGGCCCTCTTCGAAGCCAGGTCCTCCTTGCCCACTCTTTCACCCCCCCAACCAACCCAATTTACGCAGGACGGACAGCGCGAAATACGTGTCCTCGAAAGTCGATATCCCAAGCTCGACCGACCGCCTGAAGCCCCCGTTGGAGTTGTAGCATTTGAACACGTGGCGCAGGGTCCGCTCCGGATACCCACACTTCTCGCCCATCGCGTCGAGAAGAAGGACTCCGTAATACGTGTCTTCCATGTAGGCGATGGAGCTGCTGGGCACGACCGAGAAACCTCCCGAGGGTTTCTCGCAAGAAAGGACGTATCCTGCCGTTTCCTCGAGCGTCCGGATATCGTATCCCAAGTTGAGCAACGAGAATACGGCATGGAACGTCGATCTGAGGTTTGAGAGGCCTCTAGATCCGAAGCCGCCATCCCCGTTCTTGTGACCGAGCAGCCAATTCGTGGTAGCTTTCGCTCCCTCCCTGGCGTCAAGCAATCCGAGGAGCTCCGTGGCCATGAATGTCGATTCGAACTCCGATGTAGCTTCTATGTCGACATCTATCGTTCCGAACGAGCCGTCGGGGCGCCGGAGGGAGAGGACGAGATCTTCGATGCCTTCGTCCGGGTCTTCGCCGCACAACGTTAGAGCCTTCGATACGTAGTAGCAAGCGTGGAGGTCCCCCACCCGGAACCCGCGCAGCCAACGTGCGGTTTTTTGGGGGTCCGGCAATTCAGCGCCAAGCAGCGCCAGTATCTCCAGGGCGTAGTAAGTGTCCTGCGCATTCGAATCCACAAACTGGCAGAACGTGAATCCGCCATCTTCGTTCCGCCTCTTCAAGACGTATTCTGAGACCGCCTTCCTCAGAATTCTTTTCCGCTCCTCCGCATCCGGATTATCCAACGCCGCCTGCGTCTCCGGCGCGGTCCACCGGAACATGAAGCTCGACACCCGTTTTACTTGCACTTTGTAGAAGCTGTTAGCCCAGAATCCGAACCTGGGCGGTTTAGGCAGCTTTGGCCGCCAGGGCGAGCCTCATCGCCGAGGTTTTGGAGGAAGCGTCGTTTATAAATCTTGTTTGGACCTTCTCACAATCCAAAAAACCGGCGCGGAACGGCATCAGTTATTTCCTTCGCTGGAATCCCTGCTTGGCGGCAGCTGGGAAAGTTCCCATTAACGGGGCCGCAATCAAACCGACATCCTTATAACGCCCAAGCAAAACTTATTTACTTACTATGCATATTAGTAGCTATTAGCGGATTGTGTAATTGCTATCGCGATTGACAGGGTGGGCGGTCTCGGAGGTGGGCACGACCCCGTGAGAAGGCCGGTTAGGAAGTGCAAAATGGAGCCGCGGGTTCGCGGCTTGGATGTAGTGGACGACGCTTGCGCCCGAGAATCGGGTTTCGCAAATGATTTCGAATCTGAGAAAGAGGCCATACTGAAGGAAGCGGAGTGTGTTTTAGCCGCCTTGAGCGAAGACGGGGAATTTTGGGATGAAGTTGATCGGGTGAAACACCGAACGCTCGAAATGCGGCGGGATAATTGACCCATGATCTTGGTCAGTTGATCGTGATAACGCTTCATTCGTCAGCGGTTCCGACCGAAATTCCACGGTTCCGACCGAAATTCCATTTTCCTATTATGTATCAAAAATTATGTTGCCGCAATTCTTGAGGAAATTATTATCCAAAGTGAAATGAGTTTTAAAGTGGACCGAGTGGGATTTTTGGGCGGCCTTAAAGGCCAGAACCCACGATCCCCTCCATTTCGCCACCCTCGAAGGATGATGCCAAGGAGGTGTCAGTACCAGGCTTCGCCGATCGATACTCTTTGACCATCGGCCCGGCTTCGGCATCTCCCAAGCCGGATATAAGTCTTGGCGGAAAACGCTGTCGCGTCTCGCCAAGGGCCGACGCCAAGGAAGTCAGCGCCGAGTTCCCAACGCCTTGGAACCT
>JAFNJA010000127.1 GCA_017601265.1 Candidatus Brockarchaeota archaeon
ATATTACGGCTCTTTTTGCCAACATCTTGACGGGTATGCTGGACAGCTTCATGGAGGTTTTATCCTAAAACACGCATAAAATTAACATGATATAAGCGTTTATCTACCCCAAATGCATGTATACGCCTTCAAAAGCCAAGATCTCCGTAATAACTTCCCCTTTTGACTGACAAACGTTATTGGGTAGAACTTGAGCGTGCGTCCGTGCAAGTTCGTCGAATTGACCCTGACTCAGCGTATGGAGTGGAGGTCCAGCTTTGCTAGGAGGGTCGATCGGTATAATTTTAAGTTCATCCACTGTTAAACTCCTGTTATGGACGATTTCCTTTACCGTCTTGGCATCCTCCTAATTTCCCAGATCGCCCAACCCCCCTCAAGCATGAAAAACATGGACAATGGGCATGCAACTTGTCAAAAACCTAAAGGGTTTCGAAACGAGATGGCGCCGACGGATAAAGACGCAGGATCTCCGGATGAACCAGCATGTCTGCTTTGGCGTGCTACATGCTAAGCTCATGTTTGAAAAATAGTATGAAGGGGGGCGTCCCCCCCAGCTTTTTACGATTTTTTAGAGCTGCGGTAGAGAGCAACGGCGCCGAGTATGAGGCCAAGAACGCCGACAACCAATGATACGTTAACGTTGCCCACGGCGCCAGCCAGTTGATCTAATCTCTGGTTGATCTGCTCTAATTGCCCGGACAGTGACGTATACCTAGAGTTAAGGTCTGAGTCTATCCTACGGATCTCTCTGTCAAAGTAACTCAACTCGGCTATTGCCGTGAATGGAAAGTCCTTGACGACTGGTATCGCCGCCTCTTGACCTACTGCTATGACCCTTAGAGTATAAGCTCCAGGAGGCATCCTGGCTGTCTCGTCCGCTGTCAACTCGATGAGGAACCTGCCTGGCGTGGAGCTTGCAGAAACGCCCGGGAACTGAATCGGCCTCCCTGTAGCACTCAGGAGCATCGCCGACACGGCGACATCCGTGTAGCCTACGCCTCCGTACGTCGTATCCACCGTGAACGTGGCTTCAGACCTTCTCTCAATCTCTTCAGGTCCTGATACCCTGACGTCCGGCACCTTCGGCGTTGAAAATTGAGCCCAGTAGTCTGCCTTTATTGGATATTCCCTGAAAGCCGTCAATTCGATCTGGAGCGCAGTTGGGTCGACTTTAGTCATCATGAAAGGCCCGTTGGATATTAAGAACATTCCGTATCTCGAGTACCAATTGCCTATTGCGCTATAGCCTGAGCTCGCCTCTTGTTCGGTGACCCACTGGCTCAAGAATGCTGGTATGTAATTTTCTGCCTTAAGTCTATCGAAGTGTTTTTTCAGTATTCCAAGGCTAGGGCCTCTTGCGAGGTCTAACCACTCAACTCCCCATTCGTTCGCGTATGAAAGCCCGAAAGCGGCCTCCTTCGCGGCAACGGCAGCCTTCATCACTTCGTTCAATTGCCAGGGCGAGGCCGGGAATGACAAGGCCTGGGCCGCGATGTAGGTTTCGTCGACGTGCCAGTAGTCTATGTAAACTTCCATAGCCGTGCTGTTCAAAACCTTGATCCCTTTCAGCTTCTGGATGTAAGTTAGTAAAGCTGGCGACACTGACGCAGCGTCGGGGTCGTACAGGGGAGATTCTTCCGATACCGTCTCGAATATGATCGCGATAGAGGACATTACGTCCGCCATGGTCATGGGCGTGCCATCATGCCATTTCCCAAGAATGTAGTTGAAAGTAACCTTGCTCGTCGCCGTTGTTCCAGTTGCTACGGTCACCCAGTTGTCGTCAGGAACGGAGAAAGTGATGGCGTCAGAAGGTACATCCAACGTTCCGGTTGGTCCTGCCGTATTTACTATGAAATTAGTTCTGACCGGCATGTAAAGGCCAGTGAATGGGTGTGGCCAGACCCCAGTGTCGTACACAGGATCGAGCGCTATCCTGTCGTATAGCCAGTTGGTTCCTCCGATCGGGTTGAAGGCGTCCCCTTCCAAGACGTACCTGTTGCCTATCCTGAGTGTGCCACCAACTTGGTCTTTCAATTTCATTCCAGCAAGCGTGTACCTCCACACCAAACCTCCATACAGGTCGTACGGTACTATCTCGAGGTTCTTGGTCATCGGCCAAGCCGATACCATGTCGACAAGGAACAGCCTGAATGAATTTTCTAGGCATGCCTCCGCAACTTGCTGGATTAGGGTGTTCCGCTCTTGCATCGTCGTATAATTACCGATCGCGAGTTTCCTCAATAGGTTAGCAAATTCTTCTGGCTGAGACCAGTATGACAGTATCCTGCCGGCTGCGTATTGGTTGTTGAAGAAGAACTCGGGATCGCCGTCATCGTAGGCCGTTATGGCCGTGGCTATCCAGCCTCCTGTATACAGGTGGAAGGTCCCTTCCCTCGGATCGGCCTGCCATACGAGCCTGCTAGCGTCACCAGACGTACCGTACCTTCTCTCCACGGTAAAGCCAACCTTCTCGAGTTGCGAGGCTATGTAGTCTCCTATTGGCGTCCTCTCGTCCCCGACTCTGATGAGGAACTTCAGTACGATTGGATTGCCTCCGTAATACCACTTTCCGGCTACGTACTCGCAACCGGCATCTGCCAAAGCCCTCGAAATCGCTTCTTTCCCTTTCTCGAAATCATACGCGTATTTTGCCTCCAGATCCTTCATGAAGACGATATTCCTGACATAATCTGGTGCCATCGTCCTGAAGACTGTCCACCTGGGTATCCCCCTTCCATTGATAATTTCCTCTGCAAGATACTTCCTGTCGATGATCCAGTTGAGCGCCTCCCTCACTTCTGCGATAGTGAAGGGGTTGAAGCCTTCCCTCGTTGCCACGGGGTTCAGTAAAAGATCGTCGTACGTGCTAGATACCTCCAGAACGTTGACTTGGGCAGACGCTCGCGCGGCTGCAAGGGCCTCTTCCTTTGTAAACCAGTAGTCCCAGGCATCCATCTCGCCGCTCTCTATCATGCTCACCACTTTGTCTTGATCCGTCATCTTGAAAATCAGGACTTTATCGACATATGGGCCATTTGGAACTTCGGGTGCAGACCTTGAGATTGAGATTATTGGAGCAAGAACGAGCGAAGCAACGAACAGTATGGGAACGATTCGGCTGAGTTTTTGTTTCATTTTTACCACTCCTACTCCCTTTATCGTTTATATGATTATTTAAAAGGTTTTCCAAGGTCATATCGAAATGACCTATGCCCACGCATATGGCACTAAGTGGTGGCAGCCGTGTGGAGCTCGGATGAACCATTAGCTGGATAAGGGCCGGGGGGCAAGCTTCGCGAGCGTTTCGCCAGAAGCATTCTCAAGGTTATTAGAACCAAGAAGAAGTAGCAGTCACGCAAACGTGCCTTAAAACGCCTGCCACAAGCTGATATGCCGGGACGGTGAAGGCAGGGTTCTGGAAGGCCTTACCCAAGAAGCTGAATATGGCCCCAGAGGGCAAGCTGGGCTGCAATTCTGGACGTCGTAATCCTAAGCTTTCTATTCAGGTGGGGACCAGAGAGGATCAAGGCCTAGCTCGAGAGTCGGGACAAGCATATGGGGAAGCATACCTTCTGCAAGGTAATCTGCAAGCGGGGTTTGAGTCGACCGTTGAGTGGGCCAAGGAAGAGGCAGAGGTACGCCAAACTGGAGCGCAGTAAAGCCTACGATCTTTTTCAGACCGCTGGAAATCTGTTCACTGGATGCGTAAGGGGATCATGGCTTTTTTGACGACCAAAGCAACTCATAATTGTAGCTAGACTGCGCAATTAGGCTACGGCCGATAATGCATTAAAGTTGCTGAGTAATGCTGTCAGTCGGGGGTATTGAGCCACGAGGTAGATCTTATCGACAACGGGAAGTTCAAATCATATTAAGGATGACTCAAGTTTTGGGGGAGATGATATCGAGCACACGGTGTCTGCGATACGAAAGCTAACCGCGCTTTGCAAAGCTGAGAAGTTGTTCAGCTCACGCGAGGAGAGGATGAGGGCCTGCCAAAGCTTGGATGCGGAGCTCCGATAAAGGTTTGCAGGAGCCTTTATCTTTAATGTAATATACTAGTTATTGCACTGTAATCCAGTCAGCGATGACAAGCATGATCCAAGACGCTTGGCTTCTGGGCGCTTCGTCCCTGCCTCCGGAGCGAAGGTTCAGTTGCTACGCCGCCATGAACAGGCTCATGGAACTCGGTGGTAGGGCAGCGTGGGTCCTTAGGCCTTCCAGGTGTGTGTCGAGGGGCAAGAAGGTACCGATTGCGGCTGGAGACTTCCTCGTCGAAGGCGGCGAAGCCTTGTCCATCGTAAGGCGCGAGCTCGAGGACCTGGGCATGAGGGTATCGAAACTCGGATCGGTGGCAAAGGTGCGAAGCGAACCGCTCCGCCCCCCCATACTAGCGTTTTACCACGATTTCGGAGTGCTCGGGGAGTCGCTCGTTGATTTGGTGGCCGCATGCAAGCGGCTGGGCTTCACCAGGTTCACCTTCCTGACATCCTCGACCGTTCGGGAGAAGCTTCCCGGCGCCGACATCCTCTTCCTGCCCGACTGCGACAGCACAGTCCTAGCCCAAGGTTTGGGCCTGGGCGGGGCAGAAGCTGTGAGGGACTTCGTTGCAAGCGGAGGTAGCTGCGTCGCCGTGCGCGAGAGCGGGACGCTCGTCGCCTCTCCAACCTCGACGGATCGCTCCGTAGGTCCTCAAAGTGAGGAATTCCAATCGCCCGCTTCGACGCTGCGCATGATCAATTGCGACGTCTTGAGCGAGTTCAGAGAGTTCCCGGCGCCGAGTTCCGTCTACCGCATTTACGAGACGGACAAGAGTGTCAGGGTCTGCCCCTTCGAAGGGGAGGTGGTCGCCAGGATCGTGAAGCCTTCCCATCCGGTAATGTTCGGCTACAGCGGCCGCTTCAAGGTTTGCGCTGGCGGGCCCATCTTCTCCGGGGCTTCAGGTTCCGAAGGATTGTGCGTTTTCGAAAAGCCGACGGGTAAAACCGACCACCACGTTCCGGAAGCCCTTGCCTGGCGGATCGCTTCTTCAAGGCCAGTAATGATCAGCGGGTCCTACAAAAGCGGGAAGGTCCTAATCGTTGGCGCCAACTTGGAGAGCCCTGGCACGCCTTGGACTTGGCCGATGCTTGGTAACGCCGTTTTCAGCTCGGTCGTTTCCAAACCCGCTCCCCCTATCGAAGGCGAGCGCCCTCAAATTCAAGAAGATGCCTTCAAGCTAGCGGACTCCGTCGCCCACCACTCCTTAGCTCTCAGGAGGGACTTGTCTTCACTAGGGCTGGAGATGGAAATCCTAGTGCCCAGGTTGCTCGCCGTTCTCGACTCGCCCGCCGTGAAACTGTGGGTTTCCTGCTCGAAGTCAGTGCCCGAGGCGCTAAAAGCTGTTGAAAGGCTTGCAAGGTCTTCCTTGGATTCGGCGCAAACCTGCTCCTCGGTCAATAACCTGAGGGCTTCCATCGAGGCCCTTGAATCCGCCAAGGACGTTTGGAAGGTGCCCGATTCCGTCCTCGACCTCTTGGGCCGCGCGGATTCGGAGCTGCGCTCTATCCTCTCGACGGCTTCGAGGGCTACCAAGGTCCTGAGGGGCTTGGCTGAGCAGGTAAGCAAAAGCCTGACCGAAGTGGCTTCTCTGGCGGAACTTGGGGCAACGATAAAGCCGGACGCCGCGACAACGAGGGCGCTTAGGTGCAGCGCGATGACCGTCGTTTCCGGCCTTCTCGGGGGCGCTCCCTTCCACTCCCCGTGGTACGATGGCGAAGCTGGCCCCTGCCTCAACACTTGGTTGGTTAAGGGCCAGGAGGGTCTCGTCGCCCCGAT
>JAFNJA010000128.1 GCA_017601265.1 Candidatus Brockarchaeota archaeon
CAAGCCCGCGCCATTTCCCGATCCGATCCCGGGTACCTGGTAGCCAAGAAGCGCTGAAGGCGGCAACCCTTGGGCAAGCTTAATACCTTGAAGCGGGCTTCTCGATGGTAAATGGCAAGCTACGTTCTTTCCCACGACCTCGGAACCACGGGGGACAAGGCCGTCCTGTTCGATCTCGATAAAGGCTCGATCGCCGCGTCCGCGTTCGAAGGCTACAGAACTTTCCATCCCCGGCCGACTTGGGCCGAGCAGGATCCCCGAGACTGGTCCGGCTCCTTCGCCAAGGCAACGAGGAAACTCCTGAAGGTTTGCAAGGCTCGTCCCGAGGAAGTGAGAGCCTTGAGCTTCAGCGGCCAGATGCTCGGGTGCCTGGGCGTGAGCAAAACCGGTAAGCCGCTCATGAGGAGCGTCATCTGGATGGACCAGAGGAGCGTCAAGCAAGCGAACGCGATAAGGGAAAAGATCGGGGAGAGGAGTTACTACGAGACTACGGGCAACAGGATAAGCCCGACGTACACCATATCGAAGATCCTCTGGCTGAAGTCGGAGAGGCCCAGCAAGTATCGAGAGGCGCACAAATTCCTCCAGGCCAAGGACTACGTAATATCTCGGTTGACCGGTAACTTCTGCACGGACTATTCCGACGCCTCGCTGTCCGGAATGTTCGACATTACGAAGAGGAGGTGGGCGTATCCGATCTTGGATGAGCTCGGGATAGACGAGGGCAAGCTGCCGGAGGCGCGCGCGTCGACGGAGATCGTGGGAGAGCTTTCAGGGGAAGCGGCGCATGAGGTCGGCCTCAGGAGGGGCACTCCGGTCGTTCTAGGCGGGGGCGACGGTCCGTGCGCGGCCGTGGGCGCGGGGGTGGTGAGGCCGGGCTCCGCCTACGTCTACATAGGAGCCTCCTCTTGGATAGCGGTATGCGCCGAGAGGCCGCTTCTCGACCCGAAGATGAGGATATTCAACCAGTGGCACCTCGACCCGGGCATGGTTTCGCCCACGGGAACGATGCAGGCCGCGGGCAGCTCGTACAGGTGGCTGAGGGACGAGGTCTGCTCGATCGAGAGGGAAAGGGCGGCGAAGGCTGGGAAGGATCCGTACAGCATCATGGACTCCGAAGCGAGGAAGGTGGAGCCGGGATCGGGGAACGTCATCTTCTTGCCGTACCTGATGGGCGAGCGCTCCCCTTGGTGGAATCCCAACGCCAGAGGAGTCTTCTTCGGCCTGGCACTCGGGCATCAAAGGAGAAACGTGATCAGATCTGTCCTCGAGGGCGTCGGCTTCAACTTGAAGACCATACTGGACGCCCTCCAAGAGTCGGGGGAAAAGGTCGAAAGGATGGTCGCGATAGGGGGAGGGGCGAGGAGCAAGTTTTGGAGGCAGGTGCTCGCCGACATCTTGGGCAAAAAGATCGCCGCTATACGTAATCCTGAAGAGGCCACCTCGGTCGGCGCGGCGGTAGCTGGGGCGATAGGCATCGGTTTCTACAAGGACTTCCTCGCGGCGGAGAAGCTGGTCAGAGTAGCGAGCGAGGAGCTGCCGGACGCCGAAAACCACAGGAAGTACGTGGCGTACCACGGGTTCTTCGAAAGGCTCTATTTCGTCTTGGTGCCATTTTTCGACGAACTGGCAGCGATGGGCGCCGGCGGATGAAGCTTCAGGAGACCGGGCTCCGCCGAAATTCGCCCAAAAACGTAGGGAAGCGGATATACAGATTCCTGTCAAATCGCCATCCTTGTAAAAACAAAATTTTATTTAATGCCCGTGATCGGGGAAGCGCCGAGGGAAAAGGAAGATGAGCTCAAGCTTTGGCGGCAAAGCGGCGGCTCTTGTTCTCGTAGGAATCTTGGTGGGCTTCGCGGTCGGTTACGTCGTGGGAGGCGCGGGGAAGGTCAGTTCGGAGGAGTATAACGATCTGCAGGACAGGTACCAGGAACTCCAGGAGTTCGTCGGTCCCCTGGCAAGGACGCTGAAGATCGGTTTCATATACGTAGGTCCCGTGGGGGATTACGGTTGGAGCCACGCTCACGACGTCGGCAGGAGATACTTGGAAAGCAAGTTCCCCTGGGTCGAAACGACTTACGTCGAATCAGTTGCGGAGGCCGATTGCCAGAGGGTCGCCGAGCAGCTGGTAGCGGCTGGCAACGACGTCGTCTTCACCACCAGCTTCGGGTTCATGGATCCAACGCTGGCGGCAGCGCAGAGCCACGGGGATACGATCTTCTTCCACTGCAGCGGATACGAGAGGGCCCCGAACATGGGGACGTACTTCGCCGAGTTCTACCAACTTTACTACCTGAACGGATTGATGGCTGGCGCCCTCTCGAAGACCGGGAAGATAGGATACGTCGGCGCCTATCCGATACCCGAGGTCGTGAGGCACATCAACGCCTTCGCCTTGGGAGTCAAGGAGGTCAACCCGCAGGCAAAGGTCTACGTCCGTTGGATATTCGCCTGGTACGACCCCACGAAGGCGAGGCAGGCGGCTGAGGCGTTGGTGAGCGAAGGCGTCGACGCGCTGGCTTTCACCGAAGATTCGCCGACGATCGTGCAGGTTGCCGAGGATTACACGGCAGCGGGGAAGCAGGTTTACGTTTTCTCCCACTACAGCCCGATGCTATCGTACGGACCGAATTCGGTAGTGAGCGGCCAACTCGTGCGCTGGGAGGTTATATACGAGGACATCGTCACGAAGATCAGGCTCGGCATATACAACAACACGAACCTTGGAGACGTCGACTATTGGTGGATGCTCAAGGAAGGGGCGGTCGACCTCGGAGGCGATTTCGGGGTGCCGATCAACCCCAAGTTCGAGGACGAGCTTAGGACGAAGTACGTGCAAGACCCGATCCTCGGAAGGATCAGCGTCTACGACTTGGTGATGAAGCGCCTGGAGCAGATGAAAGAGGAAACTGTTCTGTTCGATCCGTTCACGGGACCGATAAAGGATCAAGATGGAAACCTCCGCGTTCAGGCGTCGAGCAGGGCATCCCGCGAAACCCTTTGGACTATCGATTGGTTCGTCGACAACGTCGTGGGGAGTCCAAAACCCTAGCAGACAACGGTTCCATCCCTTTCTATTTTTGTTGAACCATGACGCCCGAATTCTCGTTCGAGATGCTGGGGATAACGAAAAAGTTTCCGAACGTTTTAGCGCTGGACAACGTCGACTTTAAGGTCAAGGTGGGCGAGATCCGGGCCCTCTTGGGCGAGAACGGCGCGGGGAAGACGACATTGATGAAGGTGCTTTGCGGCCTCTACAGGCCGGACTCGGGCAAAATCCTCGTGCGAGGAAAGGAGGCCAGGATCAGGTCGCCCAAGGACGCCATCGGCCTTGGGATCGGGATGGTCCACCAGAGGTTCGCGCTCGTCGAGTCCATGTCGGTCTTGGAGAACGTCGTGCTAGGAACCAAGATGGACGCCCTCTTTCCGTTGAGGAGGGCCAGAGCCGATGTCGAGGAGCTTGCGGAAAAGTTCGGGCTCAAGGTTGACTTGGACGCAAAAGCTTGGCAGATCCCGGCGAGCGAGCAGCAGAAAGTCGAGATATTGAAAGCCATGTACAGGGGAGCCAAGATTCTGGTCCTCGACGAACCGACTTCGATGATAGCTCCGTCGGAATACGAGACGCTATTCAAGAGCTTGATCGAACTATCCAGATCCGGCACGGCCATCGTCTTCATAACCCACAAGCTCAAGGAGGCGATGAGCATCTGCGATACCATAACCATAATGCGAAGGGGGAAGGTCGTGGCGAACTGCGATCCCAAAGAGGTTAGCGCCAAGGAACTGGCCGAGATGATGATCGGGCGGGATCTGCAAACCGAAGCTCCGCAGAAGAGCGTCGCGGCCGGGGGGCAGGCCGTCCTGGAGGTGGAAGACCTGTTCGTCGAAAACGACAGGGGGATGATGGCCGTAAAGGGAGTTTCCCTCAGCCTCAGGAGGGGCGAGATATTGGGCGTCGCGGGCGTTTCTGGAAACGGCCAGACGGAGTTGATGGAAGCCATAGCCGGCATGAGGAGGCCGAAGGGAGGCCGCGTAACCATGGATGGAAAGGAACTCAGCAAGCTGCCCCCTTGGAAGATACGCGAGCTGGGGCTGGCTTACGTTCCGGAGTCGAAGAGGGTGGCCATATCTCCCGGGCTCAGCGTCTCGGAGAACGCAATCCTGAAATCCTACTCCAAAAGTCTGTCCAGGGGTTTTTTGATGATGAAGGAATCCGTGTCGGAATACGCGAGGCAGCTGGTTGAAAAGTTCAACGTGGTCGCTCCGAGCCTCGAGATGCCCGCGAAATTCCTCTCAGGCGGAAACGCCCAAAAGATCGTCCTCGGAAGGGAACTGATGTCCGATCCGAAGGTGATCGTGGCCGGGAACCCAACCTCGGGGCTTGACGTCTCGTCGACCGAGCTTGGACACGGTCTATTCCTCCAAGCCAGGGCGAAGGGCGTCGGGATTCTGCTGATCTCGGAGGACGTTGACGAGATCCTGAAATTGAGCGACAGGATCGCCGTCATGCTCGGCGGGAAGATAACCAAGGTATTCGACAGAACTCCGCCTTTGGACGAACTCAGCTTGGCGATGACTTTCGAGCAATGACCGCAGTGGTGAAGATTGTAAAGAGCTGAGGCCGCGACATGAAGGTCCGCTTGGAAAGGAGGGGAGCGACATCAGCGCGCCTGGTGGCTTTGTCCAGGCTCTTTGCGGTTGTGCTTGCTTTGCCGATCACGAGCGTGGTTTTCTTGGCCTGCGGCACGAACCCTGCGAAGGCGATTGCTGAGATATTCGGGAACGCGTTCGGATCTTGGTTCGGCATCTGCGAGACGATAGTGAAATCGATACCGTTGATCCTTTGCGGCGTTGGCCTGACCGTGGCATACAAGGCGGGCATAATCAGCATAGGCGCCGAAGGGCAGCTCTTGTTCGGGGCGATCGCCTCTACTTGGGTCGCCATCTACTCGGGACTCGCGCCCCCGCTCGTCTTGCCGCTCATGTTCCTCCTGGGCGGGACGGCCGGCGCCGCCTACGCGGTCCTGCCCGGGATCCTGAGGGCGAAGTTCGGGTTGAATGAGATAATCGTGACGTTGATGCTGAACTACGTGGCCCAGAATTTCCTCGTATACCTTGTGACCGGACCTTGGAAGGGGAAGGGCGAATGGGGGTTCCCCCAAACAGACAAGTTTCCGGATTACGCGTGCCTCGGCACGATCCCGGGCACGAGGATACCTTACGTGACCCTTGCATTGGCCTTGCTTTCGGTCGCGATCCTGCACTTTCAGCTCTTCGTGACCAAACTCGGGTACGAGATGAGGGTGCTCGGCGACAACCCCGAAGCGGCAAGGTTCGCGGGCATGAGGATAACCTACCTGGTCGCCGTGTCGATGGCCATAAGCGGGTTCCTGTCCGGCATCGCGGGCGTCGGGGAGGTGGCGGGAATGCACCAGAGGTTAAAGAGGGGCATATCCCCAGGATACGGCTTCACTGCCATAATTCCAGCCTGGCTCTCTAACTTGAATCCGATATTCGTCCTTCCCGCCTCGTTACTCATGGGCGGACTCTTCGTCGGAGGGGACGCGATACAGATCTCCCTGAAGTTGCCTTTCGGCATCGTCAACGTCTTCAACGGGACGATCCTTCTCCTGCTTGCGAGCGGCGAATTCCTCGCGAGGTACAAGCTGGTCGTGGAAGCTTGAGCTCCCCATTGCTGGAAATCGTCTCTTCCGCCCTCTCCGAGTCCATAAGGGCTGGGACTCCCCTCCTCCTTGCAACCCTGGGCGAAGTTTACGCCGAGAGGT
>JAFNJA010000012.1 GCA_017601265.1 Candidatus Brockarchaeota archaeon
GACCACGAACCGCCCTATTGCGCTGCCTTCTTTTTCCTCGATCCCCTCCCACTCCGAAACGGCGCAAGACATTGCCTGGAGCGCCTTGGCAACTTCCCCTTCGGGGAAACCGACGAGGTCGGCCTCGATTCCTTGCAGGTTAAGAGAAAGCTCGACTAGCGCCTCGTACGCCCTCTTCCTTGCCTTCACCTTCGCTTCGTCAACATCGCCCTTTCCTTGGCGGCTTTTCCTGAACTCGAGGTTGAGCTGGCGCACGACGTTGCCCAAGATCGACCCCAGCTCGTTCCTTACCTCCCTATTTAGCAGGTGGTCGGCCGCCAATTCCGGATAGCCGAGGAGCGCTGTCGCGACGACGTGGCCGGCGTGGTCCAAGCTCCTGGGTGGGGAAGGGAGAGGTTCCGGCTTTTCGCTGAAAACGATCGAACGAGTCTTAAATTGCTCGCTCACTTTACGCACCTGCCTTGAACCATGATCGCGCGCGCCAAGTTCGAAACTTCACCATAAATCGTTTTCTAATCTTTAGCGGCTCAGCGCCGCCTGCCGAATCGGGCGTCAAAAGCGGTTAGAACGCGCGCCTCGGCCTCACGGCTGGGTGATCTTTATGGCTTGGACGTGGCATTGGGTTTCGCAAGCGAGGCAAAATATGCAGTCGTTTTCCCGGACGGGGTCCGACTTCCTCTCCGATACCGGGTTCCCGGGGGTTTGAACCCAGTCGTAGACGCTTACGGGGCAAACTTCGATGCAGACGCCGTCTCCGTCGCACAGGTCTTGGTCCACCGCGCAGATCGTTCCATGGATCCCGAGCTTCTTCGGCGGCTCAGTCGGTCCCCAAACGCTGTGCCCTGCGTGGCTGCCGGTTACTTTCAACTTCTTCTGGAATTCCTGGTCTATTGGCATGGAGCAAACGGCGCTTTCATGTCTATTAAAAACTTTCCCGTACGCCCGGAGCTATTCAAACGGCTTTCCCGATCCGCGATGCGCGCGGCTGGGGATCGGCGGCCTCTGGAACACAGGTTTGTTTATATCGAAGGCCACGGTAAGGGAAGGGCGGGGAAAGATGAAAGTCCCTGATCACGACCTACTGCCCCAGGTGCAACGCCCACACCCCCCACTCCGTGAGCGTTTACAAGGCCGGGAAGGCCAGATCGCTCGCTGCTGGGCAAAGGCACCACGAGAGGGTCGACCGCCACGGTTACGGCGGATCAAAGGCCCCGATGCAGAAGAGGAAGGTTAAAACCACGAAAAAGCAAGCTCTGAAGCTCAAGTGCAGGGAGTGCGGCTTCGTCGTGCAGAGGGAGGGCACGAGGCTGAGAAAGCTCGAGATCGTGGCGTGAGCTCAACCTCCTTTCCGCCTAGCTTGGGCCCGCCTCGACCCAGGAGAACTTGCGCTGCAAAGTCTTTGGGTAATAGAGCTTCCAATCGTAACCGACCTCCCTGCACCAATCCCGGTAGATCCTGGGATCTATGTAGCTCTTCAAGGAAGTTCCCAGGTTGTAGTCCCGCGTCGCTTTCATGATCCTGATCTTCACCCTCAGTTCCTTGGCGGCTTCAGCCGACCTCCTGGTCTTCTTGGACCTCAACTGCTTCAGCCTCTCCGTCTTCTTCGCCAAGGATTCGTGCCAGTTCTTCGGAAGCTTCCTTTTGTGGTTGCATACCTCGGCCGCCCTGAGGTTGGCCATCGCGCAATGGAATTTCTTGACGTAGTCCGGGTCATCGCGCGATGCTTTCGCGCCCTTTAAGTAGTCCACCACCGCCTTGGAAGCGTGGTAAGTCCTCAAAACCTTGGCCGATATGTCCGGCACGGCCTCGCTCAAGAAGAGCTTGACGTTTTCCGACCTGACCCCCTTGAAGATCGAGGATTCCGCCGCCGCGACGAGCTCCTTGAGGTTCGCCACGACGGCCTGGGGCAGCTTCACTTCCTTGCGCCACCTTACGGCGTCCTTTCCTAGAAAATCGAAAACCACTGTGCCGCCGTCGCGGAACGATATGTGCTCGGGCCTCAAGGTCGTGGCCCCGACCGTATCGGCTTCGTCCTTGTCCTTCTCGTCCCCCACCCTCAGCTTCAGGTCGTCTATCAAGTAGCAAACCGTTGCAAGCTTTTTCCTCTTAGGATCGCCCGACTCCAGGTTCTTCATTATGTGGTCCCGCAAAATCCCTATCTTGGACTCGAGTTCCATGGCCTTGTCGAATTTTTCCTTATCCCTCCTCTGCTTAATGGCCGAAGAATCCGAGAGCCAAACGTACTTGACCTTCCCCCTGAGCTTGTCTACCCACTTCGCTACCCACATCGAGTCCGGCTCCCAAACGACGGCCTTCCAGTCCCCCGGGGGGCGCGCGGCGTCGGGCGAGAGGTTCAGCGTCACGTCCTTTTCCTCGACCCCAGGTTTCCACCTTCCCCTAAGCGGATGGTCCCCCCTGCCCATGAAGATGCACCCGGGCTCGGCCATGTAGTTGCCGATCTCCACCTTCGCCCCGTCGACGATGGCGTAGCCGTACTTCAGCTTGTTCGCTTCCCTAATCGCTTTGCGCTGCTCCGCAAGCTTCTTCTTCTCCTCCCTCGACATGGCGAGCCTCGAGGCCTTATCCGCCTCGACGTTCCTGATGATCTCCGAAAAGTCCACGTCCGAGATCCCGATCTCCTCTCCAAGCCCGAGGGCCTTCGAGAAGTCCTTGAAGAAGTTCTTCACGAACGTTCTGTCGTTGACGTACTCGGTTCCCAGCTTTTTCACCCAGGCAACGGCCATCTGCTCCTGCTCGGGGGATAGCGGGATCTCCCTGCCTTTGACCAGTATTTTGTACCCTTTCGGCTCGTACTTGGGAACCAGGATGCCGTTGTGGATGAGCTGCTCCATCTTCACCCTCTCAGATCGAACCGTTTTTAAGCATTCGGTCGGAATCAAGCCTGATCTGCGGCGCCCAAAGAGAATCGTGGTTGGGGCTGTCGATGGCCGTTACAGCCGCAGCCGAGTTCCGTAATTTGCCGCCTCCATCGCCGCCTTCCGCGCGATTCAGTCTGCCTGAAAACGGCCGCAGCTTCGTTCTAGCGCGCTGGACCGCCGCGCGCGCTTTGCGCGGGGTGAAACGGAACCAAAGGAGCGGCAGGCGGCCGACAGGAAGGCTTTTTAATCGGGTAAATGTCCACAAGCGACAAAGCGCAGGTGAATCGAATGTCAGAACAACCAGGTCAACAACCTTTCGAACAGCGATCCGTTCCTACGCCCAGAGGGGGCATGCCGTCAAACGTGATCTTCATAGGAAAGAAATCGCCGATGGTCTACGCCGTCGCAGCCCTGATGACGATCAACACGAGCTCCGAGGGAGTCGTCCTGAAGGCTAGGGGCAGGTCCATAACCACGGCGGTGGACACGATCGAGATCCTGAAGAGGAGGTTTCTCGGCAAGCAACTGATGATCAAGGAGATCAAGATAGGAACGGAGATCTTGCCTCCAAGAGAGGGACTGCGAGAAAGGAACGTTTCAACCATAGAGATCACTGCCGTCAAGACCGAGTAGAGCAGAACCTGCCGGCTTGGCAGAGCCGGCCAAGGTCCGTTCTTCTGGTCACTCCGTTAGCGAGGCTCAGTTACTTTTTCAAACCTTTCCAGCACCAAGTTCTAGGAAGGCTAAGGTTAAAATGCGCGACCGGCACACCGGATATTCGCCCCCACCCTCGCCATAACCGCGGGCGGTGATTCGACGTGCGCGAGACAAGGTTTTCGGATCTGGCTTCGCTCTGCGAGTCTTTAGCCAGGACAAGGAGCAGGAAAATGAAAGTCCGGCTCGTATCGGATTTCCTCAAGCGCTTGGATCCGAACGAAGTTGAACCCGCCGTGCACTTGATCATCGGTTCGATATTTCCCAGCTCGGAATCGAAGGCGCTGAACGTCGGCTGGGCGACCATGACGATGGTCGGAAAAGACCAATCGAAGCTCTTCGTCCAGCCCTTAACCATACGGAAGGTCGCAGGTTACTTTGACAGCATCGCCTCGGTCAAGGGAAAGGATTCGAAGAAGGCGAAGGTCGAGCTCCTGACGGCGATGCTGAGCGAAGCGAGCGAGGATGAGGCAAAATGGATCTTGAAGAACATCCAGGGAGAGATGCAGCACGGCGTCAACGAGGGCGTCATGGTGGAAGCGATAGCCGAAGCTTCCGCCGTCCAACCCGGGCTCGTCAGGATGGCGGACATGCTCTCCGGAAACCTTGGCGAAATCGCCAGGGTCGCGCTTCAGCGTGGCAGGGAAGGTTTGGAGAAGTACGGCATTGAATTGTTCAGGCCCGTCAAACCCATGCTCGCGGAGATGGGCGCCTCCGTCGAGGATGCCTTGAAGGAGCACGGTGGCACGAGCGCTTTCGAAGTCAAGCTCGATGGAGCCCGCATCCAGATCCACAAGGACGGGCAAGTGGTAAAGGTATTCAGCAGGCGGCTCAGCGACGTGACCGGCAGCCTGCCCGACGTGGTTTCGACGATCAAAGATTCCGTCCGAGCCGAAAGTGCCATCCTCGAAGGGGAGGTCGTAGCCATCGGGGATGGGGGAAAACCGATGGTTTTTCAGGATTTGATGAGGCGGTTTGGAAGGATACGCCAGGTCGAAAAGGCGATCGCGGAGATACCGCTCAGGGTCGTTTTGTTCGACATCTTGTACCTGGACGGAAGGAACTTGACAAACATGGAGTATGAAGGAAGGTGGCGCTTGCTCGAAAAGGTTTGCGACCGAAGCCTCCTGGTCCAGAGGCTGGTCACCAGCGACGCGAGCGAGGCGGAGAGTTTCCTCCACTCCGCGATGCAGGCCGGGCACGAGGGATTGATGGCGAAGGACCTCAGGAGTGACTACGAGGTGGGGAAGAGGGGGAAAAAATGGCTGAAGATAAAACCCTCGGAGAAGCTCGACCTCGTGATAACCGCTGCGGATTGGGGGTACGGCAGAAGGTCCGGGTGGCTGAGCAATTACCATCTGGCCGCGAGGGACGAAGTCACCGGGGAGTTCCTCGTGATAGGAAAGACCTTCAAGGGGCTAACAGACGAAGAGTTCGTCCAAATGACCGACCGGCTCAGGAGCGCCGAACTCTCCCAGAATGGTTACACCGTGAGGGTCCGGCCCGAGATAGTGGTGGAAGTCGCCTTCAACGAAATCCAGAGGAGCCCGCATTACAGGTCGGGCTTCGCGCTCAGGTTCGCCCGGATAACGAGGATCAGGGAGGATAAAGGTCCGCAAGACGTTGACACGCTACAAAGGGTCAGGAGCCTTTACGAAAAGCAGTTCAAATACAAATCCAGGGCGGAAAGGCGGGAAACGGTTTGAACCTGAGTACTCTTCTTGAAGCCCAGCGTCCCGCGAGTCCCAGTAAGCGGCCGGCCTAGATCGGGGAGGCAAGGGCATGGCGGAAACGGATGCGAACTTTCGATCGGGAAAGCCGGTGGCGCGCGCGTTCATAATTTCCTACCTGACCTACGCCGCATACTACCTGACGAGGCTCAACATTTCGGTAGCTTTGCCCTCGATGGCGATCGAATTGGGTTATCCGAAGGCCACGTGGGGAGTCATGGGAGGGTTGTTTTCCGCGGCCTACGGAGTAGGGCAAATCGTCAACGGCCGCTTGGCAGAAAGGATGGACGCGAGGAAGGTGATGACCACCGGCCTGGTCCTGTCGGCGGTTTCGAACGCCATTTTCGGCATTGCCGGCACGGCTGAAGCGATGATCGTCCTCTGGGCCGTGAACGGGTACGCGCAGTCGACCGGCTGGCCCTCGGTCGTGAAGGTCGTAAGCGAATTCATCGGGCGTGGGTCGAAAGGGAAAGCGGGAGGGGTTTTCGGCACGTGCTTCTTGGTCGGGAGCGCGTCTTCCCTTCTGTTCTCGGGTTACGTGTCGTCCAGGTTCGGCTGGAGGGCTGCATTCATCTTCCCTCCGGCATTGGCGCTGCTCTTTGCGGTCCTATTCAACTTGGGCTTGGGAGGGTTGAAAACCGACCAAAGCGGAAAGGAGCGTGATTCGAGGCGACAGCCGGCCCGAGGGATGTCGGTCTTCACAACCGAGGTAGCGGCTGTCACGGCCGCTTACGTGCTGCTCCAGTTCGTCAGGAGTTGGTTTGGGCTTTGGGCACCTGCCTACATTTTCGAAATTCGTGGCGTCGCCTTGGATTACGCCAGCTACGGAGCCGCGGTAATACCGATGGGCGGAATGGCCGGAGCGGTTCTGTCAGGGTGGGTTTTGGACAGGTTTGGCGCCCGCCGAAGAACCCCGGCGATCTTTGCCATGACCGCATCCCTGGGCGTCGTCCTCCTTGCGCTCCGTTCGTCCACAGATTTCATGGCGAGCGGCATCTTGCTTTTCTTCGGGGGACTAACCCTTTACGGTCCCCACGTCGTGATTTCGACGATCTTTCCGATGGAGTTTGGCGGAAGGCACGGGGCGGCGAATTTGGCCGGGTTCATCGACGGTCTCGGGTACCTTGGAACGACGTTCGCGGACCCGTTCGTAGGTTGGATCATCGATTCCGGGGGATGGGAAGCCGCAACATCGTTTTGGACCGCGAGTTCTTTCGGGGCCGCGTCTCTGATGTACTTTCTCTGGAGGGCGGAACGCGGAAAAGCGCGAGCAAGCAGTCCGGCCGAAAACCCGCATGTTCGAAACTAGCGGTTAGCCAATGCCGAGACGGTCGGTTCCTCTTTCCTTCCAACCATGTACCCTGGGACCGAGACGGCCCTTCCTTCCACGAGTATGGTGCATCGTGGGAGCGATCCCTTTCCTGACCACGATCGTCTGAAGCCTACGGTCAAGAAGGTTCGATGTCGTCAGCGAGAGCACGTCGTCGAGCGTAGCGTCCTTCTCGACGAGCCCCAACCTGTAGAGTTTCATAATCAGCTCCCTTTCCTTCTTGGCCCTCTCGCTCCCGCTCAGGGCTTGGTAAGAGCGGGCCGAGCCCCTTATCTTCCTCAGCTCCGACTCCGCGCTTCTAAGCTCCTTCTTGCTCCTCAGCCCGTACTCACCTATCAGGCGGAGCTCCTCCCTCAGCACCTCTTCAGACCAGGGGTGCCTGGAGCTAGAACGCTTCTTCCTCTGCCGCCTCGGGTCTCCCACCGAGTTCACCCTTTGGCCTCTTTCTTGGCCTTCTGGGCCTCTGCGACCGCCCTCCTGGAAACTCCGAGCGTCCTCCCTTCCCTGCCCGTCGTCTTGGTCCTCTGCCCCCTGACCGTCAAGCCCAGCGAGTGCCGCAAGCCCTTCCAGCTCCTCGTGCGCTTCATCGCGTCGATGTCCATCCTGGTCCTTATCTCCAGGTCCGATCCTATCAGGTGGGAGTCTTTCCCGGTTTCCGGAGACCTCTGCCTGTTCACCATCCAACTTGGAATGCCGTGGGCGATCGGGTTTTCCGTAACCTCTTTTATCCTCTCGATCTCGCTTTCCGTGAGGTAGCCGAGCCGCGCGTCGAGGGGTATGCCGGCGGCTTTGACGATCGCTTTCGACAAAGTCGGCCCGATGCCCTTTATGCTGCTTATCGCGTGGTCCACGCGCCTAGAACCGTCGCAGTCCGTGCCAGCTATCCTTATTATGGCCCTGAACTCTCGGCTAGACATCGCTCTCCAGCCCTTCCGCCCCCGCAGATAAACATTCCGCGGCCAAAAAAGGCCTTGTTCAGGGCTTCGATTTTCTCCCCAGAAACTCGAGTACCGCTTCCGCAACCTTAACCGGGATCGCGTCCCTGTTGTCGCGCGTTACCTCCAATACCTCTACGTCCTTTCTCGACCTGATCTCTTCCGCGACGGGGTGCTTCAAGTTTCTGTGGATCGTTCCGACGACCGGCTTCCCGGAATCGAGCGCCTCGCGGACCGCTTTGAGGAACTCTGCGCTGAGCAACTCCATCGGCCCTACCTCGTCCACCGCGACAACGTCGGCGCTCTCGATCGAAAGTCTAATGGCGACAACGCCTACTGCTTCGAGGCCTGCCAGGTTTACCCTGTACTTCCCCAACCTCGGCCCGTTGCCGGAAACGTCCGCAAGGGTTCCCGTTCTCCCGTTCAGGATGTCCACGAGCTCGAAGCCCTTCCTCGCCCCGCCCGCCCTGACCTCCCTGCTCACCACGCCCCCGACCACGGCGCCCGAGATTTTCAAGAGTTCTACGGCGCGGAGCAAAGCCGTCGTCTTGCCTACGCCGGGATTGCCCGTCATGAAGAACGCGCGCTTCAACCTTCAGCGCCCCCTCCACTAGCGTTCGATAACCGGGACGACCTCGCTTGTGGTCAGGACACCGATGCTCGCTTGCCTTCCCGAAACCGCCTCAGAAACCTCCAGAGCCTCCCGCACGCTCCCCGCCTTCTCAGCTCCAAGAGATGCGCACTGCCGCCGGCTTAGGCCTTCAGAAACTATGACGAGTTTGGCCTTCCTCCTTACCCTCGCTTGGACCATCGCGAACGCCGCCGAGGCCAAATCCTGGATCGCGCGATCCTCCACGAGCCTTTCAACCTCCTGCAAATCATGGCGGCCGTGCCTTTCAGCGTCCGGGTGGGTGGGCGAGATGCCCTCGCGACACGGGGTCACGAGTATCACCGTTCCGCCTCGCTTGACCGCCATGGAAGCCGAAACCGCTCCTTTTACTGCTTGCCAGTAGTCTATGTCGGCGGGGTGGGAGCTCACGAGGACGACATCCGCTTCTGAAGGTATCCTCGGGCAGAAGATCCCGCTTGCAAGTCCGACGGCCTCCCTGTGAGCCCTTACCATGTCGCCCGCGAACGCCTCGACCAATTCGCCCCTGCCGTTCAAGACCGTGTTGACTATGAAGTCCAGGCCTACCCTTCTGGCCACGTCTTCCATGTCGCGCCTGATCGGGTTCTCGGCTTTCCCAAGGATCTCCTCGAAGGGCACCCTCGCCGCCGCGATGTGGGTCGAGAAAGTGGTCGCTTCCGACGAGACTCCGGGCTGGACCGACTTCGCGCCGCCGCTCCACCCCGCGTACAAGTGCGGAATGACGTTTCCTATCGCCACCTTAACTTCCGCGCTTTGGAACTCCCTGTTCACGATGACGGGCGTGCCGGAAGGCGTCTTTCCGAGCGTAACCGCGCCTTTGCTCTTCGCGTCGTGGTTCTCCACCTCCACCCGGCTAACGACTTCTTCGCCGTACCTCTCTACTATCTCCGCGTCGGTCATCGGGCGGTGCGTCCCCAAAGCGATTATGACCTTGACGTCTTTCTCCCTCACTCCCGCTTCCGCCAACTCCCCTAAGACCTTCGGCAGGATAGCCCGGCACGGGGTGGAGCGCGTGAGGTCGTCAACGGCGATCGCCACCTTCTTTCCTTTTCCGGCAACCCTCCTCAATGGCGGCGAACCTACCGGATTGGCGAGGGCCTCCGCCACCCTGCTCTCCAGATCTCCAGCTCCCCGAGCCTCCTCGGGCCCGGCCACGAAGGCAACCCTGCCGTCGGGCAGCTCGACCTCGATCTCGTCGGCACCGTAGCGAAGCTTGACCTCCATGCTCCGTCCTACCTCGGCAGGCGCCGGGGGAGGGAATCTCTTGGGCACGATCCCAGCTTGAACCCTCGAGGCTCAAAGAGCCACAAGCTCTCAGCCAGCGGCTCCAGGCGTAGGCCATGCCCCGTGTTTGCCTCGTACCAAGTTCCCGCTTTCGACTCGAGAACCCCGGCTACCCTTTCTTCCGGAAATGGAGGGCTATAAACCCTTCCGTGCAAACGCCTCCTTCCGATGCCAAAACACCTCCCCTTTCCGTGGCCAGGCAGGCCCTCGCGGGAAAAAAGCCCGAATCCAGAACGAGCGCTCTAATTCGGATCTAGCCTCGGCCGTGGCTTCTCCACATCCTCGGGTACGTTCCCGGTTCCATCACGACCCTCTTGGTTTCTACCGCTATCCCGCTATCGCTCCGAAGTATGAGGCTCGAGCTTTTCGCGGCCCTGCCAAGCGCGACGCATCCGCCCTTAAGGCTCTTGATCGCGACCGGTTCCTTTTCCGAGAACGGCGTGTCGAGCTTGCTGATCCCCTTGACAGAAAGGGAAGCGCCGTGGCAGACGGCGTCCACGGCAGAGTCCTTTATGTAGACCGACGGGAGAACCGCGAGAGCCTCCTCGAGCGGCCTGACGACTTCCCTGATCTTCGATTCGTCGCCGCCATCCAGCTCCTTTACGGCCTCCGCGATGTCGTAGAGGTCGCGCGAACCGCTCTCGTGGAGGGCCCCGTCCCTCGTCCTCCTCAACTCGGCCATGTGCGCTCCTACGCCTAAGACGACGCCGATGTCGTGAACGAGCTTCCTTATGTAAGTGCCCGATTCGCACCCGACTTTGAAAAGCACCCTCCTGTCCTCAAATTCGAGCTGTTCTATGTAGTAGACGACCCTCTTCCTGACCTTTCTCGCGACCGACGACCTGAGGGGAGGCCTCTGGTATATCTCGCCGACGAACATCTGGAGCGTCTTCGACAATTCCTCCCTTCCCACCTGCTTGTGCAGCTCGGCGACCGCGACGTACTCCTTGCCGCAGAAGTGCATGTACTCTATGATCTTCGACGAGTTTCCGATGCAGACAGGCAGGACGCCCGTCACCGCGGGATTTCCCCGTTTCCTCTAGGGTCCCGCTGTGGCCTGCCAAACCGACGCCGAGCATTTTCTTGAGCCAAGCCACCACCTCGTGGCTCGTAGGGCCGGCTGGCTTGTCCAGGTTGATCACCCCGTTCGAGATGTACGCTTCCAGCTCCCTCTCGCAAGGATGGCAACCGTACTCGCCGCTGGTTTCGCTGCGCTCCCTCTCCGCCGTCTCGTACCTCCTCAACCACGGGGCCGTGAATCTTGCTTCGGCCTTCATTTCGAAGGGTTCCCTGGAACTTCGCCCTCTTGGGATTTAGGCGTTTCCGGCAATCCGGACAAGAAAGAGGTCAAGTTCGCCCTTGTCAAAGCTGCCAAAACGTCTTGGTCGGAGGCCCCCCTCCTTATCCTCACCGCCTTCTCCGTTGGAGCGAGGTGGTCCACGTTGACCCTCCTCCTCCTGACGCCGCTCAACTTCTTGGGCCCCGTGACCAGGACGTAGTTCTCGTCTATCTCGTCCACGATGACGCACCTGAGCCCCTTCTCCCTTCCCCTTTTCTTGACGCATATCCTGCCGACCGAGAAAGCGGGCAAACCCTTCACCTCCTCGACCTCACGTATTCCCTCGAAGCGCGTTCCAGAACGGAAAGGTTCGATTCGAGCGGCATCAAGGCCGTGTTGTACACGAGATCGTAAATGGATAAATCGTCGATGTCAAAACCGTAGAATTCCTTGAACCTCCTCCTCTCCGACGCCTCCCTGCTCAAAGTCTCTTCCATGATCTCTCGCACGTCCTTCCCGTCCCTCTTCGCTATCCTCTCGACCCTCACCTGCAAGGGAGCGGTGAGGTATATTTTGAAGGAATCGATCCCCCTGGCCAAGTGGCCGGACAGTTGGGCGTCAACCAAGACGTTTCCCTCCTTCATCAGTTCAACGGTTCTGTCGTCTATCGCCTTGTCGATGCCGGCGTCCGTCTCGCAGATCCCGCTCAGTTCCTTCAGCGAGAGCCCCTTCTCGGAGGCGGCCTTCCTGAAGAGCATGCCGGCTGAAACGTGGCGCAACCCGAGTTTCGAAGCTATGTGCCTCGCGTACGTGGATTTGCCCGCGCCGTGCGGGCCGCTGATCGTTATAACCACTCCCGCCAAGGCTTACCTCCTCCCCGTACCCAATATCCTTCCCAATACGCTCTGGAAGAAGGTCGCGCAGATGAAGTACCACCATATCGCGGGTATGACGTACCTCCCCTCCGCGGCCTCGTCTGGGAACGATATGAAGTTCTCGAGAAGGGGCGAAGAGATGTACGCTCCGTACCGCCCAACCTGCGGCACGAACCCGTAGAAGAGCAAGAGTAGGATCCCGATCGTCAGGGCCATCTGCTTGGCTGTCGCCCCGGCCAATTTGCCCTCGAGCTGCCTGATCCGCGCCTCCCTCTTCTCGAGCCTCTTCATCGCCTGCTTGTCCTTCAGCCTCTGCGCTTCCTTGAGCTCCGCCCTGTAAGCCTTGACCTCCTCGTCGATCTCCCTTCTCAGGTTGGGATCCATCACCTTCCTCGAGACGAGCATCTGGAAAAGCGTGACTCCGAACACGGCCAGCGCCAACAACCCCGTCGATACCGGAGGCAGCAACTGGCTCAAGGCGCCATCTCCCCCTCAACGAGGGCCTTTGGGTTCGGCGTCCGGCTTGGACGCGAGCCCCCTCCCAAACAGATCATTCAAGGAGCACCAGCGTTCAAACCGAAAAAAGAAGGTATTAAAGCGTGGCGGAGCGTTAGCCAACCTTACCCCCTCCCAAGATCCTCTCCAACCCGGGATGCAGCTCCGCTATCCTCTCCCTCATTATTATTTCGTAGTATTGGTATATGATTCCGACCGAGAGGAGTATTCCCGTCCCAGTCCCGTAAACCCCGAGGAAATCCCCCAAGGCAGCTATCAGGCCCACGAGGAACCCTCCCAAGACGGTCACGGTCGTGATGTACCTCGACAGCAAGGCGCTGATGGGTTGAGTCGCCCTCCTGAATCCGGGAACTTGCACTCCCGACTCAACCAGCTGCTTCGCCACGCTCTGGGCATCCATCCCCGAAACGGACAGCCACACGAGCGAAAAGGCCACGCATATGGAAAGGAGGATCGCCATGTAGGCGACTGCGCGAAAAGGGTCGAGGGCTATCTCGCTCAGCGTCCTCGGAGGGGATATGTAGTAGACCAGGCCGCTCACAGGCTGGCTTCCGTTGAACCTGCCCACGATGTCCCCGATTATCGAGGAGGATATCGGAGACCCCCGTATGATGTTCGAGAGCAAATATACGTCCGCAAAAAGCGCCGAAGCGAGGATCACCGGTATGTTCGAAACGTAAAGAAGCTTGACGGGGTATTGCCCGCTGAACCCCCTGTACCTCGCGTGCACTATCGGAATCTTTACGCTCACGCCCTCCAGGTAGATGACGACTACTAGGATCGCGATCGTCGTCACGAGGCCCAGCATCGTAGGCAACCCGAGCTCCCTCTCGTAGAAGGCGACCAGGGGGTTCTTGCCGGAGAGGACGGCTTGGAAGTAAGCGAACACGGACCCCCTAACGTATTCGCCAGCGGGCATCGGGCTGAACGTCGACCAAAATAGTTCCTGCGCGACGCCCGCAAGTATGAACAGGCTTATGCCGCTCCCTATCCCCCAGCCTTTCTGGAGCATCTCGTCCATCATCATGAGCAGCATGCCTGCGGACAGGAGCTGGATTATGACCAGCGCTCCCGCCAATGGTGAAAGGGATCCGTACGCCCCGCCGACGACGAAAGCGACGGCTGAAACGGCCGTCATGACGAGCGCCAGGAATTTGCTGGCGGCCGTCAACATCGCCCTGTCGTCCGGATTGGAACTGTCGTACGATATCATGCCCGCCCCGATCAGGAGTTGCAAGATCAGGCCGCCGGTCACGATGGGGCCGATTCCTAGCTCGAGCAGGCCTCCCCTGTGCCCTCCCAAAACCACCCTGATGGGCAGGAAGGGATCCTCGCTTCCGGTGGTTCCAACCCCCCAGAGAGGTATCAACCTCATGACCAAGTACACGATCAGGACTACCCCGGTCCAGAATAGCTTCTCGTTGAAACCGACCCTGCCGGCCGGCTTGGTAACTTCCGGCAGGAAACGCGCTATCGGCCTGAAGGCGTCGAAGAACCTCCCCATGCCTACGCACCCGCCGGAGCCCTTACCTCCCCTCCAGCATCGATCACCTTCTTGGCGGCCGCCTTCGAGTGCGCCCCAACGACCACGACGTAAGCGTTTTTCACAGCCCCTTTGCCGAGGATCTTGGCGTAGCCCAGCGCGTCGAGGTCCAAAAGCGCCCTTCCCCCTTCCTCCTTGGTCGGAATGGCCGACCGCGCCGCAAGCCTGTCAAGTTCACCGACGTTCAGGACCTTGGCCTTGGCCCGAACCGCCCCCTTCCTCTTGAAGCCGTGCTTTCCCTCGAACTTCGGCCCAGGCGGCACGTATTCGTGCTTGTGCGTTCCGGCCATGCCCTTGCCTCCCCTCGACCCCGATTTCCTGTGCCCCGCGTGGCCGAACCCGTGCTGGCGGCTTCCCCTCAGCTTCCTAACCTTCCTCAGTTTGTGCGGCATTCAACCTCTCAACTCTCTTTCTCTTGGGATCTTCCCTCTTTCCAACTCGCCTGGGCACCAGACGGCTTTGCCGAGTTATGTTTAGGCTCGCATAAAAGCGTTGCACTTTCTCAAATCATCCTGGCGAGCGCCTCGTTGGCCCTCGGTCCCAGGTCGCCCAGCAACGCTCGCGGAGCGCCAGACCCCTTCCTCCGGGCGCCGGGGCCTGGCGACAGCCTGAAGAAGCGTTTCAATCCCTTGATTTCCGAAAGCTTCGCTTTGCCGAGCAGGAGCGCTTCCGAAAGGTCTTCGATCGAGGAGTAACCGGAGCAGCGCTTCAAATACTCATCCGAGACCCTCCTTCCGCCAACCGTCCTGCCGCGTTTTTCCAACAGCCGGACAAGGGTGCCCTTGTCTATGGGCCCCCAAAAAGCCACGTTCCTTATCACCGCCAACTGCCCCTCCAGTTGCGGCGAAGCCCGAAGCAAAACGGCCGTTTGCGGCCTATTTAGCCCGAGCGACTCCAAAGTTTCGATCGTGCGCCTGTCGCGGTTTATGCCGCTCCTCACTCGGACCACGGCCAGGAGCTTCCCTTCGGCGCGCGACGCGCCTTCGCTTCCTTCCAGCTCTCGCAATTCGGTGCCACCCTACTACCTGGACCAGAGGTCGGGGGTCAATACCGAGATCGTTTTGCTTAGGGCGTCGAACGTCGCGGCCGCGAAGGACAGCTTGGTAGAGGTCGACCCGTCCGAACGGCTCCAGCAATCCTTGATCCCAGCGAGCCTTAGCACTATCTTCGGCGTGTCGCCCGTCACGAGTCCTAGTCCCTTGGGAGCTGGGTAAAGCGATATCCTGACGCTGCCTCTCTTTCCCGACACGGCGAACAGTATGGAGTGGGGCTGCCCGCAGCGGCACTCGTAAGAACCGCACCCACGCCTGACGGGTATGACGTTCAACTTCGCCGAGGCGACCCCCTTCTCGATCGCGTCCCTCACCTGCCGAGCCTTTCCGACGCCGAGCCCGACATGGCCGTCCTCGTCCCCGACAACGACGAGGACCCGGTAGCGGTTCCTCTCCCCGGCGTCCGTTTGCTTTTGCACCAAGTCGATCGTGACGACCTCCTCCGTCAGTCTGGGCAGCAGCATGTCGACGATCTGCGGTTCCCTCACCTTCATCCCCCGTTCGAAAGCTTCATCCAGGGAGGTGATCTTCCCCTCCTGCACGAGCCTGCCGAGTTCGGTCTTCGGAGCCCACTGCTCGGCCGCCCGATCCGGAGCTTGCCTCGACGACACCTTCAGGCTCCCTCCTTCGCGAAAGCTTTTCTCATATTTTCCTTCGCCTTAAGCACCTCTGCCTCGACGTCGACCCCCGCCCCGGCAACCTTCGAGAACTGAACCGAAGGTTCGACCTTTTCCCGCACTTTTTCCAGGTATTCCGCCACGTGCTTTCCGTAAAGCCTTTCTTTCTGGATCAATCCGCCCTCCTGGCGCGGGACTTTCATGCCAGCCTCGACGGCGCCTTCCACGACCGCGAAGGCCTTGTTACCCTTTGTCGGGGTCGAAAGGCCCATGTCCAATACCGCCGACGATACCCCCGAATCTGCGGCCCTGAGGCCCAGCAGGTAACCCACCAAGTACGCCGCCGGTATCGAGGCCAATCCCAGCCTCCAACCGAACTTGCCAAGTTCCTTGCTCGACGCGGACGATAACGTCCGGTCTCCGGTAACGTCCGGCCTCACGATTTGGGCGTAAACGTACCTGTTCGAAGACCTGACGACCAAGAACGGAAGCTTGCCCCTCATGAGGCGGGTCCTCAACGCGTAATCCGTGACGCCGATCCTCCTCCTCTTGAAAGCCAGCTTTCGGCCCGTCTCAGCCAACCTCAAGCCCTCCTTTTCGCGTGGTCCGCCATGACGGCGCTCTCGATCGCCCTTACGCCCTGGAACTGCCCGCCTTTCACTTTCCTGTAGAGGAGCCGGTACTCCCGGCGCTTGATCGTCCCCCTCCTCCTAAGCTCGTCCAGGAACGCCCTTTGGGCCCTGACCTTCGAGACCCATAACCTCTTCGGGGGTGACCTGGCTTTCTTCGGGCCCTTCCTGCTCCCGTGCCCCCTGCGCCTGCCAGACCTCTTCTTCTCCAGCCTCGCCCTGGTCCTCCCCCTCGAAGGCGCTGCTTTGGGCATTTTTTTGATCGCACCTTCTCCGATTAGGCGCCTGACGTCGTCCCTCGTGATGGCCGATTGCACGTCATCGATCCTGTTCGGATCTATCCATATCCTCGACTCACCAGCCTTGAGCATCGTAGCCGCCATCCTCCTCACCGTTTTAAGCGACACTTCCTTCACCGCGCCTCCGGCTCAACGGAATTCCGCCGAAGCTCACCCTGCGCCCGCCTCCAGCGCCCTTTCCCTCAAGGGGTTCAGGAGCGCGATCCCGAGCTCCTTCGCCTTGTCGGTAATCTCCCTCTTAGTCTTCCTCCCGACGCCAGCGGAGATCCTTCCCACGACGTCGAGGCCCTTGAGCTTCTCGACGTCCTTCACGCTCGCCACCAGGGCTTCGCGCCTACCCGAAGGGTGCAAGCCCCTCGTCCTTTTGTCCGTCCCATAACCAACGGACGGCTTCTTGGGCCACCCCTTCCGCCCGATCCTGGTTTTGCTGTCTATCCCCCTCGGAGCCCTCCAAGCTTCGTCCAATCGCTTGTACCTCCAGCTCTCCACCCTCGCGAACTTGGGCTTCCTTTTCCGGCGGACCCTCGTCCTCGACCTCGATCTTGGTCCTGGCTCGCGTTCACCCAACTTGGTGCCCCCTTTCCACGACGTATATCCCGTCGAGGTAGATCCTCTGGTCCTTTCCGACGGTCCTGGTCGCGTTTTCCAAATTCGCCGCGGTCTGCATTACCTTCTCCACGTCTATGCCCTTGATTACGACGTCGTCCCCTTTGATCTCGACCTTGATGTTCGGGTCCTCCAACTTGGCTTCCCTCGGGGCCCTCTCCCCCATGAAGTTCCTTACCTGGATCCTGTCTCCGACGACCTTGAGCGTGATCGGAAAATGCGAATGTATCACCTTCATCTTGCACTGGAAGCCTTTGGTAGTGCCGAGCATCATGTTCTCCACGTGCTTCGCAACCGTGCCAAGTATCGACCTGCCCGCGCGCCCCTTTTCGTCCGTTGCCAAGACTATATTCCCGTCCTTCTTGGCGATCGACACCCTTGCGTGCCCGAAATCCCTTGACAGAGAACCCAGCGGCCCCTTGACGGTTACCACGCTTCCCTCGACAAACACCTCCGCCCCTTCAAGGATTTTCGCGGAACGTTCCAAGCTTGGCACGGCCACTCCCCCTTCCTAGTAGACGTAAGCGATAAGCCTGCCCCCGAGACCCTGGCTCATTGCTTCGGTGTGCGTCATCACGCCCTTCGGAGTCGACACGATCAGCATGCCGAGTCCCGCGGCTGGAAGGTACCTCCTCTCCCACTTCTCGTAGCCGTTCGCCTTCACGGAATGCCTCGGCTTAATCACCCTGCAAGTGTTTACCCTTCCGAGCAGCTGGACCCTCAACTTGCCGGACCTGCCGTCCTCTATCAGCTCGATCTCTCCGATGTAGCCGTTCTTCTGGAGTATGCGCAGCACCCTGCTGGTAAGGCTTGAGGCCGGCTTAACGATGCACTCCCTCCTGTTCCTCCGCTCGTTGTTCACTATCGTCGACATCGCGTCTGCCAAAGGATCGCTCAGCACCATCTTCCATCAACTCATCTTCTTGAACCCGAGGAGGGGCGCGACCTCCCTGAAGCAGTGCCTGCAGTACCCAAGGCCGTGGATCCTGATTATTGGGCCGTAGCTGCCGCAACGTACGCACGGCCTCGATCCCTTGCCGAACTTCCTCACCTTCTTGCTTGCCTTCGCCATCCGGATCGCCTACACTATCTCCGCGCCGAACCTCCTCATGAACTCGATCGCTTCATCGGCCCTAACCCTTTGACGCGCCCCGACCTTCGCCCTCCTCCTCCGCCTCAACGCCACCCTGTACCCCGGCCTAACGATGCTCACGCTCACGTTCATCCCGTATATCCCGAGCTCCGGGTCGTAGCGGACGCCAGGCAGCTCGATGTGCTCCTTCAACCCGAAGGAGAAATTCCCGTTATCGTCGAAGGCCGAAGCGCTGATCCTGTTTCCCAGGGCTTGGAGGGCCCTCCGAAGGAACGCCTCAGCCGCTCCCCCCCGCAGGGTCGCCATGACGGCTATCGGCTCGCCTTTCCTTATGCCAAACTCCCGTATGGTTTTCTTGGCTTGCCTCTCCGAAGGATTTACGCCGACGAGGCTTTTCAGAACCGTCTTCGCCTTTTCCAATGGCTCTCCGGACCTTCCCACGGCTATGTTCACGACCACTTTCCCGATCGACATCCGCCTCATCGGATTTTGGCCCTTCTCGACCGTCGCCGCGATCAATCTAACCAGGAGCCCCCGCTGGCAACTTTATCCAAGGTTTCGAGTCCCCGACGACGAACACGTACCGCAACGGGGCCAAGTACCTTTCTCCTTGGAAAGGACCGATCCTTGCGAGCCCCTCCGCTCCAGCCTTTGGAGGTATTATCTCCTCTATGACCCCCCATCTGCCGCAATTTTTGCCGGCGATCGCGCCCGCAACCGCCCCCTCCTGCAGCCGGACATGCCCCTGAAGCTCTCCTTCGGGCAGGCCGATCTTGAGGCTCCAACCTGGCGCGAATGCCTCTTGCTCCTTGGGCTGCAAGCACGTGCGGCCGTCGTGGAGCCCGTAGGAGAACAACCCTCCCTTGACTACTTTCTTGCTTTCGATCCTGCAGAGCTTGAAGCTTTTCTCCTCCGCCCCGATCTTCACCGGCAAAAGCCTCTGCCTCGCGCCAACCAGCATCCTGTACGCCTCTCCGATGGTTGGGAACTCCACCACGTCCATCAACCCGATCGGGAAATCGGTCGTCCTCCGGGCCAAACCGTCCACGCGGACGAGCCCGCTCTTCAAGACCCGCCTCGCCTCCTTCGCCGTCTTGCAGTATTTGAACACGGAAGTCAGAAGGAATCCGAGCGTCACCGAGCTTGCAAGAGGGTGGGGGCCTGGGCTCGGCTTCTCGATGAACTTCTTCTCCTTCCTCCCTATCGACCAGCTCCTGGGCGCGGCCAGCCTCTTCAGGTGCCTCGATCCGCCCTTACTTCCCACTTTCGCCACCCTCCCGAACGGCCCTTTCCACCTTCCTCTTCCTGAACTCGTCGTCAAGCTTTAGTTTCTTGATCACCAAGCTCGAGGCCCTAAGAGGAACGGGGACCTGCTTGCCGTCAGCCGACTCCCTGCTCACCCCTTCCACGAACACGAATCCCCTCTTGGAGTCGACCCTCGTCACCGTCCCCTCGACCCCCTCGAAATCCCCCCTTATCACGGCCACCCCGTCCCCCTTCCTGACGCGCAACGACCTGCGCCCGTGCTTTTCCCTGAGCTCGCCGCTGAGGTGGACCGAGATTTTTCCAGTTCCTGCGTTTTTCAACCCCTTCCCCCTCAGATTATCGCGCTGGCCATGGCGGCGAGCTTCGGCCACCTGTCCGCGCTTTCGCGCGCGACCGGCCCCCTGATCTCGGTTCCTTTCAATTCCCCTTCGGGCGTGACGAGGACGGCGGCGTTGTCTTCAAACGTGACCCTGGTGCCGTCCGGCCTTCTGATCGGGAACTTTTGCCTGATCACTATGGCCCGCATCATCTGCTTCCTGAGTTCGGGGGTCCCGCTCTTCACGGAAACCGTGACAAGGTCGCCGACGTTTGCGGCCGGTATCCTCCTCAACCTTCCGCCGAACCTCGAGACTTGAATCAAAAGCAAAGTCCTGGCGCCGCTGTTGTCCGCGCACACGAGCCGAGCCCTTATCGGGATCCCCCGGCAATGCCTCAGCCTGTACTCCAAAACCCCTTTCGCTGAAACGGCCCTGCTCCTAGTCGACACCCGGCCTCACCCTCTCGATGACGACGTGGTGGACGGTCTTCGCCAACGGCCTGCACTCCCCTATCCTCACCAAGTCTCCGACTTTGACTTGCAGGCAAGGGGGGCAGTGGGCCGAAACCCTCCTCCTGCTCCTCGCGTACCTCTCGTACTTCGGCACCCGTTTCAACAGCTCCCTCTCCACGACGACCGTGTTCGCCATCTTCGCGCTTGCTACCCTTCCGACCAGCAACCTTCCCCGGACCCTGACGCTCCCGTGGAACGGGCATTTCTCGTCCCCGCATTCCGCGCCCGGCCTCGCGCTTTTCGGTCCCGCGTCCCTGGCCATGGAGATCAACCCGCCAGCCTGTCCTCCGGCCTCAAGTTCAACGAGCGGCCCGCCAGCGTCACCGTCTTCCCAGACGGGAGCGTGAACCTGAAAACCGAGACCTTTTTGGGGACGACCTTGTCCCCTGAGGCGGATCTTATCGTGAAGGTGTTCTTGGTTTCGTCTATTACCGTGCCCTTCGTGCCCGCCAGCGTCGGATCCGTGGAGGAAACCACTTCGACCTCGAGCGACACGAGCTCCCTCCTCGCCAGCTCCCTTCCGTCACCGCTTCTTCCCGGCATTCCCAGCCAACTCTCTCTCAACGGTCAAGAACCTCGCTATGGCCCTCCTCGTCTCCCTGAGCCTGCCTGGGTCGTCCACGTGCCCGGCGGAGCTGCCCATCTTCAGGTTTCTCAGCTCGGTCCTGAGCTCCTGGAGCCTTTCCTTCCTGTCCTTCTCGTCCATCTCCCGCACTTGCTTGGCTTTGATTCTGCCCAACCCGACCTACCCGCCTCCCCCGGCCCCTTCCCCTTCTCCTTGAGCTTCCGCCCCTTCCTTCCCGACCTCTGCCTCGCCGGGAGCCTTTTCCGCCCCTTCCCCTTCGCTTTCCGGTAGCTTCTCTGGCGGTTTAACCTCCTTTATCTTGACCTCGTCCGGGAAGGTGGCTCCCGGGGGAAGTATCTTCACCTTTATGCCTATCAGCCCCTGCTTCAAAAGGACGTTCAAAACCGCCGTTTTCACCTGCTTCAGAGCCGGATCCCCGGAAGACGGAACGTATCCCCAGGATAATTTCTCGAACCTGGACCTCTCCGACGTCAGCTTTCCCCTTATCACTATCTGCGCGCCCAGCGCTCCAGCGGCCATTATCCTGCCCATCGCCCAAGTGGCTGCCCTCCTGTACCTGACCCCCTTCTCCAGGGCGTCCGCTATCTTCGCTGCCATCACGGCAGGTTCGAGCTCCGGGACCTCTATCTCGACTATGGCGACTTGCGGGTCCGGAAGCCCGAACCGTTCCTCCAGGATCTTGCTCAGGTCCCTAATGTTCCTGCCTCCCGTCCCTATCACGAGCCCAGGGCGGTGGACGAAAACGGATACTTGCGTTCCGATCGGCGTCCTCACGAGCCTCATTCCGCTGTAACCGGATTCCTTCAACTGCTTTTTGAGGAATTCGTGCACCGTCACCCTGAGCTTCGCCTCCTGCACTACCTTTTTCCTAAGCAATTGCCTTCACCTCTCCTCCGCGACGACCTCCACGTGCGTAAGCTCCCTCATGTGCGGGGAGGCCCTGCCAAACGCCCTGGGAATGAACTTCGCTATCTTTCTCCCCCTGAGCGCTGAAGCGTGCACGATCCTGAGCCGGTCGACGTCCAACCCCTTGTAATCCGCGTTCGCCTCCAGCTGGTCCAGAAGTTTCAGCATGTATTTCGCAGGTTTTACCGGGTAGCCGCCGGACGCGAACCCCCTTTGGCCCCTGCGGTGCCCGACCTCTTTTTTGTACCTCCTGTAAGGAACCGAAACCCTCTTGTCCGCAACGCCTTCCAGGTATGCTTTGGCCTCGGAGAGGCGCATTCCAACCAGTTCCCTGGCTAGCTCCCTCGCCTTTTTGGGGGAGATGTTTACCTCCCTGAGGCTGGCCTTCACGGCCTTCGTCTCGTCCAATCCCGCCACGCTGTAGCTGAATCTGGGCAAATGCGGTCTCTCTTCTTTACGTTGGGCACACCGCGTAGATTCGGATAGATAAACGCTTTGTCCACAAAGGCGCGGGAAAGACGGGGCCGCGGAGCCCTGCTTCTACTCTATGTCTATCCTCGTCCCCGCCTTCTTCCTGGGGAACCTTATTTTGAGCAACCCGCCCTTGAGGGAGGCCTTCGCCCTCTCAGGATCCACGGACGAGGGCAGCGGTATGACCTTCCTGAAACGCTTGAACGTCTTCTCCTGGCTGCTGACGCCCCACTTCCTGACCGAGATCGACCTCCCGCACTCGGCGTCCACGTAGAGCTTGTCCTCCGTAGCCTCCAAGGAGACGTCTTCCTTCTTGACGCCCGGCATGTCGACGCTCACGATGACCTCCTCGGGGGTCTCGTAGACCTCGTAAAGGGGCTCGAGGCAACCGCTCGAGTACTCGAACTCCTTGATGCTTCTCGCGATGTCCTCCGAGATCTTCCTCATCCTCCTCTCCATCCTCTCCACCTCGCTGAAGAAATCCTCGCTTGGCACGCCCTGCCACCCCCTAGACGAGCAAGCCCGGGAACTCCAGCTCCCTGGACTTCTCCATCCTGTTCATCTCCTCCTCGGTCCTCCTCATCAAGTCCCTGTACTGAACCCGTAGCTTTTCCGCCGATTCCGCCAAGGGACCGATGTCGACCCTCATGTTTTCGAAGGCGGAAAGGACCGTCAAGACCTTGGCGGCGGCACCGGGGTCCGGAAACTTGTAATACGCCTGAGCGAAAAGGCCTATCGCTGGCGCCCCGATCTTCCTGCACTCCTTGAGCAGCATCGCTTTCGGTCCGACCAAAAATCCTTCGTTAAGCAGCTCGATCCCCCTCAAACCCTTGAGCACCTCGGCCGCTCCCTTGCCGTTTGGGACGGCGAAGACCGAGGGTTCGTCGAGCTTCACCCTCTCCGGTTCCGCTATTCCGCCCAGCGAGATTATCACTGAAGGGTTCTTGCTCTTCATCCAGTTTGCTATCTTGCTCATTATCCTGTAAACTCCGGCCACCGGCACGGGGAGCTCGGAAGTCACGACGTAAACGTTGTTGCCGTAAAAGATCCCGACGGGCTCATACATGGATCCTTTTCGCACCGTCACCATGGGCGGGAAGTATTCCGACTCCACGTACCCGATCTGCTCGAAATCGAGCGCGTTCACGAGGTGGGAAGTAGCTATCGAACCGACGAGCCCCACGTCTGGAAAACCCTCCAGTATTATCGGCCTCTTCGACTCCGTGCTCTTCGATTCGACCACTTCTATGCTTTCGCCCAATTTTTCCATCTTCCCCTCTGAAACCCATTCGGTAATAAGTCTACTCCCGCGGCCGGCGAACCTTAATACAACCCCTGGACGTCGTGCCTCGCGGAAATGGAGGGCGACTACCCAAGCCCGAAGAAGAGCGCGGCCGAAAAAGCCGCCACCCTCCTCCTCGGTTTCAAGGGGGTTTTGCGCGCCAAGCCGTTGGAGGAGGGCGAGAAGGAAGAACTCCTCTCGGCCGAGGAGCGTTCGGAGAAGAAGGTGGCCTTCGGGATGTGCAGGCCTTACAACGAAGGGGTGAGGTTAGCCCTTTGCAGGGACGTCTCGATCGCGGTCGTGGTCGACACTTCCGAGTTCGTGTACCCGCACGAGCCCCACATGAGGATCCTCTTCAGGGGCTCGGTAGTCGGCGAGGACATTTACGACAAGGAGAAGGCCGAGGAGTTGAAAAAATCGAAAAACAACGTGTTCCTTTGGGACAACTTCGTGGTGGACACCGACTGGTTCCCGAGGGCCGGGAACAGAGACGAGATGAGTCTTTTCT
>JAFNJA010000129.1 GCA_017601265.1 Candidatus Brockarchaeota archaeon
CTGGAAGGTTGCATCGCAGGTCTGACGATTGTCTTCGGGCCCGTCCATTAGATACCGGAGCGCGCCTGGCATGCTTCGAGTCGGCATCGCAGGGCTATGCCGGTGTTGGATAGCCCCAAGGGCGGAGAATATGGCGGTGACCAGAATAGCTCGCAGTCTTTACGGCTTCCTCTTCGGCTTCCTGCTCGCGTCTTGAGCTATGGTAAATGGGTGCGTTGAACCGACCCTATTTATCCTGTTCGCCTTCTTGGCCCGGTAGACCGACGCAAGTTTGCAGCCCCTGGTCGCCAGGGGCATCGTGTCCGAAAACTTCGTATCCGGGTTGGGAGTCATTATCGCCAGCTCGTATACCACCCCATCTATCGGAGATCTGATTGGCGTGGATTTGAGGGTGCCGAGGTCGATTATCTCCATGATCCCCTCGCCCCTTGACACCCTTTCCTCGGGCCCCTTGTCCGTCACTATCAGGCCCTCGAGATCGGATTCGATGTCAACGTGACGATCCTCGAGGTAAAGGTACTGCTCGCCAGGCTCGACCGGTTCCCCCGGCAGGGCCCCGTGGAGCCTCATGACGTTCATTATCCCCCGGGCTACAACCTTGGCCTGGTCGCCCCATATCCACCTCATGCCTGAGTGCTCCACGGCAACGGCGGCCCTTCCTTCCTTCGTCGCCACGTAGTGCAGCATCCCCCTCATCCTGCCCCTGAACGCCGACTTCGGCTCCCTTCGTACGAACATGAGGCCAAGGTAGCGAGCTATCTCGACCGAGCGCTTGTCCCAGGAGCAGCTTATCGCCAGCTTTGACTTCCACCGCACGTGGCAGTGCAGGTCTATCACGAAGTCCGCCCTCCAAACTAGGTTTTGATGGAGTGCGTGCGCGATCCGCTCAGTCTCGTTCCCCCGGGGATCGCCTGGCCAGAGCGTGTTCATCTGGTGGGGGTGGTCCATCGAGTAAGGCTCGCCCTCCCTCATGCCGTAGAAGGGCATCCTGCACCTGACGGCCAAGGGGTTGGCAACGGGAACGGCTATGAGCGAACCAGAAAGCTCCTTGGGATTAAGGGAGAGAGCGAGCCTCCTGGTCGTCTCCGTGCCAGTTAACTCGATTCCGTGCTGTGCTGCTTGCACGTAATAGGTGGGTCCGTCCCCAGCCCCCCTGACCGCGATAAAAGGCAATTTCTGCACCTTGCCGCCAGGCATCTCGATGCGAAGTAAAGAAGCCTTTACCTCGCCCTTCGAGAGGTCGAGAGGCAGGGACGTTGCGTGCCACCGACTTCACTCAATGGATGCCGCTGAGATAAGATTAACCCTTCCCCCAATTCGCGATTGGGTCTTGCTCCAACCACCTGCGTCCTCAATGGATTCATCGCGATCTCATGTAATAGATTGAGCAGCATCAGCCAACCTGGAGATTATTCCAAAGGGCGCGATAGACCAATATTCGATACGCCGAATCCGAAAGGCAGACATCGGTTTTGAAGATCGACGCGCGCGGGAAAGCTTCTTTCCAACCACAGCGTCCGGTCCTATTATTTCCATTTGCAATATCGGATAAAAGTTATAATGGCGCGGCCGTTATCTGGCTCTCATGGTATCCGGCAGTTTACCCGCGATCCTCGGCGGCCTGCCAGCTGTTCCAAGGGGCATGGTCAAGCCATGGCCCGAAATACGCGAAGAAGACAAGAAGGCGGTCCTGGGAGTATTGGATCGTGGAATCCTTTGGGGCGGCAACGGCCCCGAGGTCAAGGCCCTCGAGGAGGAGTGGTGCCGCTACGTTGGGAGCAAGCATTGCCTCGTGACCAACAGCGGAACCGCCGCCCTCCACATGGCGGTCGCCGCCGCTGGGGTCAAGCCCGGCGACGAGGTGATCGCCGCGAGCCTCTCCTGGACTTCGAGCGCCACGTGCATACTCCACCACAACGCAATCCCAGTCTTCGTCGACGTGAGGAGCGATACGCTCTGCATCAACGAGGACGAGATAGAAGAGAAGGTGTCGGATAGGACGAAGGCGATAATTCCGGTGCACTACGCCGGCTTGCCGTGCGACATGGACAAGGTGATGGATGTGGCCGAGAGGCACGACCTCAAGGTAATCGAGGACTGCTGCCAGGCGCACGGGGCGACGTACAAGGGAAAGATGGTCGGAACGATCGGAGACATAGGTTGCTTCAGCCTCAACGGAAGCAAGAACCTTTCGGGGGGCGAGGGAGGGTTGCTCGTGACCGATGACGACGACTCTTACCGGGAGGCCGCCCGCGTCTGGCAGTTCGGGGAGAACAGGCGAGAGGACGGGTCGCGGGAGTACAACGCCTACGGGATGGGGTGGATGTACCGGACGACCGAGATGACGGCCGCGTTCGCGAGGTCGCAGCTACGGCGGCTTGACTGGATCACTGAACGTATAAGGGAGAACTGCCACTACTTGAGCGACAACCTGCGGGGGATAAAGGGCCTCAGGGTCCCGGTCGAACCGCCCGAAAGGAAGCACGTCTTCTGGGTCTACAAGGTCCTCTTCTACCCGGAGGAACTGGGTCTCAAGGTTCCGCCCAAGCTGTTTAGGGACAAGGTCGAGGCCGCCCTTCGCGCCGAAGGCGTTGAGACCGGGCGCGCGGAGTTCATAATCCCCGACATGACCCTATTCCACCAGAAGGAGGGCTACGGCCGCGGATGCCCCTGGAGCTGCCACCTTTACGGCAAGAAGATCGAATACAGGGCCGAGGACTATCCAGGTGCGATGGAAGCCTTAGCGAGGAACACGGGCATAGCGGGCACGAAGCCCCCCAATGGAAGGGAGCTTATGGAGAGGTACGTCGAGGCTTTCCAAAAAATCTTCGACAACGTCGATGAAGTGGTGTCGGCACAGTCGATGACCAGCATGGGGTGAAAGGTTTTTGTTGAAGTTCGGCGCGTGCGTCGAGATGGTCTTCAGCGGCATTCCCTTTTTGCAGCGCCTGGAAAAAGTGAAGGAAGCTGGGCTCCGCGCGTTCGAATTCTGGGGCTGGATGGACAAGGACGTCGAAGCGATCGACAGGAAGAGGAAAGAGCTCGGGCTGAAAGTCACGTCTTTCGTAATACAGCCGCAGCCAGCTTCTCTGACAGCTCCGGGCGTTTCGGAAGAATTCAGGAGGGCCGTGGGCCTTACGCTGGAAATCGCCGGGAAGCTGGATTGCGACGTCATAATAGCCCCCGTCGGCCTCGGAAAGGAGGTTGCCCACCTTTCTAGGGAAGAGCAACTCAGCAACGCAATAGCGTGCTTCAAGTCCGTGGCCCCCATGCTCGAAGACGCGGGCGTTACGGCAGTCATAGAGCCCGTAAACGCGATAGACCACGTGGGTTGCTTCCTGACCAGGTGCGCCGAAGGGTTCAAGCTGATAGAAGCGGTGGGCAGCCCTAACGTTAGGCTGCTCTACGACTTCTACCACCAGCAAATCAGCGAGGGAAACTTGATAAATAACGCGGCCGATAATTTCGATATCATCGGCTTCTTCCACGTCGGAGACGTGCCCGGGAGGCACGAGCCGGGCACTGGGGAGATAAATTACGAAAACGTTCTGAGGGCGATAAATGATGCTGGTTACGATGGATACGTAGGACTCGAATTCACGCCGACGAAGGATCCAAAGCTGGCTTTGAAATACGTCATCGACGTAGCTAAGAACATAAATGAACTTTCGAAGAGAAAGTAATCAATTCGACCAACGGGAGAATCCCACGCATAGGCTTTGCCTACTTAAGGCCACGCTGCAGCTTACATAGCTCAGCTCTTCGCGATCGTTTCTCCGGCGGCTTTCAGCATGTCCAGCTTGTAACTCTTATTTTTCTGGGTAACGCTGACCATGTCGTAGATGTCGAATTGAAGCCAGGCGAGGTAATCCTCCAATTTTAACAGGGCTCTGACCGCTCCCCTGCCAGATCCTCCGGCGGCAGCGATGCCCAAGGCCAGTTTTCCTTTCAGAGGAGAAGAATCTCGACCGAAAAACTCGCACCTGCGCCACCTATCGAGGAAGCGCTTGGCTGACTCGCTTAAGTCGCCGAAGTAGACTGGCGTTGCGAAGACCAACACGTCTGATCGATTGATCTTTTCCCTCAGGCCCTGGAAGTCGTCCTCCATGGAACATTTTCCCCCGCTCAGGCACGTCCCCCACCCCCCGTCATGCGCTCTGCACGACTCTATCATCAGCTTGTTGAGGTGAACTAATTCCGTAAACGCCCCCGCGCTCTTTGCGCCTTCCAAAACCGCTTCGGCCGATCGGCACGTCAACCCGTCCGTGTTCGGACTCGACTGAACGCAAACCACCTTCATTACGTCAACCTCCTCAAGCGGCAAGGCGGGCTAAAGGACGGCCCGCTTAATTTACTTTTATAGCTCCTGCCGCTGGCAAAATCCACGCTCGCGATCTAGTTTTATCGTGCCTGGACGGGCTGATTGCCGCCACGGGTTCATAGGTCGTTACCACCTCTTCGAGTTCTCGCACAGCCTCCGCCAGCACTCTATTACGCATGCGAGGCTGCTTGCCGGCGTCTCGACGGTTCCGGGCGTTTTTCCAAAGACCGCGTCCACCAACCCTAAGATGAAGCCGTTACCAGGCGCCAATTCCCGAAAGGCTGCCGCGACGGCCTCCTCTACCTGTTCCTTCCCACCCAGCTCGAGCGTGACCGAGGAGTTCACCCCTCCCCAAAGGCAGATGTCCTCCCCAACCTCCTTTTTCACGCGGCGCAGGTCGCAATTCCCCTCCACTGGATCGGGACCGAAGAGCAGGTCAACGCCCATCCCGCGCAAAGAACCTAGGAGGGGCATCGTGTCCCTAGTCGAGATGTAGCCGAATTTTGCCCCAGCTCCATGGACTGCTTTGACCTCCTCCTCTATCAACGGCTCTAGGAATTCGGCATACGCCCTAGGCGACCAAAACATGGATTCATACCATCCCCGGTGGAATACGACGTCGACGCCAGCTTCGAGGAGCAGCCGGATTCCCGCCATGTCCCAACCGTGGATTATGCCGAGCAACCGGTGGAGGAACGGCTTATCCTTAACCTCCGATAGGACGACCCTGTCTATCCCGCAGAGCCAAACGGCGGCGTCGCCCAGCATCGGCCCTCCGCCTTCGACAAGCACTCCGCGGCTTCCAGCGAAATCCCTGACCTTCTTAGCGCGTTTTAGGAAGTCGCCGCGCCCTTTGCCCGCTTGATCGTCGAACAAGCAAGAAAGAGCTTCGAGGTCGGCCGAGTTTTCCACGAGGTATTTCTTGGTCCTCGCCCTTGGGACGTTGTAATCGTCGAACAAGCCGATCCCGTCCCCTCTGGGCCGGTCAGGCGTCTGGCGCGCGATCTGCATCAACTTTCCCTTTGCGGTCTCGTATTCCACCACTATCAGCGGATACCTTTCGCCCGGTTCGGCCACTTTCGATTTTCTCACCTTGACCTGCTCGTCGTAAACCAACGGAGCGTGTATCTCGACCGCGTCGTCCAAGCCCATTCTGAGGAGCTGGTCGACCCTGCCGTACTGGTCGTTCCAAGTCTCGTTCCTGTCAAGCAGATATCGCCGCTCGAAGAACCTCAACCAAAGTGGAACGCGGTCCGGTTCCTCCAAGTTGATGGCCTTGAGGAGGCGCTCCCTAGAGGACTCGCCCTTCAAATCCGCACGCCGCTTGCAAAAATCGAACGAGCGTATTTATCGCTATTCGAAGATCGGGCGCCTTGAGGCGCCGGCGCCAGACGGCGCTAAATCATAAATACCGTCGGGCACGCTCCCC
>JAFNJA010000130.1:0-5329 GCA_017601265.1 Candidatus Brockarchaeota archaeon
CGTGCTGGACTTGGAGTGCACGCTCTTCTTCAGGGTAACTGACCCGGCGGTCTTGGTCAGGAACCTGATACTTGACGAAGGAAAATACCTGGAGAAGGACGTCGACCAGAAGATCCACGAGGTGATGGAGGAGGTGGTTGCGTCAGAACTGTCGAAGCATAGGGCGTCGGACCTTCCCTTGCTGGCGGACGCGATAAAGGAGAGCCTGAACAAAGAGATGGGCAACTGGGGGATGGAAGCGGCCGGCTTCACGCTCAACAGCTTAACCCAACCAAGGGACAAAATCAGGCCGATCGCGCGCGAACCCGCGCCAGGCGCCGAGGTCCAAAGGGAGCCCATAATCCAAGTCCCGAAAGCGCCCGGCGTCGAGCTTCCAAAAGCCACGCAGCATCCGGCCGAGTTTAGGAGTTTGTCCAAAAGGGAACAGCAACCGGTCGCGGGCAAGGGTTTGTCAACGGATGCTGATTGGGAGTCGAGGGCGAAGAAGTGGGTCCCGCTGTCCAAGAGGGGTGAAGTGAAGTGCGACGGGTGCGCCAACGACGTCGATTGGTTCGCGGAGTGCGACCAAAACTGCCGTTCTTCGGGCAAGTGCAAGCTTTGCAAGGAGTGCTTCGCGAAGAGGAATATGTGCGCTTTCGCCTGACCGCCCGCCTGCTAGAGCCCTATCGTCATGCACCCGACCGTGGCAAGCAGGACTAGGACGTAAAAAGCTTTCCTGGATCCGCTGAGCGGGGTGACCTCGTCGAGTAGCTCCGGATGCGAGCCCCTCTGCATGGTGATGAACACCAAGATCAAGATCGCCATCATGAAGAAACCCGAAACGAGCATAAGTACGAGCCCGATGGCCCAGACGATTTTCTGCGGCTTTCTGCCGAATACCGCGTAAGACACGTGGGCTCCGTCAAGCTGCCAGACGGGCAGGAGTTGCAGGTAGGTCAGCAGGAAACCTGCCCAGCCCGCGTAAGCGACGGGGCTGAGGACGAGCGTGTACCCTTTCGGAACTCTTGGCGCGACCGCGTAACCGACGATGTCGAAGAAGACGGACGTCGGCACTGGAACGAGCCCTTCCGCCGTTTCAGGCGTCATGGAGCTCGTCTTCAAGCCGATCGCCGACACGAGGATCGCGACCGCGAGCCCGGCGAGCGGGCCGCTGACGCCCAGATCGAAAAGCTCGTCCTTGTTCACCAGCGGCTTTGACTGGAAGATGACCGCTCCGAAGGTCCCTAGCGGCGGCGGGCCCGGAATGAAGTATGGCGGTGTGGACTCGGCCTGGTGGATGAAGCACGCCAATTTGTGGCCGAGCTCGTGCACCCCGAAGATCGATACCATCGAGAGCATGAACGAAAGGGTCGAAACGACCACGCCGGAACTTAGAAGCCTCCTTTCTGCCAACCCGACGCTCATCATGTAACCTGACAAGAGGATCGTGAGGCACGTTGCGGCGAAAAGTGGGAACCAGAGGCGCCTCGCCCCAATCAGCGACAGGCTTTCGGCTTTTTTGTAATTCGGCGGCAACCTCCCGACCGTTATGACCGCCTTGCCCTCCCTCATCCTAAGGAGGGGCACGTAGCCTTTCTCTTCCAGCTTCTTGACGAGGTTCTTGAAGTTTCGCTTCGAAAACCCCCCTTGCACGTGATAGTTCAGGAACCCCTCGCTTGGCGCGGACTCTAGAACTTTGAATTCGGTCTCGACGATTGGAAGAACCTCGCTGTCGTCAAACTTTTCCGGAGGCGGCGGGGGAGGTGGAGGCAACATCGCTGAAGGGGGGATTCGGTATTCGAAACCGCACCTCGTGCACCTGCCGCCGGAAAAGATCTGCTGGGCTTGGCAGTTCGGGCAGTACTCTATCTGCAGGCTGAGGCCGCACTCGGGGCAGTACGAGTAGAAATCGGGTATCTTTCCGTTGCACCGGGGGCACCTGAGCCTGGTCATTCGCCGCCCTCCCAACGGCGCAAAGGCCCACTTAAATGCATGCCTCGCTCCGGGCTTGCTGGCCAACCGATCAAGTTCAGGCGACTTTTCAGAAGCTCCGTTCCAAGTGCGCGTCGCATCCGGAACCCGGGCGCAAGCGCGCGGGCAGGTCATTTGGAAGCCGAAGCGCAAGCTCGAAACCGATATATCGCTTAGTCCGAGGTTAACGACCGTAAGGAGAGGCCGCATGCCCAAACCGCGCATCCTCTACCTCCCGACGCGGAGCCACACCGACCTGGTTTTCCAGCCGGAAACGTTCAAGCTGCTCTTGGAAAGTTTCGAGGTGAAGGTAAACGACCGGGGGGAGGACTACACGACAGAGCAGGTTGCAAGGGAGATAGAGCATTACGACGGGCTCGTTACCGGTTGGGGAACTCCCCCGCTGGACGGCTCGGTCTTCGAGAGGGCGAAGAAGCTTAGGATAATAGCGCATTCGGCCGGCTCTGTCAAGTACATGCTTTCCAAGGACGTGGTGCGCAGGTACGTCGTGCCGATGGGGATCTGCGTGTTCAGCGCGAACGAAGCAATAGCCTACAACGTAGCGGAGTCGACGATCGGGTACATGATAATGGCGAGCCGAAGGTTCATGGAACACGCCCTCGCGGTCCGGCACAAGAAGGCTTGGCGCGACCCCAGCATACCTTGGAACGGGCAGTTCCTCAGCGGGAGCAGCGTCGGCGTCGTCGGGGCCAGCAAAGTCGGGCGACACGTCATTAGGCTCTTGAAACCTTTCGATGTCAAGATCTTCGTCTACGACCCGTACTTGCCGGAGCTTGAGGCCGAAAAGCTGGGCGTAACCAAAGCCGGCCTGGACGAGGTTTTTTCAAGGTGCGACATCTTGACGATCCACGCGCCCAGCACGGAAGAGACGTTCCACATGGTCGGGGAAAGGCAGCTGGCCCTCATGAAGGATGGCGCTTTGCTCGTGAACACTTCGAGGGGGAGCGTCATAGACCACCAAGCCCTTTTGGCCAAGTGCAGGGAAGGCAGGATCCGCGTCGTTCTTGACGTCACCGATCCGGAGCCCCTGCCCCCAGACAGCCCTCTTAGGCTGTTGGAAAACGTCATCATAACCCCCCACATATCGGGCGCCGGCTATTACGGGTACCACAAGATAGGATCCTCGACGCTCCAAGCGTTGTTGGACTTCTTCGCGGGAAGGAAGGTCGAGGGGGAGGTTTCCTTCCAAAATTACGACGTCCTCGCGTAGCTTGCGGCCAGGTCCGGAGCGGTACTGGTCCGAACCTCCGAAGCGGTGGGAAACTTTATCCGGCTTCGACCGAAAGCAGGCGCTGGCCTGCGCCATGGCGAATGGAACTGGAAACGGCGGCTTGCTGGGAGAGTTCGCCGTAACAGGGAGGTTTGACGGCGGAAACCCGCAGCGAAGCTCGGACATCGTGAAGGTCGACGAAGCGACGTTCGACGTCTTTCCTTACAGCGAGGACGGGGACGACAACTACATGTTCAGGGCAGACGTGAGGGTGTGCAGCAGCCACCGCGAACCAAGGCCCGTTACGTTGCGCTTCGAGTGGCGGGCTTGGCGAGCCGAAAGGTACATGGACTTGAGGGACACGTTCTTCTGCAGGCACGAGGAGGGCGAGTGGAAGCTCGTGCGCGGAAGGGTGGAGGGGAACGTGACGACCTTGACTTTGGTCATCCCGCCCGGCGAAACCGAGGTCAGCATGAACGCCGGTTACAACTACGAAAGACTCCAGACCTACGTCAGGTCCTTGAGGGGGAACCCGGACGCAAGCGCCCGCATAATAGGCTTCAGCGAGGAGAGCAGGAACATATGGTGCCTAACCCTCACGGACGGAAACGTTCCCGACGGTGGAAAGCGCAAGTTGATGGCCATCGGCCGGGTGCACCCGTACGAAACGGCCAGCTCGTACTGCATAGAGGCGATGGTCAACTATTTGCTTGGCGGCGATCCGAGAGCCAAGGAGCTGATGTCCAAATTCGTCTTCCACTTCATACCTATGCCCAACCCCGACGGGGTTTACAACGGCCTCTGCAAGCTGACGAAAGAAAACGGCCTCGACTTCTCGCACGGGAACATTCTCGCCTCCAAAGACAAAGCCGGAAAGACGCTCCTTTCGTTCGCCCGGGTTGCCAAGCCAGATTACGTCCTGGACGTACACAGCCTGATGGACAGGGAGTACGACCAAGTCGGTTCCAGCGACGAAAGGCTCCTCGGGCGCTTCATGAACCTCATGCCGGACCAAGCCGACGTGGGAAGGCGTTGGACGATACTGAAGCAGAGGGGAAGGGAAGCTTTGGGGCCGAAGGAAAAGAGGACGGACTACGGTTTCACGAGTTTTTGCGTCGAGGAGCTAGGCGCGACGAAGTTCGTGCTGGGCTTCTCGTGGTTCGGTAGGAGTTTCGACAAGATGGAGAAGACTGCAATCAAAGCGCTGAATGCTTTGGCCTCGGCGATAATGGGCGTCGGATAGCCTTGGCCGGAACGGGCGTTTGCGGAGGTTTTCGCCGGAAAGCTCATACGTTTCCGAGGCCGAGGCGCACCGGCGCGGTTGATGAGGGATGGAAGCGAAGGTAGGAAAGGCGCGCGTTCTGTTCATCAGGGGCGACATCACCGACCAGGAGACGGACGCGATAGTGAACGCTGCAAACCCAAGCTTGATGGGAGGCGGAGGAGTGGACGGGGCGATCCACAGGAGAGGCGGCGAAGCCATACTCGAGGAATGCAAGAGGATAAGGGCGTCGAAGTGGCCGAACGGGTTGCCAACGGGCGAGGCCGTCATCACGTCCGGAGGGAAGCTGAAGGCCAAGCACGTGATACACACGGTCGGGCCCGTTTTCAGGGGAGGGGGCCGGGGAGAGGCCGGGCTCCTTGCGAGGGCTTACGCGAACTCGTTGAAGCTCGCCCTTGAAAACAAGATAAAAACGATATCGTTTCCGTCGATAAGCACGGGTGCTTACGGTTACCCGTTGGAAGAGGCTTCCAAGATCGCCATCAGGTCGGTCGTGGAGTTCCTAAGGCAGAACGAGGGGATAGAGGAGGTCAGGTTCGTGCTTTTCAGCGACAGAGACCTGAGGGCCTACGAGGAAGCGGCGAAGCAGGTGCTGCGGCTGGATTCATAAAGACCGCGGAAAGCATAAAGCGTTGATTCCCAAGCTCTTCCTCGGGAGCCTAAATGGGAGAAGCGCACGATTGGTATCTCGACTTCGTCGACCCGAAGTACGCCCCGGCCGATAGCGACCTTATCTGCGTGTTCAAGGTCGAGCCCTCCGAGGGCATATCGATGGAGGAGGCGGTCGGCAGGGTAGCGTCCGAGAGTTCAAACGGCACTTGGACGGAATTGACGACCATGAAGCCGAGGATAAGGAAATTGAGCGC
>JAFNJA010000130.1:5397-5721 GCA_017601265.1 Candidatus Brockarchaeota archaeon
GGCAACTACGCCAAAATCGCTTACCCCGTGGGGCTTTTCGAACCAGGCAACATGCCCCAGATATTCAGCTCGATAGCCGGAAACATCTTCGGGATGAAGGCCGTCAAGAACCTCAGGCTCGAATTCGTCAAGTGGCCAAAGAGGTTGGTCGACTCTTTCAAGGGCCCGCAGTTCGGCATAGGGGGGATAAGGAGGATCTTCAAGGAGCGCGCGAGGCCCTTGACGGCGACTGTCCCAAAGCCGAAGGTCGGCATGACCCCTGCCGAGCACGCCAGGGTCGGTTACGAAGCTTGGATGGGGGGAATCGACCTCCTTAAGGACGAC
>JAFNJA010000131.1 GCA_017601265.1 Candidatus Brockarchaeota archaeon
GTTCAGGGACGGAACCCACCCATGGATGGCCCGAAAATCTGCTAAAGTCCAGTATACTAGGTGGGCCGGAGGCCCCCTTCCAAATCTAACGGACTCCGGGGCGTCCCAATGACGGGAGTTGTACCGTGACAGAGAGACCGAGGTTTCCAGAACATAGTTATCGGCTTTCCGGATTCAAATCCCCGAATCCGTTAAAGGAGGTTCTATGATGGTTTCAGCTCAATGGAGGTTCCGCAAAATGATGCGAGGGGAGATGAATACGGATCCCGTCGAGGGAGAGTTCTTCACGCCACAAAGGCTGACTGAATCTCTTGTCAGAGAGGCAATTCAGAATTCGCTCGATGCCAAACTCCCTCAGAGCCAGCTTCGGATGCGGTTTGCGCTTTCAGGCTCGAGTAACCGATTGCCGCCAGAGAAAGCGCGCCGATACTGTGAAGGCCTACGCCCACACATCGAAAAAGTTGCCGCGGATTATAGTCTGCCCCGTGAAGACGAACCTATGAATTTTCTAGTGATCGAAGATTTTGGTACCAGGGGACTTTGCGGAGATCCAGAGCAGGCTTTCGATTCCGATACATCCGGACCCAAAAACGATTTCTACTACTTCTGGAGAAACATTGGGCGGTCGAGTAAGCGCGAGGCGGAGCGCGGCCGGTGGGGCTTAGGGAAGACTGTCTTCCCTGCAGCATCAAGGATCAACGCGTTCTTCGGCTTGACAATCCGCGCCGACGACAGGAAACGCCTGCTCATGGGGCAGGCGGTACTCAAGACCCACACGATTGGCGATATTAGGTACTGCCCATACGGTTTCTTCGCCGAGTTCGACCAGGAATTCGCCATGCCAGTTACCGACCAAGAGCTGCTCGAAAATTTCTGCAGCGACTTCGGGTTAAAAAGAACATCGGAGCCTGGTCTTTCCATCGTCGTGCCATACTTCAGAGAAGAGGAACTATTGAAGGACGATATCGAGCAGGCCGTAATCATGAATTACTTCTATCCGATCCTCTCGCGAGATCTGATTGTTGAGTTTGAGGAGGGAACTTAAACATGCTCGACGCAGACACAATCCGAGCTGCTATCGGGCGGCTCTCTTGGAGCGATATGGGGACATCGGAGCAGCAGCTCACTAGGCTTTTCGAGTTTGCCACGTGGGCTATAACGCTGCCTCAGCAACAGTACATAGAGCTGTTCGAGTGTGAAAGCGGGGCGCCTCAATGGAACGAAGGTCTGTTCCCCCCTGGAACTTTGGACAAGGCACGGGAGCGTTTCGAGAAACAGGAACGGCTGGCCTTCCATGTTCCAGTAACCGTCGTTCTGAAATCCGAAGCAGGGTCTAACGTGAAACACAAGACCTTTTTCCATGTGTACCTGGAGAAGGACAATCTTTTGACCAAAGGAGAGGAAAACTACATCAGACAGGGAATCACTATTCGAGCCATCAGGATGCTTGGGGACAAGCCGGTTCGAGGGCTTGTTGTCGTCAGCGACAAAGCGTTGTCGACACTCTTGGGAGATGCTGAATCGCCTGCGCACATGAACTGGGAGGAGCGCTCCCGGAAGGTCGCTGAGCGATACCACAACGGTGCATCCACCGTCCGGTTTGTGAAAAACGCACTTCGCGAGTTGGTAGCCCTTCTGTCGAAACCCGCCACTGGGCTGGACGAGGACCTGCTGCGCGATCTTTTTTACATCAACCTGCCCGATGAAGATGGACAAGAAAGGGCAAATGAAAAAAAACCCAAAGGAGTAATGTCAACCAGACATGCTCCCAATCTACCGGGTTCGAAGGAAAGTCCGATTCAGATCAATCGACTTGCGGATGGATTCCATATCAGCCTGAATCCCAGGGCCACAAAGCGGCCCTCGACCATCCGAGTCAAAGTCGCATACGACGTGCGAAGGGGTAATCCGTTCAAGTGGTATGACCCCCTCGACTTTGAGCTGAACAAGCCTCCCGTTAAAATCGACGTTAAAGAGGCCAAGATCACTTCGATTAGCAAAAACGAGCTGGAGGTTGCCATAAACGCCAACAACTTCGAACTCGCCGTCAGAGGATTCGACCCCAAAAGAGACGTAAAAGTCTGGGCTGGAACAGGAGGGGATGAGTCATGATTCGCCGTTTCAACTACACTGGTCGGAAACGGATTAATCGGAACCAGGTGCGGATCGAGCTCATTATTCGTCCTGACGGATCCCGCAGCTTTGACGCGTCATTGAAATTGGAGGACCTTAATCTTCCCGGGCAGGCCTTGGTATTCATCGAAGCCTACTACGACTCGTCATATATGCGGTTTCCCTTCGGAACGGTTGGTCAGATCCGGCCACCATCGAACCGTGAGCTGACTGACATCGACCGCGGAAGTATTGTTTTCTTCCGCGTGAAAGTGGTCGATGAATCAGAACAAGTGGGTAAGATCCTAGCCGAAGCCGACGGGATCGTTCCCCACAATATGGAATCTGTTTCAGCCAAGCGGCTGTGTCTTCTCCCAGTAGTGTTTAAGGATCTTGGACCAGCCGTGTGGAGGCTACAGTATGACTCAAGGCCTGTTTTGGAAGTGAACAACAGGATTCCGGGTGTCGGCGATGCCATCAAGGATATTGTGCGGACGGACCGGGCCTTTTTCGCTCTGGTCTGGCCAGCAGTGTTGCGTGAGTTGCTCACCAAAATCCTGATCATCGACGAACACGATCCTCTGGACGTTGATCTTGGGAACTGGCGGGTACAATGGCTTGTCTTCGTCCGGCTTTTTTACGCTCATCAGGCCCCACAGTTCTTCTCCGACGATCCATCCACGCGCGAAGAACAGCTCAGATGGATCGACGAGGCGGTGCGAGCATTCTGTTCAGTTCACGGGGTCGCCGAAAAGTATGGGAGTACTCGGCAGGAGGTATTAGCATGACCGACGTCAGGGCGCTCAATGAAGAGGGAATTCGTCAATTTGGCGCCTATATTGACAGGCTTACAGGTGGCGCAGAAGAAAGTCCGCCCCTATTCCTGCTGACCGATCCAGCGACTTCGCTGGCCGTTCACGGCCATGGACAAGTCGACAAGCGCAATTTCATGAACCGACTTGAAGCCGCCAGATACCTCTCGGGAGCCCTCAAGAACGTCGACCGACAGGAGATTGATACTAATCACGGATTGTGGTCTTGGCTCGCTTTGTTTTACTTCGATCAGCTATGTCCTCCGCTTGCTGACGGAACTCGCAAGCCCTACGAGAAATACAGGTATATCCTGCCAAAATTGGACAGTGATGAACATTTCCGTCACTACTACAGGCACCTGCTGGCCGGACCGTTCCGCATCTACCGCCTCCATGGACCGGACGCTCGTATATTGCTCGCCCCGCCTGTTCACAAGCATGGCGAGTTTTCTGAGCAGCTCGCGTCACGGATGGAATTCATCACTAACAAGGAACTGATCAAGGCGGTCAACGCGCTCTACTACGACGCTACGAAGGGCACACCAAAGCGAGGTGCCACAACCCGTAACAAGCCGGGAACGCTTCGACGGTTCATCGCAGTAATCCAGCATCTTGAACTGACCTACGATCTGTATTCGCTCAATTGGCAACAGATTCTCAGTCTCCTCCCGGCAGAATTTGACACGTGGAGGACAGCTAGGGCCTGAGCATCAACGCCTTCGAGCCATCAAGAGCGTTCTGAGCCTGTTTTCAAGGGAATCCCGGTCGCGTGTTTGGCATTCCCAGACGACGGCGACGGTCCACCCCTCCTTCAGCAGCCGTGCCCTCACGAAACGATCGCGGGCGATATTTCGTTGGAACTTCCTGCGCCAGAATGATACCCGGCTCTTTGGCACGTACGCGTACGGGCAGTGATTGTGCCTATGCCAGAAGCACCCGTGAACGAATAGTGCGATCTTCCTGCCCTGAAGGATTATATCTGGATTACCAGTAATACTCTTTCCATAGGAACTGAATCTGATCCCCAGCCGCCGAAGACAGGATCTGACCAGTCGCTCAGGTCCTGTGTTTTTCGAGCGGATACGGGACATGTTCCAGCTTCTCTTTTCCTTTGTGATTCGATCCATCCGATGAGTCTATCTGTAAACAAGCGTCCTTGAGTACCTGATAGACGACGGCGGCCAGCTGCCTTGCGAGCAGTGGGGGTACGGCGTTTCCAACCTGCCGATACTGTTCTGTCCGTACTCCGAGGAAAACATAGTTGTCGGGAAACGTCTGAAGCCTGGCAGCTTCTCTAACAGTCAGACTTCTACACTGGCAAGGATCTGGATGAATGAAGTAGTGTCCGTCCTTGGCGATGTGGGCAGTGATCGTTGTCGATGGCTTATTCTTTAACTGAACCCGGAAGCGATCCCTGAAGTATATATCCTTGTTTTCTCCGCGGTTGATGTTTTCGTGGGCCGGCAGAAGAGACTTTGGGAAGTCGAAGAGAAAAGGCGACCGCTTCATTATCTTCGCAAAGCATGCCGCAAAAAAGTACCGACGTAGATCAGAAGCCATGTGAAACCGTGTTTCATGATTCGGAACCCCGCCCAGCCGGATATCACTGAACCAATCGGGCATGTACATCGGTTTGGCGGCTGTGGCGACGAAACTCGACCCAGTGTCGTGGTACTTGCCGAGACGCTTGGCTGCATTTCTTATGGCTGCTTGGATCTTCGGGTTCTTGATCGAATCGATATCACCAACCAGCTTGCGAATCGCGGCGGCCCACGCTTCCGGGGAATCCTTTTCACGCGAAAGCTGACTCCGTAGCTTCGGAAGATCCCCTATTACTCTGGAAAGGCTGACTCGGTCCTTCACAATGTTAAGCAGCCGGGGCTGGCAATGGATATCTCTTCGCAAACCCAGCAGTATCACTCGATGCCGGCATTGGGGGATACCGTGCTTTTCACAACAAATGACAAAATCGCGCAGATCCTGCCCATCAACAAAATAATCGAAAAGGCGCCTCTGAATCCCGTAATCTACGAACGGATGTAGCTTGTAACCCAACTGTTCGAGATCTCTAAGGATTTTCCGGATGATCAGGTTTCCCCCAACCCTCGCGGAGAGAAGACCTTTGACATTTTCCATCACAAAGACAGGCGGGGCATGCTTCCCTATGATTCGAAGGTACTCCTCATAGAGGAAATGCCGGCTATCCTCCTCGTACATCTTCATCTTGTTCCCGAATTTTCTCTGGCTCTCGCCCATTATTCGTGCCCGGCCGATCAACGAATACGGTTGGCAGGGAGGGCCGCCGATCAACACCCAATACTTCGCGTCACCAATAGCCTTGGAGATTCGCTTGTCGACTTCGCTCTCGTCGACCTTTCCAAGTTCGGCCTTCCATGCTACCTCTAGTGCCTTTGTAGCCTCGGCCGGGAATGCCCGGAACAGTTCATCGAGGCTGATTTCATTCCTAACGAAGCGATAGTAATCGTCAGGAACACACCCATCGTTGAATTGACGGAAAAAGCTCCGGACGAGCAGTGTGGCATGCGCTGCCTCGTCCTTTTCGATCGCCAAAGCGATACGGAAAAAACGCTGACCTTGGATGTCCCGAAAGGTGCTGAAGCCCTCTCCAAGGCCACCTGGGCCAGCGAACAAGTCGACGACCGGAATCATTTCGGTTCCGTCCCTGAACCTGTGGAAATTGGCGCTCCTCCGTGAAGCCCACGCATAAGATTGCCTTACGAAGCCCTCTTCTTCAACTCCTCATTGCTATCCGAGACGACTTGGAC
>JAFNJA010000132.1:0-4304 GCA_017601265.1 Candidatus Brockarchaeota archaeon
CTGCGAAAGGATCTGCGCGAGCTGGGAGCCGTTCGTCGCCCTGTAATATTCGCCGTGCCCGAGCAGCGCCAACTGCTGGAGGCAGTACTCGTCCACGTCCTCCCCGTACCCTATAGTGTACGTTATGACCTGGCTGTCCGCCCAGGCGTCTCCTGTTAGGTTGTTGGCTAGGCTATAGTAGGAGTTGAAGACGCCGGGCGTCGGGGTGTATTTCAGGGGCGTGGGGCTTCTCCTTATGCACTCCTTCCCGTCAGAGATTATTATCATGATTCTTTGGGACCCGTCCCTAGCTTTCGACCAGGGGTTGTTGTAGTAAGTGCCGTTGAATATCTTCGCTGCCGTCTCTATTCCGCTTCCTAGGGGCGTGCTCCCTCCGGCCCAGAAATTGTACATGTACGTCTTACCATCGCTCGCCAAGAACCTGAGGAAGCCGTAGCCGGTGACGGCGTAGTCCTTGGAAGGGTCTATGGGGGCCTCGCCGACCTCCCAACCGCCACCTCCGCCTCCACCTCCTCCACCTATGTCGTATTTGAGCAGCGGCGTCCTCCAGTTGATGTCGTCGAGCGCACTCTGGAAATCGTCGGGATCGCTGAGAACGTAGAAGGACTTGTTCGGGATGTCGTACGGCAATTTGGATTGGTCGACGTTCGATATGATGTTGGAGAAGTAGCGGTACTCCCAGTGGTCGTTGACCCAAACTTTCGAGCCAGGCCCGTACTGCACTATCGCTATCCTGTCGAGGTTCCTGTTCAGTAGCCTCAGGAATGTCGTGGCGGCGTTGCGCACCATGTCGAGCTTTCGGGCGTATATCCTGATGGTATAGTCGACGGACAAGGTTTGCCCGTAGGGCGTGGAAAGCTGTATTAACCACTTGCCGCTCTTTCCGTACTTGTTCATCATCGTCCTCCCGAAATCTATTCCCTGGACTGTGGTCAAGTTGTACTCGTCGGTCGCCCCGCTGCTCATTATGCGCTTGGGCGGCTGAGTCCAATCCATAGCTTTGAGGTAGTTGACGCCAAGCATCTCGCCAGCGGCTTTCTGCCTGTCGTATAGCCTGATCCACGCGTTTGGCCAAGTGCTGCTCTCCATGGCGTCCCTTATCACCCAAGAACTCTTCTTGTCCCCTGGAGCCATGTCGCTCGCCACGTCGGATGTAACGTCCCAGCAAAGCCACCCAGCTCCTTTCAGGTTGGGGACGAAAGTCGAGTTCATCCAATTCAGTGAATCGAAGCTCGGTTGGTTGTTCCAAGTTATGCCCGTTTCGCTCCAAGCGTCGTTGGTGCTGTGGAACGCGCCGTAACCCCTGTTGGCAGCCAGATTACTTTGGTTCACGTAGATTGTGAGGGAGGCGCTCTCGATCGTGCTACCCGAAGGGATCGAGGAAAGGTCGAACTTCAGCCAGGTCCTCTGGATATCGTTGTTGTAGTTGTTCTTGACGTAGAGGAAATCCCACGCCCCGTTGAAGTTACTATTAGGAGCGCTCTTTTTCACGTAGGCGTCGGCAATAACAGAGAGGCAGGCTATGTGGGTGCCTGACTCGTTGGTATAGGAGACTTGGAGCAGGGGCTTCACGGAACCGTTTATCAACCGGAAGTAGAGGTTCCTGCCGGAGTAACCGGACCAATCCAGCCAAGCTTCGAATTGAACCGGTATCTCGCCAAAGTCGATGGAGCCGACCGTGACCCAGTTCACGCTCGGATAAAACGTGCCGCTTTGACTCCATAGCAGGTCGTTCTTGTCCTGCGCGCCCCATAAATTGAAGAACATGCTTCCGCTGGCATCAAGTAAAAGCACTATGTCAGCCGGAACCCTGCCGGAGCTGTTTTGGATCTCGCCGGGCTTCAGCGTCGCATTCACCGCCACGAGGACGTCCTTCTTCCAGCCGTAGAAGCCGTACTCGGTCAGGTTTACGCTGAGCGTCGCGTATGCGGCGGAGCAGCTCATCGACCGGTCCCAGTACACATCGGTCAGGTTGTAGATCTTCCAAGCGGGTATTGGGACGCCGTTGGGATCTACAGTCTCGCCCTGGAGGACGTAGCCCGACTCCGGATCCAGGGGGGTGGTGAAATCAAGCTGCAAGCCAAGGTCGGCGTAAGCGAGGAGGGCCGCCTGCTTCCACTTTGACAAATACCTGTAAACGTCCGCGCGCGCCTTGGCCAGGGCGTCCGGGTCGGTGCTCCCGTTCAGGTAAGCGGTCATGTTCGCCAACGCGAAGGCCATCGCGTTCCTGAAGGAGGCCGCGAGATCCTCGGTCACCTCCTTGTACGGCTCGTACCTGAAGCTTTGCCTCAGGTTGACCGTCTGCATGACGAGCGAGACGACGCTCAGGACGACGATCGCGATAACCATGGCCACGAGGACGATGAACTGCCCGCTCTTCCTCCTGTCCACCTTCCTTGCTTTCCGCTTCACCGACTCGGACCCCCAGAATCGCCCCTCGAGGCTTTCGGAAAGCGCTCCAGGCGGTTCATTTTAAGCATTTGCAGCGTTCGGGGAAGCCTGCGGCGGCAGCGTATATATGCAATCCATTCAAAGAATTTTGAGTCGGTTAGATTTCGCAGAACCTGCGCGCAAATCCATGGGATTTTTGTTTATGGCCGTAAGCATTTTGGTTGGATGCATGCTCGCGCGCGAGTCGAGTCCAGATAGCGCCTTCGTTGGGCAGAAACTTGACGCCGGGGCTGCGTCGGGCTCCAATCCTAGAGGAAAGGCTTTGGCGCTGGCATCGAGGAGACGCTGCAAATTCCAGGGGCGCGGTTCTCCGAATCGTCCGCGCGAAGAACGAGCTTCCTGGACTCAAAATTTGCGGAGATCAAGGGATAAAAGCGGAGCCGAGTTTATCATTCTGGACGGGCCCCTAAAAGCCGAAGCGATCCAAGGGCGAAGGCACGACCGCCTTGACCGGGAGGAAAATCGTCGCGTTTACGGTCCTTCTCCTAGTGCTCATAGTAAACGTCCGGGAAGCCCTTGCAGCGAGCACCGTCGACAGTCCCACGACCGACGATGCCACGATATGGTCCTTTCAGCGCAAAAGCTTCTACGCTAACGGCAGGTTCTGGGTCTTCTACTGCGACGGCTCGAACATGGCCTTCAAAACGAGCACCGACGGGACGAGCTGGAGCTCGAAAACGACGATAAGAAGCTGCACCGCGGCTGACCAATTCTCGATCTGGTTCGACGGGACCTACTTCCATTACGCCTACTGCGCAGGGGGCAGCATCTACTACAGGAGGGGGACCCCGGAATCCGACGGCACTGTGACGTGGAGCGCTGGGGAACAGACGGCCATTTCGGGAACAAATTACCTGCCGTGCATCGCCGTCGACAGCAACGGCTACCCTTGGATAGGATATCATCAAAATAAGAGGCCGATGGTGGCTAAATCCTCGAAAAATGATGGAACATGGGCAACCCAATTTACGCAGGACCTTACTGACTGGGATATGACATATGCCATCGTCGTACCAGTTCCATTGACTAATGGGAAGATGGCATGCATCTACACATCTTATAATCAACGCATAAGGTTAAAGAGCTGGAGCGGAAGCGCATGGAATAACGAATGGAGAACGGCGAGCGCGGACGTGTGCGTGTATCAAAATAGTGGTATTTCGGCTGTGGCCCAAGGCGATACTGTCCATGTGGTCTTCCTCACTGGGTCGTATGCCATAAAATATACGAGCTACACGTATGACTCGAATTGGAGTAGCTCAGTAACCGTTCAGAGTTCTGTTACATCCACATCAACCCCAGTCCTGAGCATCGATACAGTGAACAACAATCTTTACTGCTTCTGGGCGGGCTCCCCAACGGCCGACCACGTATACTACAAGAAGCGCGTCGGCGGAACCTGGGACTCGAGCCCTACAGACTGGATAAACGAGGCGACAGACCACCTGACTGGCAATAGCGCGCTCACGTGCTTCTACAGCAGCTACTCTTACAAGATAGGCCTTGTCTACATGACGAAGACGAGTTCTCCTTACAACGTCAGGTTCGAATTCCTAACAATGCCAGTAGTCCCAGAATATCCCTTTGGTCCATTCCTTATCCTTCTAGTCTGCTTCTTCATCTACCTCATAGCTAGACGCCATTATAGCTAGAAGTCATATTTTCGTTACAGCAAACATTTTTCATTCAATAACTCATTTGGTTCAGAAGTAATATGAGCGCAAGTTGGGATCTCATCCATTACGAACTTTCTAAATAAGGGCAACAATTGTACATGGAGCAGCGGACGAAAAGCACCATTGCAACTTCCTATCAAGTAAGTTAAAGCATCTAATAGCACTGATGAGAAATTG